>WFNF01000035.1 GCA_015488775.1 Helicobacteraceae bacterium
AAAGTATAAATTAGAATACTCTAAGATATATGATGATGTTCTTATAGATGATGAGATAGTAAAGGGTGAAAAGAGGACTGGTTGTGCTTATTGTGCGTTTGGTGTTCAGTTTGAGGGTAAGGATGATAATCGTTTTACTCGGTTAGAAAAGAGGAAGCCTAAGCAGTTTAAGAAGATGATGGGGTTGGAGAATGGTGGTGTTTCTTATGGGGAGGCTTTGGATGTTGTTTTAGGGGTTTGAGAGTTGGGTGAGAGTGAAGTTTTGTTTCCTGCGTGGTTATGTTTAGGGAATGCTTTGTTTTAGAGGATTTGAGCTTTTTGGCGAGACTGAAGTCTCACTTCCAAAAAAAACTGATTTTAGAATAAGGAAAGTGGGAGTTTAGTTCTGCTAGATAAACTGATTAAGAACAAGTGAATCTTTTAAGCCTCACTTATAGTGCAATCTAAAAGTGCACCATTTTTTTACATTTGTAAGTGATGTATGTATCCCCAAGCTGAAGTTTGGGGAGTAGAAGAAAAAACTCTAATGTAAAAAGTGACGAGTTTCAGAAAAATAAAGTGACATACCATGCTCATTTGCAGCCTCTATAATCTCATCATCTCTAATACTTCCACCAGGCTCAATAACTGCACTAACATTTGCAGTTGCTGCTGCGTCTATTGAGTCTCTAAAAGGGAAAAATGCTTCACTTGCAAGTGCTGCTCCACTAACATCTAGTCCCATCTCTTTTGCTTTTTTAAGTGCACATTGAGCCGCGTCAACCCTAGATGTCATACCCATACCAACAGCAACCATTGCAGAGTTTTTAACATAAACAACACAGTTAGATTTTGTAAGTGATGCAACTTTATAAGCTATCTCTAAATCTTTAAGCTCTTGCTCACTTGCTTTGTTTGAAGTCATTAACTTAGCATCTCTAACCTCTTCATCTTTTACAACATCAGCGTCTTGAAATACAAATCCACCATTAACATGTTTAAAAGATTTTTTATCATCACTTAAGATAATTTTATCTGAACCATACTCAAAAAGTTTAATACGCTTTTTCTTTGAAAACTCATCTTGAGCCTCTTTTGTTATGCGTCCAGCTATAACTACTTCTAAAAAGATTTCATTCATCTTTATAGCCATCTCTAAATCAACAACACCATTAACAGCTACAACACCACCAAAAGCTGAAACAGGATCACATTTTAACGCTTCAGTATAAGCTTCAAAAAGTGTA
This sequence comes from Helicobacteraceae bacterium, assembly GCA_015488775.1. Lineage (GTDB taxonomy): Bacteria > Campylobacterota > Campylobacteria > Campylobacterales > Sulfurimonadaceae > WFNF01. Next base: position 1,227 of record WFNF01000035.1, read on the forward strand.
TCTTTTATGGCAAAACCACAAGGATTACCATGTTTAGAGATACATACAGCATTATCATCACCAAATGATGCAGCGATTTTTACTGCTCCACTTATGTCATTTATATTGTTAAAAGATGCCTCACCTTTTAGAGTTGTAAAGTTGTCTCTAAAATGTGTATCAAACTCATATAATGCACCTTTTTGGTGTGGGTTTTCACCATAACGAGTGTTCATAACCTTATCACCAACTATAAACTGCTTCTCACCAAAACCTTCGTTAAAACGCTCGTTCATATAGTTAGCAATCATAGAGTCGTAAGCAGCAGTATGCTCATACGCTTTGATCATAAGTGAGCGTCTAAAATCTTTAGTGTTTGTATTACTTTCTATCTTTTCTATAATAGGAGCGTAATCATTTACATCAGTAACTATAATAACACTATCAAAGTTTTTAGCAGCACTTCTAACCATAGCAGGCCCACCAATGTCAATGTTTTCTATAATCTCATCAAAATCATCAGTACGCTCTATAGTTGCTTTAAATGGGTAAAGGTTTACACAAACAAGATCAATAGATTCAACACCAAGCTCTTTAGCCTGATCAAGATGTGATTGTTTATCTCTTCTATGTAAGATACCACCATGAACATAAGGGTTAAGAGTTTTAACACGCCCCTCAAAACACTCAGGAAACTTAGTAACCTCATCTATCTCTATAGCAGATACACCAGATTCTTTTAACATCTTAAATGTTCCACCAGTTGAGATAATCTCATAACCATTTTTTACTAAGTTTTGAGCAAACTCAACTATACCATTTTTATCACTAACACTTAATAGAGCTCTCTTCAAATTAAAGACCTTTTGAAATATTTTTGAAATTTTAACAAAAAAAAATGAAGATAAGGCTATATAAAAAAATTACCTTTTACAACTCACCCAAAACACCCAATCCAAAACCACTTTTCATTTTTATATCTATCTCATACCCCAAAGCACTTAGGATAATATCTAAAGTTTTTATAGAAACACTTCCAAAGTAACCTTTCTCAATTTTTCCAAGTGTTACACGGCTAATCCCAGCCAAGGTTGCCAACTCCTCTTGAGTCATCTTTTGTTCTTTACGAAGAGTTTTTACCTTATCTCCAATGTTGTGTAAGTTCATTTGGTAACTCCTTATATGTTTTTTCATCTAGTGAAAATCTAAAGACATCCAACATCTTTGAACCAATATTTTTAAAATCACTATTTTTTTGTAAATAATCTTCAATTTCAACTATAGTATTTTTTAAACTATCTATACATTTTGTATAAACTTTATCAGCGTCACATTGAGATAGATAACACTCTTGGACTCCAAACTTTAAAAGTTCTTTTTTACCAAACCACATTTTTTTTCCAAACATTGTAAGTGCAGGTCTATCTTTATAATAATAAGCCGTAGTGTTTACTACATCATAAGCTGGAGAAAAGTATATTTTTTTAAAATCATTTGTATAAAGAACACCAAAGTTTTTTAGATGTGCATCACCATTTTTAAGAAGATAATTCATAACTACAACAGTATAAAAACTTTTCATAGACTCTAACTTGTTTGTTACTACACTGTAGATTATTCTAGCAACTCTTTCATAAGAGCCACTGTATTTTTCCTCTTTGTTTTTTCCAAGCAATGACAATATCTCTTCAAAACCTAAAAATTCATCTATATTTTTATCATAGTTAAATCTTTCCACTACTAAAAAACGATTATTTTTTGATAGTTGAATATTTACAGTTTTTATACCTGTTTTTTCTATAGCTTTAAGACAAAAGTATTCATTCAAAGCTAGTTGATCATACTCATCACCCCACGTTTTTATAATATACTCTTTAGTAGAGAGTGACTCTTTATCTTTTAGTAGTGCCAGTGATTTAGGTTGTACCCCACTTATAGCATTTTTACTAAGATATACTTTTATAAGTTTGGAAAATGTATCTTTAGTATCATTATGTAAAATATCTTCTAGCTTAAAACTTTCCATCTCACTACTTTTACACCAACTCTCATAGTTAAGCCTACTTTGTATGTTTGCACAAAGATAGGAAAATGACAAAAAATCATCTATATATCCGTATTCTTTAGATATATACTGTTTCAGGATCTCAAAAAGATACCCCTCTGGCATATTCATATCAAATATTGGATGAAGTTTATTTTTCCAGATGTAAGAGGATGCACGATATGGCATAATAATAGAGATAGGTTTACTAGGGTGTGTGTAGTTAAAAGCATAAGTGTTATGCTCCTTGTCATAGAACAATTCACCTGCTTTTTTATTTATAATTTTAACATCAATTTTTTTCATAACACTACCTAAATGATAATTATATTTATCATTATAGCTATATAATTATAAAATGTAAACTAATATTAACATTTTATAAACTCAAATGGATATTATAGACCTTGTATTAATTTGATTTAGAAAGTGCCTCTTTCTCTCTAAGTTTATCTTTTTTACTTTTTTTCTTACCCTTAATGGGAGCTGGACCTTTTACTTTTAAAGGAGCATCCCCACTAAGTTCAAATCCCTCTATAGTTTCACGCTTTAGTTTTATATCTGAGCGTTTTTCTATAAGTTTAAAATGGTCCATACTTTCATAATCTATGAAACTAATAGCATCACCACTGCTTAAAGCTCTAGCTGTTCTACCTATACGATGAACATAATCTGATGGTGAACGAGGTAAATCATAATTTATAATACAATCTATATTGTCTATATCTAAACCACGAGCAGCAATATCTGTAGCAAATAAAATATTAAACTCTTTGTTTTTAAATGCCTCTAAAGTCTCTTCTCTAAGCTCTTGGTCTAGATCTGCATTAAATGAAGCAGAGTTAAAACCATACTTTCTAAACTTTAAAGCTATGTTGTCCGTTGCACGTTTATTTGCCATAAAAACTAATACAGATTTCCATTTATGTTTTTTGATCAGATATCTTAAAAGAGGTCCTCTTTTTTCCTTATCAACTTCTATAACTCTTTGATTTATATTTGGATTTATTAAAGTTTCACTTTCAACTTTAACCTCTGTAGCGTCTGTAGTTATCTTTTGACTTAACTCTTTCATCTTTTGTGGATAAGTTGCTGAAAACATCAAGTTTTGTCTTGTTTTAGGGATAGATTCAAGTATTAAGTCTAACTCTTCTATAAAACCATCACCAAGCATTCTGTCAGCTTCATCTAAAACTAAACACTCTATCGTAGATAAGTTCATCTGCTTTTTTGAAAGAACATCTAAGAAACGACCACTTGTAGCTACTAAAATATCGCAACCTTGTTGTATCTTATATATCTGATCACCTATGCCACTTCCACCTGTAACACTTACTACTTTTAGTTTTTTTGGAAGATTTACAGAAAATTCACTAAAAAGTGAAGCAATTTGTTGTGTTAATTCTCTTGTAGGAGTTAAGACAAGAACTTTTATCTTGCTTTTACCCTCTACTTCTTTTTGAAATAAATTTTGTAAAATCGGTAAAACAAAACTTGCACTTTTACCACTACCCGTTTGTGCTTGGGCTATAACATCTTTGTTATCAAGAACTAAGGGTATAACTTTTGATTGTATCAAAGTGGGTTTAGTATAAAGTTTCTCTTTTAAAATTTTATTTATATTTTCTTCTATACCAAGGTTTTTAAATGGCATCAATTTTCCTTAATTTATCTTTTACTGCATTATAACAGATAATTAAAAAAAATTTGGAAGAGAAACTCTTCCAAAATAAAATAATACTATTGACCTTTTTTATAAAACAACATATAAGTTGATGGTAATATAAGCAAAGTTAGTAGAGTAGAACTTATGATACCACCTGTGATTACAACAGATAGTGGGTATTGTATCTCACTACCTACACCAGTTGCATATAGTAGAGGTAATATACCAAAAAGTGTTGTAAATGCAGTCATTAAAACTGGTCTTAGACGAAGTAATGTAGCTTTTTTAACAATCTCTTTCATATCTACCTCTGGAGTTTTAGCCCTTAACTCATCTATAAACGAGACAAGAACTATACCATTTAGTATAGCTATAGCAAAAATCGCTAAAAAGCCTATGATTGCTGAAACAGATAGATATATTCCACTTATAAGTAAAGCTATAATTCCACCTATAAAACCAAAAGGTACATTTAACAAAATCAACATAGCTTTTGAGATTGAGTTAAACGCAGTATATAAAAGTAAAATAACCAAAAATATAGTGATAGGAACAATAACCATAAGTTTTTGGCTTGCTTCATTCATATTTTTAAAGTCCCCTGCCCAACCTATGTAGTAACCATCAGGTATATTAACCTTAGCTTTTATTTTTTCATCTGCTTCTTTTACAAATGAAGCTACATCTCTATCTTCAACCTCCATAGATAAAACCATATATCTTGATAGATTTTCCCTTTTTATAAAAGAAGAACCATGTTTTATGCTTATGTCACACACCTCGTCTAGTGTTACAAGGTTTCCATTTGATGAGCGTATAGTTACTTTTTTTACAGACTCAATATCTTTTTTTGCATCTTTAATCTTAGCAACTATACCAAAACGCCTTACACCCTCTATCTTTTGGCTTACCGCTTCTTCACCTATACCATTTTTTATAACACTCATAACCTCATCAACAGATATTCCATACCTAGCTAAAGCAAGATAATTTGGTTCTATTTTTATTTGTGCTTGACCAAGTTGTGTTTCAACCTCTATCTCACCAAGACCATCAACTCCATTTAGAGTTTTTTGTATATCTTTAGAGATGGAGTCTAAAACCTTTTGATCATCACCATATATTTTTACTGCCAACTCAGCTTTAACACCCTCTAAAAGCTCCTCTATACGCATAGCAATTGGTTGTGTTGGTACAAACTGAACATAGGTAAAATGTTCTTTTAAATCTTCATTCATCTTTAGGGTTAAATCTTCAAGATTATCTATATGATCAGATAACGTAAGTAAAACCTCCATATAGTTAGCTTGAGCAGTCTCCCCTTTTTCACTTCTACCAACCATAGCTAAAACAGATACAACCTCATCTTTGTAGTTATCTAAGATATATTTCTCTATAGATGATGCTGTTTGTGTTGAGTGTTCAAGTCCAGTTCCAGGGATTGCTATAACTCTGTACATTATAGACTCTTCATTTAACTCAGGCATAAACTCTCGTCCTTGAAGAGTTAAGATATAAGCTAAAACAACAAAAATTACACTTATTGCACCTAAAATTACTTTAGCATGATTTAATGCTAAATCTAAAAGTGGAGAGTAAGATTTTTTGATAAATCTCATAACAGAGTTTTCACTCTGAGATGATTGTTTTAAAAGTAAAAATGCCAAAACAGGTACTAAGATTAAAGCTACAGCTAAAGATCCTAACATAACAAAAACTATATTTATAGCCATAGGTGCATATAATTTTCCAGCAAGTCCATCAAGGCTTAAAAGTGGTATAAAAACAGCAGCTATAATTAAAACTGCGAAAGTTACAGGTAAAGCAACCTCTTTAGAAGCTTCAGATATAACTTCAAGTTTAGATTTATGTGGCTCTTCATGAAGCTTTCTAAAACTGTTTTCAACTATAACAATAGTTCCATCAACTATCATACCAACGGCAATTGCTAAACCACTTAAACTCATAAGATTAGCACTAACCCCATAATAATCCATAAGTAAAAAAGCTATCAATAAAGATAATGGTAAAGAGATTATCACTATAAAAGCAGATCTTAACTCAAATAAAAATAAAAATAGAACAATAGCAACCAAAACAATACCAGATAAAAGTGCAGAACTCATCGTATTTACAGCTTTATGTGTTATTTGTGTTCTGTCATATATAGTTTTTACCTCAACACCCTTAGGTAGTGCAGCATTTACAATAGGAAGTTTACCTATAACTCTCTGTACAACTTTTGCAGCATTTGTAGCACTTCTTTGCAATACCATACCTATAACACTTTCATTACCATCAATAACTACAGCTCCAAATCTAGGAGCAGATCCAACCTCAACTACTGCTACATCTCTTATAGTTACAGATTGTCCTTTAGATGATTTTACAAGTGTATTTCTAATATCATCTAAACTTTTATACAGTCCAGACCCTCTTATAAGGTACTGTTCGCGATTAAACTCTAAGTACTGTCCACCAGCAGCTTTATTGCTTTTTTTAAGAGCCTCAACTACATCTTGGTAGGTTACTCCTATATTTTGAAGTTTTTTAGTATCTATTAAAACATTATATTGTTTCTCATCTCCACCCCAACCTACAACCTCTTCAACACCACTTACACTTTTTAAAATCGGTGCAACTATATACTCTTGCATCTCTTTTATCTCTCGTAAAGAGTAGGTGTTTGTTGTATCTTTAACCTCATACCAATAAACTTGTCCTAAACCTGTTGTATTTGGTCCAATAACTGGTTTACCCCAACCATCTGGTATATTAACAGTATTTAGTCTTTCACTAACAAGCTGTCTTAAAAAATATATATCCATTGAGTCCTCAAAAAAGACACTAACATAAGATAGACCAAATATTGAGTTAGACATTATAAGTTTAACTCCAGCCATGCCAGATAAGGCTGACTCTATTGGGTAAGTTATAATTTTTTCTATATCTTCAGCTGAGTTACCAGCACTTTCAGTATATACGATAACCTGCTTAGGTGTGATATCTGGAAAAGCATCTACAGGTATCTCAACATAAGCCTTATATCCAAACACAGATATAGTTAGAAAAAGGACTATAACAAGTAGTTTATATTTTAAAGATGTTTCTATAAGTAAATTTAACATTTTAATCACCATCACCTATTGATGATTTTAAAATCATAGATTTAACAAAATAAGATTTATCACTAACATACTCTTCACCCTCTTGTAAGCCTTTTACAGCTACATAATCCTCATCACTAGCTACAATTTCAACTACTTTTATAGAGTATGGAACTTCTTCATTCTCTTCATCATCAACTTTTTTACTTTTTTCATCTTCAGCTTCATCTTTTGGAACAAAAACTACCCATTCGTTATTGTAAAAACTTAAAGCAGATTTTTTAACACTAACATAAGATGTTGTTTGATCAAAATATATAGTTGAACCTACATAAGCGTTTAAAAAAAGATTTACATTTTTAGAATCTATCATCGATAAAGCTATAATTCTTTGAGTTGTTGTATCAACCTCAGGCATAATCTGTGTTATATGTGTTGATAAAGTTTGCATGTTATATTTTGCAACAACTCTCTGGTTTAGTTTTATTTTTGATGCGTACTCTAGCGGTATATAAGATTTAAGATAAAAAGCATCTTTTTTTACTATACTCAAAATTGGTGTTTGTGCATCAACTACAGAGTGTAAAGATTGTAATATACTAGAGACTTTACCACTACTATGTGCATATAAAATATAATCAGCAGATGCTTTTTTTAGAGTGTTTGGATTTATACCTAGAGTATGTAGTTGAGAAGATAAAGAGTTTATTTTAGATAACAAAACGTCTTTTTTAATAGTTTGATTATTTAACTCTTGTAAAGATGTCATACCCTTATCGTAAAGCTTTTTAACTGACTCATAGTTTTTGTTTGAAGCTCTATATTGTTCTTTAAATGAGATATATTGTGCTGTCATATTTGAAAGCTTTATGGACTCTATAAGAGCTAATTTATCACCTTTTTTGACAACTTGAGCCTGTTTTACATAATACTTTTCTATATGTCCACCAACTATAGACATCACACTTTGTTTAGAGTTTGAAAGTTGTGTAATTTGTGAGTTTACCTCCACTTTTTTTCCAAACATCCTTGTTTGTGCTATATCTGTTGGTATATCTACACCAAAGAGTGCATTTGAAGTTAATAATATAAACGGTAATAATTTTTTAATCATTGTAATATCCTTTAAGGTAGTTAATCGTTATAGAGTCTCTATCTACTTGTATTTTTGTTTTTATTAGACGCTCTTTTGTTTCAATAAGTCTAGCTTTTACATCTTGAAGAGCTATAATATTTACATTTGAAATTTTATAAGCATCTTCAAACATACTTAAAAGATCCTCTTCATCTTTTAATATTTGCGAATCTATAAGTTTAACTTTGGTTAAAGACTCTATCTCTAAAGCTAATCTTTTTAGCTCTATATCTATTTGAGATTGTAGATTTTCACTTAACATTTCAGCTTTTTTAGACTCTAACGTAGAGATAGCTTTCTCTTGAGACTTGTCATTAAAAAAAGCTAGTGGAAATGATGCAGATACTCTATATATATTTTGATCAGGTTCATTTTCATACTCAGCAGCTAAACTCATCCACTCGACTTTATTTGAGTTTACTTTTGACTCAGCCAAAGAGCTTAATGATTTGTTTTTAAGCTCAATAAGTTCTGGAGATGTTGAGTTTGTATCTTTTATAAAAAAATTGTAGTCTGTATCTAAATCTATCTCATCTTTTATACCACTTTGTTTAAGCAAAGAGTAGTAGTTTCTAGAACTTGTAATCTTTAGACTCTCTAAGTTTGATTCAACCATCTTATAATCAATCTTAGCTTGTAAAAACTCACCCCTAGAGATAGTACCTAAGTCATATCTTGATTTTGATATATCAAAAATATTTTTAGCAAGAGTAAGTTCATCTTTAGCTAAATCCTCTAAAAGCTTAGATAATGAGTAGTTTGTAAAGCTTAAAGATATATCTCTTATAAAATCTGCTTTGTTTTTTATATAGTTTGATTTTGCCAACTCTAAATTTGCTTTTACTAAAGAGTCCTTGTCTGAAGCAACTCCCCAAAGTCTAATATCTTGTGTATAAGAACCTCTATAACCTAACTTAGTTGATGAGTTATCTTGATCAAAAAGAGATAACTCTAAATCTAAGCTTGGATTTTTGTATCTTGTTAAGGTTTCATTCTTAAAACTAGTTTGTTTTATTGTAAGTTTTGATGCTTCAAGGTATGGACTTTTTTCAATAGCCATATCTAAAAATTTATCAAAACTTTTTCCCATAAGTGCACTGTAAAATAGTGCAAATATAATTATATATTTCATAAATATTTCCTGTTTTTTTGTTATGTAGCCTAAAAAAAGGCATAAGTATAGGTAAGGTGTTATATAGAGTAGATAGGTGGTTTAAGAAAGTTTTTTAAAGAGTTAAAAGTGTATATATCAACAGTGGTACTTGGTTTTTCAAAACTAAGATTATGATCAATTATAAGCTGAGTTTGTGTCAATAAAAAAGGAGCATGAAACATATGGTGTATATCACAAACATCTCCACTTAAATCATTACCATGTGGGGAGTCATCAAATTCAATTACATACTCACTTACATCACAATGAGTTGTATCTAAAAAACTAATAGCAAATGCGTGTAAGTTAGCAAAGCTTAAAAAAAATAAGATAAAGATGCTAATTAGTTTTTTGTGTTTCATTCAAGTATTATAGCCTAATAAAATGTTACTTTTTTTAAAGATAACTTAGCTGTTGGTGTTTGAGCGGCAAATTTCTCCTCATTATGTGCAATCATTACTCCGTTTACATCTTGATAGTTGCTATAAAGTGTTCTAAAACTCATTTTATTTTCACCTTGACTTAGTTCACCTATAACCTTGTCTATCATAAAAGTTTTTTTATTTACAAAATAGTAAGATGTGATACTCCCTTTAATAAATTCTATTTTATAATACTCTTTAGTATCTATTAAAGCCAAATCAGATTTATGATTTTTTAAAACCAAAGGGGAATAAATTCTCATTAATTGCAACTTCATAGCATCAAGCAAAGCGCCTTTAGCAGCTTTAGTAACTCCCTGAGTCTCTTTAGTCCCATAATCTTTATTTAACAAGCGAATCTCATGTCTTGATGGATATGTAAGCTCAATACTAAGGGCATCAGGGATAATAACTTTTCTCTCCTCTTGACCAACAGAGCCCATACTTGTTTTTATCTTCCAAACTTGTGCATATTTATTTAACTGCTTTAGTGGTTTTTCACCACCATAACTTTTTATAACATTATCTAAAACCTTATCTAGGTTCAACTCTGAAGCATAACTTACAAAAGTAAGCATTAATACCAATAGTATTTTTTTCATCTTTCAATCTTTGTGTTTTATTTTTTTTGAGAACAGATATTATAGTAATAATACATAAATTATATTAATAAAATATTAAAAAGTCTGTTTTATAATTTGAGTGTAAAATAAGAAAAGTAATTTGATTTTTTTTAAATTTGAATGAAGCACCAGTGGTGGGTTCGGACAGATTCGAACTGTCGACCACTCCGTTATGAGCGGAGGGCTCTAACCAACTGAGCTACGAACCCACTGTTTGTTTTGGTAGCGAAATTATAGCTTGTAAAGCTTAAAGTATTCTTTAAAAAAGATATTTAGACAAAACTTTTTGTTCCTCTAGTGTCATACATATCTTTAAATCTAAAGCTAAGAAGGTTTTCCATAATAGCAAACATAATAATAAAATTTATAAAAGAGCTACCGCCATAAGAGAAAAGAGGTAGTGGTAATCCAACCACAGGAGCGTAACCCATAGTCATAGCGATGTTAACGCTCATATATATAAAAATAATCAAAGACAAGGACATACTCACTACCCGAATAAAATAATCTTTATGTATCATACTTAAACTAAGTAGATGTAAGATTAGAACTGCATATATAGTTATTAGAAAAAAAGCTCCAACAAAACCAAACCTTTCAACAACATAAGCAAAAATAAAATCACTAGACGCAATTGGTAAAAATTTCATCTGTGTTTGAGTAGCTTCCTCTTTTATTTTTCCAAAGACACCACCAGAGCCAATAGCAATGATGGACTGCTGAACATGGTAAGATGGCTTTTCGCTTAAAAAATCATTTACACGCTGTTTTTGATAATCATGAAGATTAGAATACAAAAAAGGTGCAGTAACTGCTAATGCAATAAATATACCAAGCCATATTTTCCAATGTACCCCTATAAGAAAAAGAACACCATAACCAACAAGTAAAAGCACAAGAGCAGTACCTAAATCTGGTTCTTTCAATATTAAGATAAATGGCAACAAAATATATAAAGATATATAAGAAAATCGTTTTATATCATAACCACCCTCAGGTGGTGGATTTTTATTGATTAAATAAGCTAACATAACTATAAAAGCTGGTTTCATAAGTTCACTAGGTTGAATAGTAAAATGGATAAAAGGAAGCTCAATCCATCTTTTAGCACCTAATCTTGCATGACCAAAGAACTCAACTGCTACGAGCAAAGCTATATTCATCCAGTATGCAAATGGGACTAACCATATAAAACGTCTAAGAGGTATTAGAAAAAAGATTAAAAACACAAATAAGCCAACTATGAGGTATACTGTATGCTTTTTTTCAAGTATTGGATGTATCTCACCTATTAAAAATCCTGATACAAAAATAAGAGGAATAATAAGTATGATGGTTAAAAAGTCAAAGTGTGCTAAAATGCGTCTATCAATTTTGAACAAATTTATCCCCTTATAAAAATTTCAATAGAATATTAACATAACAAAGGTATAAAAATGATTTTTACAACAACACAAGCACTAAGATTAGATATCTTTTTAAGTAAAGAGCTTAATCAGACTAGAAACCAAATTGCACAATTAATTAAAAAAGATTGTATCACTGTAGATGGAAAAGAAACATCCAAACCAGGTCTTAAACTAAAACCTGATCAAGTAGTTGGAGTTAGCCTTCCAAAACAAGAGGAGAGCAAAGCTCTAAAAATTAACTTTGATGTAGAGATAATTTTTGAAGATGAACATATTTTAGTTATAAATAAGCCTACAAATCTGACTGTTCACCCTGCTCCAAGTGTAAAAGATGCAACTTTAGTTGATTGGTTAAAACATAAAGGAATTAGACTATCAACCATAAGTGGTGAAGAGAGACACGGCATAGTTCATAGACTAGACAAGGGTACAAGTGGAGTTATGGTTGTTGCAAAAAGCAATGAAGCACATGAAAAACTATCTTTGCAACTACAAGATAAATCTATGGGACGTTACTATATTGCAGTAATTGAGCCACCTTTAAAAGAGAACCATACCATTGTAGATAAAGCTATAGGAAGATCTGCTAACAATAGACTAAAAATGGCATGTGTAGAGGGTCGAAAAGAGGCAAAAACATTATTTGCTAAAATGGCTTTAAGTAAAGATGAAAGACAAGAAATTATTGCTTGTAAACTTTTTACAGGTAGAACACATCAGATAAGAGTTCACCTAGAATCACTAAATAGACATATTTTAGGGGATCATTTATATGGTTCTAAGAGCAATATTGGTAAAATCCAGCGTATTTTACTACACGCATATATATTATATTTGAAACATCCTATAACTGATCAAGAGATGCAGTTTGTTGCTAATGTTCCAGATGATTATACTGAGTACCTAAAAAAATATTTTGAGATGGAGATTATAGATGAAAAACTTGATGTTAAAAACTTTAACAATTTTTTTAATAGCGACAATATTTAGTGGTTGTGGCGCAAAACCAAAACCACAAAAAAACGCTTTAATTGACACAACACTGCCTGTCCTAGAGATTAATGGCTATTTAGCAGATTCAAACGCTGTAGCGTTTGAGTGGAAAGAGATTAAAGACACAAGAGTAAAGGGTGTTTATATATATAAACGTTCATTAAATGATCCAAAATCAAAAAGATTGAAGTATTATGATTCTACAGTGTCTCGTTTTGTTACTCACTATACAGATTACGACATAAAACCAAATTCAAAATATCAGTATACTTTTAGTACATATAAAGATGAAGATTCACAATCAAAAGCAACACAAATTGAGTCTGTTACTTCAAAACCATTAATTAATTCAGTTTCATACTTTGAAAGTATTGGAAATATGCCAAGATCAGCAAAATTAATATGGAGACCACACACAAACCCAAGTGTTGTAGCTTATGAGATAAAACGTCGTGGTATTGATGATAGAGAGTTTAAAACTATTGCAAGACCTAAAGGAAGACTAACAGCTGAGTATATAGATTTAGACTTAAAAGACAATCAAAGTTACAACTACGTAATATATGCTGTTCAATTTAATAAAATGAAATCTAAGCCTAGTAAAACAATTAAAGTTGTTACAAAACCTTTACCAGTTGAGATTACAGGTCTAAATGCAAGTTTAGATTTACCACATAAGATATCTGTATCATGGAACCAATCACAACAAGACTCTATATCACACTATAATTTATATAGAAGTTCATCAAAAGATGGCCGATACAAATATCATGTAAAAACTGAACATACAACTTTTATTGATAAAGTAGATGAAAATGGTAAAATCTATTACTACAAAGTTACCGCAACAGATAAGGACAACTTAGAAGGTGAACTTAGTGATATTGGTACAAAAGGTATGACACTTGAGTTGCCATCTGCCCCAGTTTTACAAACAGTAACTCCTAAAGATGATAAAATCATTTTAAAATGGAAAAGCTTAGATGATAGAGCTAAATCATACAAAATTTTAAAAAGCGTTAAAGGTTCTTGGAGTAATGAAGTACTAAAGCCAATAGTAGGGATTAAAGGTTTAACATACACAGATAATGATGTAAAAACATCTCAAACATATATTTATAGTGTTGTAGCTATAGATAAAAATAAAATAGAATCTAAACCTTCAAATGAAGTAAAAAGTAAAGAGTCCAACTAATGCCACATATGCACGTCAAAGAGTTTGAAACTCCAAAACTTCCAGCATCTTTTGATGGAGTTGACTTTAACTATAATGCCTTTAATTCAGCTAGTAGCGAAGAAACATATATAAGTACAACTATAGAGGGAAAGTCATTTTTTCTTTTGATCAAAAGAGCACATGGTAAAACTTTAATAAAAAGCGATAAATTAACTCGACCATCTGAACTTTACTACACAAAAAAAGCTATGTTAGCTTACGCTTCTTTTGCTTCTTTAGATGTAATTGCAACAAATGTAGACCATAACGAAAAAAATGAGCATCTTCTAGGTGAATCTTTTTTAAAAAGAATAGATTATTTTTCATCAACTTTTCCAGATGTTGAGTCAGTATCTATGGAGGTTGGTTTTGGTTCAGGAAGACATCTTTTACATCAAGCATCTAAAAACCCTCAAACACTTTATATAGGTCTAGAGATACATAAACCATCTATAGAACAAGTGTTAAAACAGATTAAGATTCAAGAGCTTACAAATATTATGATTTTAGATTATGATGCAAGACTGTTTTTAGAGTTAGTTCCATCAAATACACTTTCACAAATCTTTGTACACTTTCCAGTTCCTTGGGATAAAAAACCACAAAGACGTGTTATATCTGAATCTTTTATATCTGAAGCATCTCGTGCTTTAAAAATGGAGGGAACATTAGAGCTTAGAACAGATTCTGAAAACTACTACGCCTACTCTTATGAAACTTTTATTTCCCAAAGACAAACAGAGCTTAAAATCCGTAAAAACTTTAATTTAGATGTAAGTTCAAAGTATGAAGATAGATGGAAGAAGATGGAAAAAAACATTTATGACATCACTATGACTAGTTATGAGCAAAGCGATGAGATAAATAAAAATATAGATTTTTATTTTAATGGTATAGCGGTAAATCTTGATAAAATTAGAACTTTACATAAAAAAACTTTTAAGAAAGATAGCTATTTTATACACTTTGAAAGAGAATATATCATAGATGAAAACTCAATGATTTTTAGAATTTCACTAGGAAGTTTTGATAGACCAGAACACCTTTACTTGATTATATCACCATCAAAAATTGAGTATTTTCCATCTAATCCTATCTCAAACCAAACAAATAAAAAAACACACCAATATTTAAAAGAGCTTTTAAATGGATAAAGTAATAGTAGCAAAAGATTTAACATTAGCATATAATGAAGATGAAGTGATTATAAAAGAGGCAAGTTTTTCAGTTGATTCTGGTTCATTTGTTTTTATAACTGGAGCAAGTGGTAGTGGTAAATCAACTCTACTTAAATCATTATATGGAGCGCTAGACTCAAAAAGTGGATCTCTAATAGTAGGTGGAGTAGAGTTAGACAAAATATCTAGCAAAAAACTTGACTTTTTAAGACGCCACATAGGTATAGTATTTCAAGATTATAAACTTGTTAAAGAGTGGACTATAGAAAAAAATGTGATGTTGCCCTTAATCATATCTGGCTATGCAAAAGATGTTTCAGGGATGCAGGTTCAAAAACTTTTAAGTCATGTTAAACTTAACCATCAAGCTGGTAAATACCCTTTAGAGTTAAGTGGTGGGGAGCAACAACGAGTTGCAATGGCAAGAGCTTTAGCTCATAATCCTATACTTATCTTAGCAGATGAGCCAACAGGTAATCTTGATGATTATAGTTCACAAGTTATCTGGAATTTACTTGAGGGTGCAAACAACCAACTAAAGACAACTATAGTTGTGGTAACACACCATATACCTGAATCTTTAACTATTAAATACAAACATTATCATATCGAATACGGGGTAGTTTATGAAGTCTCTTAGAAACCATTTTTCCCTTATATTGGCACTTTTTGCAGTTCTTTTAAGCATACAAGTTTTTAACATTATAGAAAGAACCATAGCTGCTTATGAAAAAAATCTTCAAGATAACTACTCTATAGTTATAGTTTCAAAAACTGCACTTGATTTAAAGTTTTTAAAAAGATCAGATACAATAATTGCTGATATAACTGAAATCTCACCTGCAAAGGTACTAGAGAAAGTAAAAAAAGATTTTAAGCAAAAAAATCTTGATCAGATACGTTCATCTTTACCAAAATTTTATACTATGAAACTAACAAAGTATCCTAGTAGTTTTGAACTTAGCGACTTAGAGAGATCTTTAAGAAAAATTTCTTCTATAACTAAGATTGAGGATTTTTCAAAATCTCACGATTCAGTACATAAACTTTTAACTCTTTTTAAAAGTGTAATAAGCTTTTTAGGTTTTATAATAGTTGCAGTAACTGCACTTTTAATCTTAAAAGAGATGAGATTATGGCAGTTTCAACATCAAGAGCGTATGAATATAATGGCACTCTTTGGTGCACCTATATGGCTAAGATCTGCTGTTCTTTTTAGACTTGCTATTGTAGATGCAATACTTGCATCTATATTAGTTTTAGTAACTTTTTTTATTATTGATAAAAATGGTACTATAGAAACAGAACTTGATCTTTTAAACATCAATATTACACTTTTTAACTATGTAAATGACTTTTTCTTTTTACTTGGGGTATCACTTGCTACATCAATAATACTAGCAACTTTTATAGTTTTGGGACATAAAGAAGAGGTATGAAAAAACTTTTAATTTTACTTCTTTTTTTTACATTAGTTAACGCTACTAAAATAGATAAAAAAATCAATACAACATCAAAACAAATCAAGACCTTTGATAGTAAGCAAAATAAAATGCAAAAAGGTCTTGCTAAAACTGCGAAAGCAATATTGAGACAAAAAAGAAAGATTTTAAGACAACAAAGAAAGCTTAAAAAATTAGTCAGAGAGCTCAAAAGTAAAGATGAAATATATAAAAATCAAAAAAAATCTCTTATAAGCCTAAAAAAAGAGCAACATGATTTAGAGCAAAAACAATTACTGCTTGAAAAATCTTTAGCAACTTATTTGGCTAAAAACATATCTATAGCTAGAATTATAGAAGATGATAGAGCTCAAAGTGTAGACAATATAATTATGCAAGAGGTGCTCAAAGCTATAGATTTACAAACAAATAAAAATATAAAAACTATTAGAAATAATTACAAAAACAATATATCTAATATTGAAGCAGTTAGCAAAAAAACCATCAGTATAAAACTTTCTATTAATGATATAGAAAAGAAGAAAATGCAACTTATTGCTACAAAAAAAGAGTCACAAGAAGGTTTAAAAAATCTACAAAGATCAAAGAAAAAATACAAAAAATCACTTAGAAGACTTTTATCACAACAACATGAGATGCAAAAACAATTAGCTAGATTAAATATTATAAAAAAAGATCAGGTTAAAAAAGCTAAAGCAAATGCCAAAGCACAACAAGAGAGATTAAATAGAAAGAAAAACACTAAAGTTGGTAAAACTAAAGTTAAGAAAGTTGGTTCTTCTTATCAAAAAATCAAGACAGTAAGATACAAGGGCGTAAGAACTATATCACCATTGGACAAATATATAGTAACTAAGAAATTTGGAAGTTATACTGATCCAATATATGGTATAAAAATTTTTAATGAATCTATATCTATGAAACCTAAGCTTAAAAACTCTAAGGTCAAAAGTGTACTAAATGGTAAAGTTATTTTAGTTGCTAAAACTCCACTTTTACATAATATTGTGATTATAGAGCATAAAAATTCTATACACACGATATATGCGCATATAGATCGTATCGCACCAAATATTAAAAAAGGTAAAAGACTTAAAAAAGGCACGGTAATTGGGCGTGTTAATAATGAGTTGATGTTTGAAGTAACTCAAAAATCTTACCACATCAATCCCCTCTCTATGATCAAATAATATGTTCTTAAAAAAGATAGACAAAGGTGTTAAATATATGCTTATATCAAGCATATTATTTGCTTTTATGGGTGCTTTTGCAAAACTATCTTCTCAAAGTATGAGTTCAATTGAGGTTGTGTTTTTCAGAAATGTTTTTGGTGTAGCCATAATCTCGTACTCAATTTATAAAACTGGTTTAAGTGGAGTTGGTGGAAAACCTTTTTTACTATTTTTTAGGGGTTTTATGGGTTTTATTGCTCTTTTAGCTTTTTTTTACAACATAGCTCATATATCGCTTAGTGACGCAATGACATTTACAAAAACTGCACCAATATTTACAGCAATATTTGCTTATATATTTTTAAAAGAGCATCTAAGTTCATACGCTTGGATGGGAGTTTTTATAGGTTTTATAGGTATAGTTTTCATAACTCAACCAAGTGGATTTACATTTAGTAAAACTGACTTGCTTGGTATATTTTCTGGAGTTGGTGCTGCACTTGCATACACATCAGTTAGAGAGTTAAAAAAGATATATGACACTAAAGCTATAGTTTTATCTTTTATGCTTATTGGCACTGTTGGACCTTTAATATTAATGTTTAGTGCTGAGTTTATAAGCCTAAAAGGGTTTGATTTTCTTTTAGCTCCTTTTGTTCTGCCACATGGAGTTACGTGGTTTTATATAACTGCAATGGGTCTTTTTGCTACCTTTGCTCAAGTTTATATGACAAGAGCATATGGGGAGACAAAAGCAGGTATTATTGGTGCAATATCTTACTCAAATATAATATTTTCAATAATTTTAGGTGTTATCTTAGGTGATGCCTTTCCAAACTATCTTACTTTTATAGGGATAGCTTTGATTATAGTATCTGGACTTAGTGTAACATTAAAAGATAAAAAAACTTAATTATGCAAAAAGAAAGATTTCAACTAAGAGATGTTTTTAATCTTGATACTATTAAATATATCTCATTAAATATAAAAAGTACCTACCCTCTTTTTGATCAAGAAGGTTTTGAAGAGGATTGCTCAAAAAACTTTTTAGATTTAGATTTTATGCAAAGATGTATGAAAATCGAAAATAATCTTGAGATATTCCTACCTAAATCATTTAAACAAAGCACTAAAATAATTTTAGATTCACTTGGTGATGAGATTAAAAATGATGTTTTAGAGGGTTATGATGGTTTTTATATAATGCCACTAACTCTATATATATCCAAAAATGGACTAGATGATTTAGATACATCTTTTAATGCACTAAAAGAGATGACAAAAAGGTTTACTAGCGAGTTTGCTATGAGAGAGTTTCTAATCAAACACCAAGACAAAAGTATGCAGTTTTTACAACAGTGTTCCATAGATAAAAATGTTCATATAAGAAGATTAGCAAGTGAGGGCTCAAGACCAAGACTCCCACTTGCAGTAGCACTAAAAGAGTTCAAAAAAGACTCATCTAAGGTTTTAGAACTTTTAAAACTACTTAAAGGTGAAAAGAGTTTATTAGTTGTACGCTCAATCGCAAACAATCTAAACGATATATCTAAGGATAATCCAGAAGATATGCTAAACTTTTTAAAAACATTCAAAGTATCTAAAAACCATCAAGACTACTTTATAAAGCACGCACTTAGAACCTTAGTTAAAACTGCTAACAAAGATGCCTTAGCGATGTTAGGTTATAAAAATGATATAAACATAGACACAAAACTAACCCTTAAAAGTAAAACTATAACTTTAGGTGAAAACTTAGAGTTTGATGTTTATATCAAAAATAATCAAGATAAAAATATAAATCTAATGATAGATTATTTAATATATTTTAAAAAAGCAAATGGCTCAAATAAAGAAAAAGTTTTTAAACTATCTAAAAAAGTCATTGCGTCAAATTCAACCTTACGATTAGAGAAAAAGCATCTTATAAAAAGTGCCACAACTAGAAAACACTACAAGGGTGAACACTTTTTACAAATACAAATTAATGGTCTTTTACAGAAAGAAAAATTAAAATTTAATTTGAATTTTAAATAATATTTATAGTAAAATCACCAAATTTTTCACTTAAAGTGAAAGTGTGCTTTTTACAGAACTCTTTATTCATCATCTCAAAAAGTTCATTTGCTTTTTTAGATGCTTCCTCTTTTGAGTCGAACTCTGCATTTGGGTTTAAACCCCTTTTTAAAAAGCAACTACACTCATTATTAACTTTAACTCTATACTTCGCCATAACAGTAACCTTTATTTTTAAAAATTAAATATATCATCTAATTCACCAGTATTACTCTCATCCTCACCATTGATCATAGAAGATATCATACTAGAGTTTGCAACTATAGTGTCATTCATAAAATCTATAGATGGCGCTCCATCATGAAAAATCATCCTATTCCAAGTAGCTAAATCGTTTCCAAAAGCAGAACATAATGGACCAATAGATGTGGAGTTTTCTATAAATGTGTCACTATGTTCAAGTATGTTAGTAGAAAGAGAACTTAATGCAGATGAGATATCGTAAGTTTCAGTATATATGGTAAGTAAACTACCTATACTATTCATTAACGATGACATCTCCTCTATATCATCATACTCAACACCACCACTACCAACTATAAGTAAAAGAGAATTAAGTTTAGATATATAATCATTAAGCTCATTTTGATCATTAACATCCATAAAATCAAAAACTTCTAAATGTTCAACTGAAGCTTTAAAATCTACACTAGTAGTATTTTCAACTTCAACACTTTGAGCAATCTCTTCACTTATAGGTTCTATTACCTCCTCTACTACACTAATCTCCTTACTTAGAACAAAAGAGAGTAAATTATCTTTATGTTTATACTCACCCTTAAAAGCATTTTTAGCCGTTACAAGTCTTACGAAAGTTGGTTCAATAATCTCTTTAGATTTTAGAGTAAAAAATATCTTCTCTTCTGATTCTTCAACTACAATTGAAGCTTTTTGTTTTAGTTTTAATTCTAACTCACCAAAAGAGTAAAGTGTTCTAACAACATCACTCAACCCATCATATTTATCATCATCATTTAAAAGATAATACTCCCAAAACTCAGACAATGCATCATCATTACCTATAAAAAAGATAAGATGTCTTTGAAAGATTTTATTTGTGTATAGATTAAAATGGGTAGAACTCTCTTTAGTATGTTTTCTAGAGTTTATAAGTTTTATATAATTTTCTATGCGAGATAAAAATATATCTGAATTTATAGGTTTAGATATATAATCCTCAGCACCAGAGCTAAGTATCTGTTTTTGTCTTTGAGCATCATCAACAGCACTAACAGCAATAATCATAAGTTTATCATCATACTCTCTTATAAGTTTAGTTGCTTCTATTCCATCCATCACAGGCATCATAATATCCATAAAAACTAAATCAAATTTCTTAGTTTTTACTATATCAACTGCTTCTTGACCATTAACAACTTCATCAATGTTAAATGCAACATCATTATCATCACTATAATCTTCTAATAGAAGGTTTATAATCATTCTATTGTTTTTATTATCATCAACTATTAATATGTTCATCTTTTACCTTTTCTAGTTTTACTTTTGCTCCACCTAAACTTGAGGTGTTATCTATGTTTATATCTATACCCATTAAAATTGACAACTCTTTTGCTATATATAAACCTACACCAACACCTGTTGATTCTCTAGTTAAAAAAGATTCATCATTTTGTTCAAAAAGAGCAAATAAGTTTTTAGACTCATCAACTCCAGCACCATCATCTTCAATTATAATAGAAAAATTATTTGAATTATCTTCTAGGGTGATTAAAATTTTTAATTTAGCATTTTTGCACGCATTATCCATAACCTCACTAAAAATCATATCAAGTTTAGAATACTCTAAATATGAAAATACCTCTTTAACCTTATTGTTTATAACTAGTTCTTTTGAACAATGTGAAAATTTATCAACTACGCTAGTAAATACAGAAGAAACATCAATATTAGAGCTCTCTATCTCAACCATATCATCTTTTAATTTAATAGCAAAAAGAACTTTCTCTATCATCTCCACCATGTCTGAGCCATTTTCTTCAATCAAGTTTAATTGAGTTAACATCTTCTCTTTTTTAGAAATATCAAGTTTATTTATAGTTTTACTAAGATGTGAAGAGAAGTTAATGATAGAGTTAAGAGGTGTTTTTAACTCATGATTAAAGATATTTATAAAATTATCTTTTATTTTACTTATCTCTTCATTTTTGCTTTTTTGAGCTTTTAGTTTACTTAGTTTAAAGTTCATCTCTTTAATCTCTAACTCTCTAGTGATCATCACACTTTTAGTTATATCTTCTAAAAAACTTATATATTCTATTATCTCATCATCAGCATTATATATAGGAGAGATATTGATTTTTAAAACTTTTTCACCATTATCATCTGCGTACTCTAGCTGAGTTGTAAACTTTTTACCAGCTTTTAGTCTTTCCCACATCAAATCAATCTCATCATGTTGAAACATAGGATTAAATTTTGCATTAACCATCTTTTCAAAACTAATACCAAAAAAAGATGTAAGATTTTTATTTGCGTAAGTCACATCACCATCAAGGTTGTGTTTAGATATCATATAAATATCTTCAATAACATCATTAATTCTTGAGATATTATTAGAGATATCATACATTTTAGTTTTAGATATTTTTTCTAAAATCTCAATCAGGACATTTGCATTTATTGGCTTATTTATGTAAAAATCAACACCAAATTCTATAAGATGTTTAACATCACTTAGAGTATATTTATCTAACAAAACAACAAACATAGCATTTGGATTTAGAGCTTTTATTTTTTGAAAAAGATTTATTATATCTATATGTTCTGTTTTATTAGAGATTATATAAACATCACTTTTAGACTCTTTTATCTTGTTTAACATAGTAAGTATATTTTCAAAAACACTAATTTTATCACTAACACTACTAAGTATAGATGTTAGTTTTTTAATTACTTTATCATCATGATCATATAAAACAAAAGATAAATTAGCGTCTATTAGCTCTTTCATGAAATCCTCTTAATTAAATCGAGAGTAAATTTTTTGTAATCTTTTTGACCTTTAGAGCGTTTAGAGTCTAACACTAAAGGTAAAGCACTCTCAAACTGAGAAGCTAACTTGATGTCAACACCTATGGGACTCATAACTTTTTCATCCCCATAAGCATCTCTAACTTTTTGAACAGACACCTGATGCTCATTAATATGTGGATTATACATAACAGGCAACATATAAACCTCTGCAACTTCTCTTTTAGATGAAGTTTGGTAAATCGCTCTAACCATCTGATTTACAGCAACAACGCCCAAATGATGTGGAACAAAAGGGATAACTATAGTATCTGCAACCTCTAAAGCATTTTTTAAAAGTGCGTCAAATGTTGGAGCAGTATCTATGATTACATAATCAAAAAAATCTGCGATTTTCTCTTTTTTAAATCTATTTTTAAGGACACCTCTAAGATCAGAGTACTCATAAACATCAAAAAAAGATAAAGCTGGTGAAACAGTTAAATTTTCACTTACACTATGTAAAAAAGTTTCACTTAGGTTACTTCCTAAAAATACAGAATGAGCCCCATTCTTCTCTGCTATATCAACTCCAACACCTAAAGTAGCATGACCTTGTGTATCTAAATCTATTAAAAGGACTGAACTATCTTTAGCTAACTCACTAGCTAAAGATACAGCGGTAGTACTTTTAGCGCTACCACCCTTTCTATTACTAACAACAATACACTTCAAAAAATTCTCCCTTTAGTTGAGGTTAGTTAAACAACAAACCCCTCTATCACTTTTTTATACATAAGATTGTTTGATGGTAATACAAACTCACAACCATACATCTTTTTATAAGCTAATATTACTTGTAAAATACTTAGATGTACATCATCACAAGCCGAAAAATCAAATTTTATTAAATTTGGCTCATTTTTTTGTAAAAAATCTCTAAGATTTTTAACCTCATCCTCATAAACTATACTTGTTAAAACAACATTTACCCCATCATACTCTAAAGCCATAATATTCTCCTATTTTTGTGGTAATTTAATCTCTTTTATAACATTAACCAACTCACCATCTAACTCTATAACCCCATTTAACTCAAGGTACTCACTTACTACATTATCATCAGAAGATTTTTGTATAACGTTTTCATCAAGATGGGCTATATCAACTATGCTATCTACTTTTATAGCAAAGTCCGCTCCATTATAATGGTACAAAAGTAACTTTTGTAAAGATGCTGCTACTGTATCAAACTCAGCTATAAAAAGATCTATGCTAGCTATAGTTTTATGATAAATCTGTTTTATCCTTACATCAAAATCTTTTTTAGCTGCTTCTTTATCTGTTTTTGCCATCTCTAAAACAGCAGTAGCAGAGTTATGTAGAGCTTTATGGTTTGCGTTTAGATCTTTTAAGATGTTAGATACATTATCATCATAAGATGTAAAACCATCTAACCACTTTCCAAGTTGACACATATGTGGATTTGTTGTTTTAGAAAATGGGTGATCATTATAAATAGCATCTTCTAGTGCATCAATCCAAGCTACATGTTGTTTTTTTAAATCATCAAAAAGAACCAACATCTCATCATCATAAGTTACTAAACCCATCATCTTTCTTAAGTTTACAACCTTTATAACTCTTGACTCATATGACATCATCCCATCTACATACTCATGTGCACTTGGTATATCTGTAAGTTGTGGAGTTTGTATAATCCTTTGAACCTTCTCTATCTCTATAGCATAAACACTATGAGCAAGTTTAAATATTACAAAATCTACCATAGTTAAGCCTTTATCTTGATTTTTTCCACTACTGTTCGAAGTTTATCTTTAACCTCAAAAACACCATCTATCTCTAGGTATCTACCATTAAATTCTAAAGACTTATCTCTTTTAATAATATTTTCATCTATATGCACTATATCTTCTATCTCATCAACCTTAAGAGCAAAAATCTCATCACCCTCACCCAACATTAAAATCTTTTGAGATTCATTAGCAACTTGGTCTGATAAAATCTGCATCTTATCTAAATAAGATATAGTGTTTGTATATATCTCTTTTACACTATTTTCACACCATTCTATAGCACTGTTTTTATCTATCTTTTTTTTATCAAGAACGGTAATGGCACTTTTATGTAGATTTTTATGATGTTTATCTAACTCTACTAAAACATTAATAACTTCATTATCATAAGAGCTGAAGTTATCTATCCACTTACCTAAATTACACATATGTGGATTTGTTGTTTTAGAAAATGCTACATCATTATGAACACTATCGCTTAAAGAATCAAGCCAAGCTTTATGTTGAGCTTTTAAATCATCAAACATATTGTGAATTTTATCTATATAACTCTCTTTAGATATCATCTTTCTAAAAGAAGCAACCTCTACTACTTTATCTTCATAGTTTATAATCCCATCAATAACTTTACTTTTAGAGTTTGATGGTGTTACATCACCAAGATTTACTATACGATTAACATAATCTAAATCTAGTGCATAGTGTAAATCTTCTATGCTAAAAAGTAAAAACGATTTCATTATGATGCTTCTTCAACTTTGATTTTAATCTCATGAGCTAAACCAAGCATCCCTAAAGGATCTAAAACCATAATTATTTGTCCATTACCAAGTAAAGCAGTTCCACTAAATAATGGATGTGAATCTAAAACACCCTCTAAAGGTTTTTGAACAACATCAAGTTGCCCTAAAAGTTCATTTACAACAACTGCTAAAAGGTTTCCTTTTATATTTAGAACAACTATAGGTAAGTTTTCATCATCTAAAGAGTCTTTATCTAACATAGACTCAACAAAAAGAAGAGGTATAACCTCACCTCTAAGATATATAAACTGTTCACCATGAAGTAACTCTATATCTTTTTTAGAGATTTTAACAGTTTCACTTACACTTTCCATAGGGAAACCATAATGAATTTCACTAAGAGATACATGAAGTAAAGATGTAACAGCTAAAGATACAGGTATAGTAAGAGTTATAGTAGTTCCCTTACCAATACTAGTACTTATAGATATAGTTCCACCAAAACCCTCTATAGATTTTCTAACAACATCCATACCAACACCACGACCACTATATTCACTAATCTCATCAGCAGTTGATAAACCAGGTAACATAACTAATTCAGCTTTTTGGTTATCACTTAAAGCATCAATCTGATCAAGTGTTAGAAGCTCTTTTTCTAAAACTTTTTGTATAACTTTTTCAACATTTATACCAGCACCATCATCTTTAATCTCTATAATTATCTTATCTGATTGTGAGTAAGCTTTTAACTCTATAAGACCAACAGGATCTTTCTCAGCTTCTTTTCTAACCTCTGGAAGTTCTATACCATGATCAAGAGAGTTTCTCATAATATGTATCATAGGATCAGCCATCATCTCTATAATATTTTTATCTAGCTTAGTCTCTCCACCATCCATTTTTAAAGTAACTTTTTTATTTAGGTTTTTAGAGATATCACGAACTAGTTTTGGGTACCTATCAAAAACATAAGATATAGGTAACATTCTCATACCCATGATTAAATCTTGTAGTTGTTCAGATAAACGATTTATAAAAGTATATTTTTCTAAAATGGCTCTTTTTATACTCTCTGAGTTCATGTTATGTACACCATCAGCTAAGTATGGAAGTGAGTTTTTAGCTACAAGAAGTTCTCCAACTATATTCATAAGATGGTCAATAGAATCTTGGTCTATTTTAACTGTTTTACCTATTACATTTTTTTTGTGAACCTCTTTTTCTGCTGTAGGTTTTTTAGCAGGTGTATCTTTTACAACTTCAGCTTTTACTTCAGGGGTAGGTTCAACTTTTGGAGCTTCAACTACTTTTTCCTCTTTAGCTATAGGTTCATCTTTAACTACAACATCTTCGATAACTTCTTTTTCCTCTTTAACAACTTCATCTTCAACTACACTATTTTCATCTATAAGACCAAGAGCTTTATTAATATATTGCTTAATTTCATCAATACTTTCAAAATTTTCTGGCATATCACTATCGTAAGCTCTAGCAAAAGAGAGCATAGAGATAATTCTATCTTTATCCTCTTTCACATCATTTGATTCTATAGCTTTTAACTGTTGTCTAAACATCTCCATTAAAGCTTCATTAACATTTTTATCAGCAACTTTAGTGCCTGAGTCTGAATTAGATTTTGAAGCTACTGAACTTAAACTATCTACAAAATAATTTAATTTATTTAGGTTATTAACATCAATTGCTTCAGCAATTATTTTTAATCTTAATAATTTTTTATATGCAATGCTAGTGCTATTGATCAACTCTAAAGTTTTAGATATAGACTCAATAAACAAATCTTGATTTTTATCTTTAATATGTGTCATCAAATCATTTTTTAACTCTATTAAGATATCTAAGTCTTCAATCTCTACATCCATATCAAGTAAAAGATTTGCATCTAGTTTTAAAAATCTCAATTCATCCATAAAGTTAAAAAGTGAATCTTCTATCTCTTCATATGAAGCATATATAAACGCTGTAATATCTACACATAGATTTAATCCCTCTTCATCATCAAGTCCACTTAATATATTTTTTGCACCATCTTCACTCATTGTTGTATTTATATATATAACACTATCACCTAAAAGTGAAAGGGTATAGATTGGGTCATTACCAAAAACCATACAAGAGGTGTCTATATCAAAATTTACTGCAAAAAGATGTTTATCGTTTATAGTATTTTCATCTAGTTTAATATCTTCAAAGTGTAGGGTAAAAGCATCTGATTTTAAAGTTTTTATATCCATATTTATAATAGATTTTGGATCATCAACTAGCTGAAGTGGACAACTCCATTCAACTTTTTTATCATCTTTACCCATAATGTCATTTAAAGATTTTACAATTGATTTTTTTGTATCTTCATCTGCGTCAACTATATCTTCACTATCTTCAGCCGCTTCAATAAGATTTAGAACCTCATCAAATGCATCATAAAGTACATCAACCATCTCAGGTTTAAACTCTATTTTTGAAGCTCTCAACATATCTAAAAGATCTTCGGCAGAATGTGTAATATCTTTTACAGACTCAAAACCTACAATTCCAGAACCACCTTTTAGTGTATGTGCTGCTCTAAAAACAGAATTTAAAAGCTCAGGGTCATCTCCACCAATATCACTTAAGTTCTGATCAATAAATGCTAAATTTTCTCGTGCTTCTTGTAAAAATTGTTCTAATAATGGGTTCATAATATCTTCCTTACTTTGTGCAAAAAATGTCCACAAAACCTTTTAAATAATCTGGTTTTATTGGTTTAGTTTCAAAAAGGTTTGCTCCAACATTATATGCTTGGATTTTATCATCCTCTTTTGCTTGAGTTGTAATCATAATAATTGGTGTATTTTTAAATTTATCATTTTTTCTTATCTCTTGGACAAATGAATAACCATCCATAATAGGCATATTAACATCAACTAGATACATATCAATATCATTATCTAGTGACTTTTCTAATGCTTCCATCCCGTTTTCTGCTTCAACAACCTCAATACCAAACCCTTTTAAAAGAGAACCATGATACGACCTTACAGTTTTTGAATCATCTACTACCATTACCTTAGCCATAATTCTCTCCTAAAAAAATAATATTTCATCTTCATTGTCATGCTTTGTTTTACCAGAAAATGAGTCTCGTTTATCTTGAGCTATACTTATAGCGCTACTAAGTTTTTCTTGTAGTTTTGCCATAGATTCAATAGCTAAAGACTCATCTTCACTATATGCATACTCAAATCTTTGAATACTTTGTTCAACACATTCAATAGCATCAATAGTAGCCGAAAGTTGTTGAGATATAATATCTTGATACTGCAAAGCTTCAGCTGCATCATCATCAAGAGTACATCCACTTTTCTCTATAAAAGTTGCAAGTTTTAATGTTGCTTTTTTAGAGAGTTCTATAGTATCTGACTCAACTGACTTAATGTGTTTAAGTAGTTCATTTACCGATTTAAGTAATAACATATTTATCTCCATTTTATGCTGGTAATCTCAATACTCTTGAAATTGCTGCTTTTAGTTGTGGTGCACTAAATGGCTTAACTATCCAGCCTGTTAATCCTAAGGCTTTACCTTGTTGCTTAACCTCATCTTTTGTCTCTGTAGTCAACATAAGAACAGGTGTTCTTTTTGTAATATCAAGCTCTCTTAGAGCTTTTAAAAACTCAAAACCATTCATAACAGGCATATTTAAATCTGTAATAATCAAATCTGGTTTAAGAGAGCCAGATTGGATTTCAGCTAAAGCATCTTGTGCTTTTATATAAAATTTACTCTCTATAGGCATCTTAGCTGTTACAACTCTTGTTGAAGCTAGCGCAGTTTCTGAATCATCTACAAATAATACTAATGGCATTTTTTATCCTTTTTTTATCATAATAACATTGGCAACGAACCAATACAACCCTCAAACTACATAAAATTATGTACTTAAAAGGGTATTACTAAAAACTATAATAGCTTTTAATAATACCCTCTATCTACTTTTGGTAGATTAGAGTATCTCCTACTTTTTTTGCTTTAAAAACAGAAACTATGCGAGACATATACTCTGCGTGTCCTAAAAGTATAAAACCGTTAGGATTTAACATATCATAAAAATTCATTGCAACCTCTTTTCTACTTGCATCATCAAAATATATCAACATATTTCTTGAAAAGATTACATCAAATTTACCAAGTTTTCTCATCTCAGACTTATCAAAGATATTTGCAACTTGAAAATCAACGGTTCCTATTAAATCTTCACTTAACTTATAACTAAACTTCTTTTTTTCAAACCATTGAGATAAAATATTTTTAGGTATAGCGTGAATACTCCTTTGAGAGTATTCTGATTTTTTTGCTTTTTCTATAACAGTTGAGTCTATATCTATACCAATAACCTCTATATCGCGTTTCTCAACAATCTCACCCTCTTCTATAATATGTAGGATTATAGAGTAAGGTTCTTCACCAGTTGAACAAGGTGCAGATAGTATTCTTATAGGCTCGCCTGCTCTTTTAGTTTTATCTATCTCGTGTAAAACATGATCAACTAAAACTTCAAACTGGTTTTTTTCTCTAAAAAAATAAGTTTCGTTAACAGTAACAGCGTTCATTAACTCTTGAAACTCAGAGCTATCTTTATCTTCAAATCTTAATTTAAAAAAATATTTTCTAAAATTATCAAAACCTAACTTTGAAGATCTTTCATCAATATATTTTGATATTTTGTCAAAATGTTTATCATACTCCAAATATATACCACTTTTTCTATAGATATATTCACCCATTTTTTCAAAATTTTCTTTAGATAAAAAGTTGCTCATAATTATCCCTTAATCATTTTGATAGCATTATCTACACTAAAAACTACATACGGATCGTTATCAAATCTAGTTTTTAATGAATCTAAAAGTTTTATATCTTCCTCTTGACCTATCTCTGACATATAATCAACAGCAGTCATCGCAACATTAATATCATCCTCTTTTTCAAGTAGTTCGATCAACATATCTCTTGACTCACTAAAATTTACATCACCTAAAACATTTATAGCGAAAATCCTTAAATCTCTATCATCACCTATCATAAACTTTACAATGTAGTACTTTATAGCTTCACCATAATCTCTAAGTATAGAAATACCAAGATTTCTAGTAAAGGCATTGTCTAACTTTAAAAGATTCATAACCTCTTCAATTGGTGCGTCTTCTGTTGGCATATTTGAAAGTATTGCAGCTATTCTTGACTCAAACTCTTTAGTAGTTTTTTTATCTATAAGCTTTTTTACAAGAACATCTGGACCACCATCGAACTTAGCAATCTGATCTAATGCAGAAGACTTTTCATCAAAATCATCAGACTCTCTAAAAAATTCTACCGCTTCCTCTAAAGAATCAAAAGTTACTAACTCTTCAATAGCTTGTGATTTATGTTTTTTTACTAATGCCATAATATTTCCTATTTAAAAGTTGCTATTTTTTTTAAAATACGATTAAATGGTAATTGCTCTTGCACACCACCACGATCAAATGCTTCTTTAGGCATACCATAAACTGTTGCACTCTCTTCGCTTTCACCTAAAGTATAACCACCATCTTTTTTTATCTCTACCATACCATCTGCGCCATCATCACCAATACCTGTTAAAAGTACGCCAATAATTGCACTACCACCAAATACTTGGACTCCACTTTTAAACATCTCATCTACACTAGGTTTAAAAAAACCTCTAGTTTCATTAGACTCTCTAATAACAATTTTCCCTGAAACTTTTTTTGCAAAGTGTAGATGGACTCCACCTCTTGCTAAATAAATTTTGGAAGCAACTATCTCCATGTTTGATTTAGTATGTACAACTTCTAGGCTACTTACCTTGTTTAATCTTGCTGCAAAAGCTTCAGTAAATTGTTCAGGCATATGTTGAACAATAACTACAGGGTATGGGTAACAAGGGTTTATTGATGAACATATCTGCTCAATCAAACCTGGACCTCCAGTTGATGCGCCTATAAGTAATACCTTCTCAAAATCTTCATTACATTTTTGCATCTCATTTTGTGTATTAGGCGCGCGTCGTCTTTCTCTAACCCTAGGTTGAGAAAGTTTAGATTTTATACGTCTTTTAGAGATTCTACTTAAAGATTTAACTTTCATTAAAATCTCTTCTTTGTTTACATCGTCTCCAACTTGCATAGTTCCAGGCTTTGCAACATAATCCATTGCACCTAATTCTAAAGCTTCTACAGTTGTAGTAGCATCAGCACTTGTTAATGAACTTACCATTAAAACTGCACTAGGATTTTTTTCCATAATCTCTTTTAAGGCAGTTAGACCATCCATAACAGGCATATTAACGTCCATTGTTATAACATCATAATCTGTAGCACAAGCCATATCAACAGCTATTTTTCCATTTTTTGCTATATCTATCTCAAAGCCAAGTTCAGAAATTAAACTTGTAAGTTGTTTTCTAACTAATGCAGAATCATCTACTATAAGTACTTTTTTCATACTTGTCCTTTTGAATAAACTTCATTAATATTTAATAGCATTACTAATCTCTCTCCATCTTCAAGATGAAGAACATTAGTAAATAGTGCATCATCATCACTTGAAGCTTTTAGTTCATTTTTATATATATTCATAACATCATTTACATGATCAACATAAAAACCTATTTTTTTGTCATCATTTGTACAAACAACAATCTTTTTATCTTCGCCAAGTTCTAATTTTTTTCCTAGACGATTATGTAAAGAACCTATCGGCACAACCTGACCTCTAATGTTTATAAGTCCTCTAATACCCTCTGGAGCTTGAGCGATGCTAATATCTTTTGTATAATCAATAATCTCATCAATCTCATCAATATTAAAAGCGTATTCCTCATCAGCAATTTTAAATGTTAAAACTTCAAGTACAACATCTTGAGCCTCTTTTTTTTCTTCATGGTTAGTATTTGAATCTAAAAATTTTCTATTTTCACCAAGCCAGTCTAAAAAAACATACTCATCTAGCAAAGATATAAGTTGATCATCATCATGAACTATTCCAGATATTTTTTTATCTTGAAAATGTTGAGGTAGAGTGTCTATATTTTTTTTATTAAAATCTTTAATATTTAAAATTTCATCAACTTTTACACCAAATACATCATCGCCAATTTTAATTATAATAACTCTATTTTTATCACAAGAGTACTCTTTAAAACCATAAAATGTTCTAAGATCCATTATCGCTCTTAAATCACCTCTTAGTGAGGTAATACCTATAAGCTCTTTACTAGATCCTGCAACTGCTGTAATATTTTGTGGAACTACAATAATCTCATTTAAGTATTCAATATTTATTGAAAAAAGTTCTTCACCCATTTTAAAAAGTAAAAATCTTTCATACTCATCTTGATCAACAATTTCATCTTCAGCACTAATATTATCTTTTACTGTATCTACATCTAAAGGTTTAAAGTCTATCTCTTTAAATAAAAGCTCTAAACTAATAAGTTGTATAATCTCATCTTCAGTTTTAATAATAGCTACAATAGCATCTTCACTATCTTCAATTCTCTCTACATCTTTAGAGTCAACCTCAATAGAGTCAATTACCTCTTCAACATACAAAGAAAAGCTAGAACCATCTAAAGACAAAACTCTATTTTTATCATTTGCTTCACTAATAGAGTTCTCTAAAAGACAATTTACACTAATTACAGTAGCAATATCTCCAGAGACTGCACTAATACCTAAAATAGATTTAGGTGTTAGCACAATTTTAGTTATTTCAGGTACTCTTAGTATCTGATTGATATGTTTTGTTTCTATTGCGTACTTCACACCATCTTGTGAAATAACTAAAATCTCTAAATTTTCCATAATTAACCTTGTTGTAACTCATCTGCCATAACAGCTAACTCTTCAACACTCTCACCAACATGTGCAATAGTCTCTATAATTAACTCACTAGCTTTTCTTGACTCCATAGCATTTCTTGCGCTAAGTTCAACTGCTTTTTGAATCTCAGATATACCTATAAGAACTTGATTAAGCCCTTCCAAGTTTTGATCATTCATAGCCTTTAAACCTGTATATCTATCTAGTAAATCTACAAGCATATTTGTAATCTTGTCTATCTCATTTAAAAGTAAATCTATCTGAACAATTTCATTTTTTTGAGTACCAAGTAAAGATAACCAATCCGTCTCAACTGTATCTATCTCAGAATTCATAGATTCAATAGTATCATTAATCTTTTCAGTGTTAGCTTCTGAATCTTTAGCTAGATTTCTAATATCTGCACTAACAACTGCAAATCCCTTACCAAAATCACCTGCACGAGCAGCCTCAATAGAGCCACTAATTGCAAGCATATTTAGTTGTATAATTGAGTTAGATATATTTGAAACCGTTTTATTTACATTTTTTGTCTCTTTGTTAATTAAAACCAATTCATTACTAGCACCAGTACCCTCACTAACTGAGCTGTCTAATTCACCTTTAATCTCATTTACTACATTTTTAATACTAACAAAAGATATTTTTAAAAGATCAAAATTACGTCTAGCTATCTCTATAAGTTTATCTATATCTTTAGCATTATCTAGACCCTCTTCAACCATCTCTTTGTTATTAAGGGCACTTTGGTTAGTTTCATGAGAAGATTTTTCTATCATATTTAAGGCTGAAGTAACATCTTCAAGTGAGTTTTGAATATCATCAGTTGCACTTGAAACATTATCTGCTAGTGTTGCTATATCTTCAGCAGTTTTACTTGTGTCTGTTGAGTATTTTAACTCTTCTGCTTGATTTGAAAGTTCTTTTATGTCATCTTCTGCTTGAGATAGTGCATTTGATTGTATCTCTATAGAGTTTAACGTTTTTTCAACTGAAAGTGCGATTTCACTTGATGCCTTAGCAATATCACTAGATCCACTGTTTACTTTTCCTATAAAATTTTCAAGATT
Organism: Helicobacteraceae bacterium; assembly: GCA_015488775.1. Taxonomy (GTDB): domain Bacteria; phylum Campylobacterota; class Campylobacteria; order Campylobacterales; family Sulfurimonadaceae; genus WFNF01. The sequence goes on from WFNF01000035.1 coordinate 35,352, forward strand.
TTGTGTATACAGTTTTACAGATTTAGCAGCTTCAATAGAGTAGATAGCGATTTTACTAAGTTCAAGCATTTTGTCACTTAAATTATTACCCTTATCACCTGTCTCTTTAATAATACTAGAAGTACCAACAATACTTGTAATAATATTATCTATACTTCCTTGTATTTTATTTACAAGTTCAGAGATAAACTCAGCATTTTTTTCAGATTCACCAGCTAAAGCACGAGTTTCATCAGCAACAACTGCAAAACCTTTACCATGTTCTTTAGCACGACTAGCTTCTATAGCAGCATTAAGAGCGAGTAAGTTTGTTTGATCAGCAATCTTTGCAATAAATCCAACAGCTTCTCCAATATTTTCAGATGAAGCTTTTAACTCTTCTGATTTTTTAGAAGATTCATCAGCAACAATAACAGATTTTTTCATTCTCTCAACAGAAAAGTTAATCGTATCAACAGAAGATAAAATACTCTCACCAGCACTAAGAGTTGAATTTTCAACAGCATCTATTGATGTACCCATTCTACTTATGTTAGAATTGATTGAAGAAACATTTTCTAAAGCTTGTTCACTTGCTCCTGAGTTCTCCTCAGCAGCAGTTGCAATTTGTTCCATAGAAGATTTTAATTGTTCTATTGCACTAACACTTTCTTGAGCATTATCTAAAATAGTTACAGATACACCTGCAATACTCTCAGAAATTTGTTGTTGTTTTGCTAAAGTTCTTTGTCTTCTTTTATCTGAACTACCACCACTATTTGCACTTGGTGCTGATCCAGTTTTTTTTACTAATGCCATAATTTTCTCCTAATCTAAAGTTGCATAAAGCTCTTCAGCTTTTTTAATATCTTCACGTGAAGGTTTAACTCTTATTGATACATACTTAGTTTGTCCACTTTTATCAATAGATTTTAATACAGTAGCATACACCCAATAAAATCCTCCACCTTTTCTAGTATTTTTCACATAACCCGTCCAAAAACCTTTTGATTGAACATCATCCCATAAAGATTTAAAAGCTGCTCTAGGCATCTCTGGATGTCTTACAACATTGTGAGGTTGTCCAATCAAATCATCCTTAGTCATATTTGCTACATTAAGGAAAGAGTCACTAGCGTAAGTTACTACCCCTTTTTCATCAGTTTCAGAAAGAAGATAAAGATCATTGTATAAAACCTCACCATCCTCCATAAAAGTTAAAGTTTCGTTTTTACTTTCAGACATAACGTCAACCCTCCAAGATTATTAATTATAAAAAAGATGATATCGTGATAAAACTGAAAGAACATTAAAAAAAACAAACTTAGTTTATTTTATTACAAAAAGATAGGTTTGGTGCATTATTGAGATAATTTGTAACATAAAAATAGCACTAATGCCTAAAAATAGGTGTACTAGCTATGGAAAGAATTAATATAAAATAATTTGTTTAAGCTTAAAAAATTGATAAAATATTGGTTTTTTCAATAAAATCTAATTGTTGTGATAAAAAAGGGGATTAAAAGTTTGTTTTGAAGTAAGGTTTGTGATGCAAAGCATCACAATTAAAGATTATATATTATCTCTAATATTTAAAGTAGCAATAGTTTTTGCATAAAGCTCTTTATCTTGTCTTTTTAAGTAACGCATAAGACGTTTTCTTTGACCAACTAGTTTTAAAAGACCTAATCTTGAAGCGTGATCTTTTTTATGTATCTTTAAGTGTTCAGTTAATTCTGTAACTCTTGCAGATAATAATGCTATCTGAACCTCTGATGAACCTGTGTCACCGTCTTTGCGTGCGAAATTTTTAACAATTTCTTCTTTTTTCGCCGTATCTAAAGCCATGTTGGCCTCCTTGATTGGTATAAATTTTAGCGAATTATATCTTTTTTTTCTTAATATAGCTATAATTATTAAAATAAAAAAATTAAGGATTTAGATTGTCTATTAAAGGCTCAATTAAAAAGTTTCTATTTAGCTCATTTAGAGAGGTTTTTTTATATCACCATAACTCTTTAGAGTTTAGGGCTAAACTTTTCGCCTTAGTAATATGTGCAAACGGTAAACATGGATGTTGTGAAAAAGATATAGTCTTAGATGCAGGATTTAATACATATAAAGACAAAGACAGAGCAAGGGCCCTTGAAGTTTTAACTTATGAATTTATAAAAAAAGTAGAAGATAACAACGGACTTGATATTGATAGACTTGTAGATGAATTACTAAGAAGTTTAAGAGATATACCAAGATATCATAAAAAAATAAATATTCAACAATTGAAGCCAATTGCTGAATGTTGTAAAGATAAAAACTCTAAAATATATCAACAAAGAATTATTGAATTTTTACAAAAAACTAAAGATGAATATGCTAATCGTTAAATGTGTTAAGTTTATAACCTTCACTTAAAAGTTTCATAACACCACCAGCTAAATTTTTAATGTTTGTATATCCATTTTGATGTAAAAATCCAGTTATTTGACTTGTTCTAGACCCAGTTCTACATATAAGACCAATATCTGCGTCTTTACCTCCAAGTTTTTCAATCTCTTTTATAAAAGATTCTGCATCATAGTTTCCCATCTCATCAAAAAAAGTTATAGTTTTTGAATTTGGTACTATACCTGTTTGTTGCCACTCGCCTCTAGTTCTTATATCTATAACTATCATATCTGAGTTTTCTAAAATATCTTTATTTGGGTAAATATCCATAAATGTCCTTTGAAGTAAAATTTCTTAGAATTATAACAATTATAGATTTGAATTATATTAAATATTAAATCTACTTTTATCAAAGAAAGTATCATCAGATATATTTTGAAAAGAAGCGTTTAAAGATACAAATAATGATGGAAATTTTTCTTCCATCTCAGATAACATAATTTTCATACTAGCTCTAGCATGAGGCATTTTAACATCAAAACGCATAGCAGGACAAGCCTCATCACCAATGGTAGTTAAATTATTGTCATCAGTAAAAGCTCGTAATTGTCTCTCTCTTAATTGGATTAATGGTCTAATAACCATCAATCCATTTCCAGCTTTGTATTTAGGAGCTAATGCTCTCATTTGACCATTATAAAACATGTTCATAAAGTAAGACTCTGCTGCGTCATCGAGATGATGTCCAAGAGCTACTTTATTACAATTATATTGTTGAGCCGCACTATATAAAGAGCCCCTTCTCATTCTAGAGAAGAAACTACAAAAAGATGAATTTTTTCTAATCTTTTCTTTTGCTAACTCATAAGTATTTGTTTCATAAATATGATGAGTAATACCATGCTCTTTTGTATGCTCAAGTAAAGATGCAAAGTTTTCGCCCATCCCATAAGTTACAGTAACAGCAATAATCTCAAAATCAAACGGAGCACGGCGACGTTGTTCATGAAGAGCATGGATAAGGGTAAGTGAATCTTTACCACCACTTAGTCCAACTAGAACTCTATCACCCTCCTCTATCATCTCAAAATTGGCATTAGATTTACCAACTTGCCTCATAATCTTTTTAGATGGGGTGATTGCCATACTAATCTATCTTTTCTATCATTTTTAATATAAATTCAGCAGATACTTTTGCAGAACTATCTAAAAATTCATCAAAATTAAATCCAGCATCCATATCTGCAGCATCACTTATAGCTCTTAAAATAAAAAATGGCACCTCTAATGATGTACAAACTACACCAACACTAGCACCCTCCATCTCTAAAGCATCAGCATTAAATGTTTTTTCAATCCAATCTTTCTTTTCACTAGAAGCTATAAACTGATCACCTGTAGCTATAATTCCAGCTTTTAGTTTTAAGCCTAAATCACTTGCAACATCTTTAGCAACATTGTTTAGTTTATCATCACTATCAACATAAACACTACCCTCTGGAACATAACCATTAGGATGACCAAATATAGTGATATCTAAATCGTGTTGAGCAAGTTTGGTAGCATAAATTAGATCACCAATGTTAAGATCACTGTTTACTGCTCCTGCAACTCCTGAAAAAAGTAACTTAGTAGCTCCAAATTTTTCAATCATAGTTGTAGCAGTAAGTGTAGAGAAAACCTTACCAATTTTAGAATATGCTAAAATTAAATCAACACCTTTATATTTAGCCTTATAGTATGTGTTGCTAGCGTAATTAATAGCTTCATAAGTATCCATAGCTTCAAGTATTGGCTCAAGCTCCTCGCTCATAGCGGAAATAATAGCTAACATTATGAAAGTTCTTCAACAACTTTATCTAAAGATGCCATATCTGAAACATTTAATGTTTTTAACTCTTTTCTAATACGTCTATTTAAACCTTTAAGAACGACTCCTTGACCAAACTCAATAGCTAAATCAGCCTCAATAGCTTTTATAGATTGTTTATATAAAACTGGTTTTATAAGTTGTTCACTTAATAACTCTAATGCTTCATCTTTACTAGAGTAGGCTTTAGTTGTTACATTTGAGATAATAGGAGCTTCAAATGAATCATTAATCATCTTAATCATCTCATCCTTAAGTGGAGCCATAGCAGAGCTTAAAAGTGGACAGTGTGAAGATACTGACATATTTAATAAAATTGCTCTTTTAGCACCTGCCTCTTTAAAAGTTTCCTCTAAAGAACTTAAATCAGATTTTAAACCTGCAATTACAAGTTGACCATCTTGATTATAGTTAGCTGGCCAAACTTTTTTACCCTCATCTTGAGCTTTTACACATATCTCTTCAACTTTTTCGTCATCTAAACCAACTAATGCCATCATACCTGCATCTATATCTGAACAAGCATCACTCATCAACTTACCACGTTTATGTGTAAGTTCAAGAGCGTCAAGATAATCTATAGCACCACTTGCACATAAAGCAGAAAATTCACCTAAAGAGTGACCTAAAAATAGTTCAGCTTTAATATCAACTTTTTGCTTTAAAAGTTTATACGCAATAATACTTACAAGTAAAATAGCTGGTTGAGTAAACTCAGTTTGATTAATTTTATCATTTTCTTCAAATAACAACTCTTTAAAATCAATACCTAATCTTTGAGACGCTTTATCAAACATCTCTTTAGCTAACTCAGAGTTTTCATAAAAATCTTTACCCATACCTATAGCTTGAGAACCTTGACCTGGAAATAACATTGCAATTTTTTTCATTTTATACCTTTTATTTTGGAGTTGGAGTTTCTAAATAATCTGAATTTTCAGATATTTTTTTTCTTAATGTGTTTCTATTTAAACCTAAAATAGCAGAAAGTTTTAATTGAGATTTGAATTTTTTAATACCAGCTTTTATAAGTGGAACTTCGAAAATATGCAAAAAATCCCTATAATCGTTTTTTCCACCTATTTTATGAAATAGATGATTTTCAATCAACTTCATTAGTGTAGATTCATCTATATTTGAAGTTAAAACTTTTGAATAAATTTGCTTTTTTAAAGATACTAAGTTTTCACTCAAATCAGGCTCAAAATCATCAAAAACAACATTGGTAGATATATTAAACAAAGATTTAGACTCAATTTCAAAATGATTAATAAAAGAGCTAACATCTTCTACTCTAGAAACTAATGGGGGTAGATAAAGCTTTAAAGAGAAAAGATCAAGTAAATCATGATGTATAACATCAGAACTATAACAAGCAATAACTCTAGTTTTATTTTTTTTTAGCTCATCATAAAATAACTTATAGTTTTGAATTTTATTTAAATTCAAAACTATAACCACATCATTAAAAGCGATAGAATCAAGAAGTCTTTGTGTATTTTGAGCATCTACTACAAGTGCGTTAGGTGCAATGTAAGATGCTATAGTTTTTTTTCCAGTTCCAACGGAACCATATATAAAAGCATTTACATTTAAAGATTTTAAAAGATTTGCAGTTTTAAAAGCTTCCCTCAAAAAAGAGGAAGAAGCGATTAAATTAGTGGCAACCACAGCTATGGCCACCCTCTGTAGAACAACAACCATCATCAACAGCGTTTTCTGCAGGTATACCACTTAAAACTTCATCAGCAGTAGCTTCACGTACTGAGTTAAGTGTAACACTAAACATTAAAGATTTACCAGCTAAAGGGTGATTATAATCAATAACTACAGTCTCATCTTTAATCTCTTTTACATTAACTTGAACTGTTCCACCATCTTCACTTTGTCCGTAAAGTGTCATTCCAACAGTTAAATCAATACCAGAGAACTGATCTTTTGGAACCTCTTGAACTGCTTCATCATTATACTCACCATAAGCATCTTCAGGAGATACAAGAATGTCACCCTTATCACCAACATTATATTCACTAATACCAGACTCTAAACCTGGAATTATTTGACCTTTACCAAACATAAATACTAAAGGTTCAGCACCAACATTTGAGTCAACTACTGTACCATTGTCCTTTACTTCATATTCGATAGATACAATTTGATTTTCTACAATTGCCATATAATTTCCTTAATTTTTTTGAAATACTAGCATAAAAACAAAACAAAAACAAAAAAAGTTTTTATTAAAATAACTATTTAAGTCTTTTTTTTGCTTGTTTAGCATACTTAGATTTTGGATATGTAGCTATTATTGCTTTATAAAAATTTTGAGCATTTTCCACATCACTAGTTTTATCCATAGACACAGCCATATGTAACATCAATATTGGCATGTATGAAGCCTTAGCATAAAGCTCAGCTGATTTTTTAAAGTAAGCGATAGCATTGTCATACGACTTTCTATAATAATACATCTCACCTAACATATAGTTCGCACGAGCTGGTTTATAGTTTATCTCATTTAAATGATCATAATAAACTATAGCTTTATCATAATTTTTTTTGTCAAAATAAGCTCTAGCTTCTTTAGCAATTTGAGATTTATTTTTACCTTTAAAACTATCATCAGGTTTTTTATTTAGTGCTTTAAATTGTGTAAGAACTAGAAGTTTTAAATCGTTAACTTCACCAACAAGCTTATTATATTCATCTTTTGAAACATAATTAGTATTAATATCATTAATCATACCAGAAAATTCAGTAAGAACCTCTTTTAATTTAATAATATTATTTTCGTGAGCAAGAATACTTGAGGATATATTATTTTCTTTTTTCAAATACTCTTCATATCTAGCCTCAAAAATTGTATTTTGAGATGAACTATTTTTTTTCATAACTTGAATGTTAATTTTATTTTTATGAGATTTTTCTAGTAAACCTTCAACTATCTTTTGAATCCCATCTATACGTTCAGTAACCTCTTTTATGTCACCATTTTGTCTAGTTGATCTTCTATTGATATTTTCAAGATTTTTTTTGTTTGTAAGTATGTACTTTTCATTTTCTGTCAAACCATAGGGGTTGTCAGAGTCAATGTTACCAGCACCAAAAGCAGATGGTTCACCAGCATAAAGTGCTAGTGAAAACAGAGGTATAATTAAAAATATTTTATTCATATTATGGAAGAAGTTTAAAATCTACTCTTCTATTTTTTGACCAACATTTTTGAGTTTTGTCATTACAAACAGGAGAACTTTCACCATAACTTACCATAGTAATACGACCTGCTTTAACATTTTGAGTTATCAATGCACTTTTAACTGCATTAGCACGTTTTAAACCTAGTGCATAGTTATACTCATCACTACCCCATTCATCACAGTTACCTTCAATTTTTATCATAAAATTTTTAGCATCACCGTTAACCATTTTTACATTAGAGTAAAGAGAATCTTCTTGAGAGGTTTTAATTTTAAACTTATCGTAATCAAAGTATATTGGGTTCATCTTATTCTCAAGAGCACTCATACTTGTATCATTAGTTTTAGCATTATCACTAGATGCACCAGTCTCTTCACCAACAACTATATCATCGCTTCCAACACTCTCAGTTTGAACATCAGTAGGAACCTCTGTCTTTTTGTCATCTCCAGCTGTATCATCAATTGTTGGTTCAGCTGCACCACATCCACTTAAAATCAAAATAGCAACTAACGTACTAGCTAACAGTAGTGTTTTATTCATGTCTTCCCTTTTGTAATTTTTATTATGACATAATATCACAATTTTATAAATTTAACTACCAATCCATAGATTGAATTTTTCCAATGTTCAGAGGAAACAGATAGTTTTTATTATATTCTAACCTTATAACACCAATTGCACTTTGATTTTTATAATTTTTTATAAAAAGAACAGCACGACCATCTTTAGAAAATCTTGGAAAGTCATTAACACCAGACGCAGTCAAACGCCTAACAAAATCACTTTTAGTAGAGATAAGATGTAAATTAAATGTATTTGCTGAGAAAGCATTTTTAGACTCTCTAGCCTTATAAACAAGATACTCATTATGAGCAGAGCAAGCTGAGTTAGACTTACCATAGTAAACCATTTGATCAACTTCATTGTTATCTAAGTTTTTTTGAAATACATTAGGATAACCGAGTCTATTTGATACAAAAGCTATAGTATTACCGTCCATAAACTGCGCATTAACATCAATTCCCTTATACTTAGTAATACGCTTTAATTTTTTGGTATCAAAATTATATTTATATATATCACTTTGTCCATTAGGAGCCATACTTAAAAGAGCTTCTTTACCATCATCACTAATGTCTGAACAGATTAATAGACCATCACTAGTTAATAACTTTTGACTTTTTCCACTTAAAGTATCAAGCTTAAATAAAGTAGGTCTGAGTCCAGAAAGATTTGTGTAAACAATCTCATTTTGCTTGTTATTTAAAAATTTTGGAAAAACATTCAACCCACCACGCACAACTACGTGCTGATAGGTTAAAGTATAGTCAGTAAGAACTATTTCACTCTCACCACGTCCAACTAGTCTTGAAATCACAACTTTTCTTTTCATCCAAGCCACATCATTAGAACCAAAAACTTTATTTATATCATATGCCATTGAATGAGCAACAAAAATATATAGTGAAGTTCTATTGATTTTATAACGCTTTTGAAATATTGCTTTTTTACCTCTAATGATTTTTAAATTTACATTAGTTGATCCGTCATTGTCCTCTAAAGAATACTTTATCACAATATCTTTTTTCATATTAATAACATCAACATCATCATCAAAATCATTTTTTACATATGTATTTGACACATTAAAGATTGAAAGAACTTTTAAATCACTAACTATAGCTTTAAAAAACTTTTTATTTAAACTCTTATCATAAGAGTCCGTAGAATCTTCAACTGCCAAACTGGGCATACGTTGTGATTGCTTAATAACCTCAATAGTTGCATCAGAAGCAAGAGCAACTAAACTAAAAAGTATTGATATAAATATAACTTTCAAAAATATCCTTTATTTAGCTGTAAGTCTAAGAGCGAAACAGCTATTTTTTTCACTTGGTGGTTTTGGCATACTAACACTAGCTAAACGGTCTTTAACACTGTCGACTTCAGAGTTAAAAGCAGTCGAGTTTGAGTATTGAACAACAACATATCTTAGTAATGTTCCATTTGAACCAATACAAATTTTAACTTTTGCACTATCTTGTGAATTTACCGGAAAAAAATTATCATACACTAAGGCTTGAACTCTAGCATAATATTCATTTACTTCATCAGCTGTACTATCACTTTGAGCTTCTTGCGGAATTTCAACTTTAGAAAAATCTAATTCTTTTATTTTTTCATTTGCATCTACAATTTTATTCTTTTCAACAGATTCAGCTTTTTTGTTTAGCTTTTTTAAAATCTCTTTATTGATTTTAACTTTTTCAACTTTCTTCTTTTTTTGTACTTTTTTTGCATTAACACTAGCAAATAATGAAGATATATCTGGTGTAGAAGTTTTCTCAACAACTTTTGGCTTAGGTGAAGACTTAGGCTGTGGTCTATTTTTTTTGACAATTTTTTTTGTTTTTAAATTATCTAAAGATATAGTAACTACAGTATCTTTTTTCATAGCGAAACTTATAAGTCTCTCCTCTTCTGCTATAACAGTAAAAGCAAGTACAAAGACTAAAGCAAAAAGTAAAAAAGAGAGTAAGCCACTTAGATAAAAGTAGCTATCGTTTTTATCCGTTAGTTGCAAGTGAAACCTCGCTGAAACCAGCTTGTTTAACCGCGCCAAGAACTCCCATGACTAGGCCATAGTCAAGAGACTTATCAGCATGAATCATAACAGTACTTTTAAGATCCAATTTTTGTGCAAACTTGTAAAAATTATCGCTAAAAGCATTCAGTTCAAAACTCTCTCCATTAACCTTAATTTGACCCTTACGATCAATACTAATATTAACAGGAGGCTTTTGACTCAAGGCTTTTTGAGCTGAGCCTTGTGGTAAAGAGATTAGCTCTTCATAAACAATGTTAGGTGTTATGACCATTAGAATGGCCAATAAAACTAGCATTACATCAACTAGAGGAGTAATGTTAAGTTCAGGTGCTTCGTCCCAGTCATAAAGTTGCATTGTTTATTTACCTTTAGCTAAAAGAGAGTCACATTGCATTTTAAGAAGACCGTTTAGATTAAACGCATTTCTTTTTAAAATTTGGTGATATGTATAAGCAAAAATTGCTACAAAAATACCCGCTGCAGTAGCGATTAAAGCATCACTAACACCAGCTGCCATAACGACCATAGTACTACTTGAACTAGATATATTTTTAAATGTTCCAAGTATAGAAACAACTGTTCCAAACAGACCAATAAAAGGTGAAGTTGAAGCTATCACAGATAAAGTAGCTAAACCTTTAGTTGATTCTTTAGTAGCAGCAAAAGTACCTAAATCAAGTATCTCTTTTGAAAGAGTTGTTGTAGTTTTAACAAATTTACTAAGAAAAGAAGAATCATCAAGTTTAGAAGCACCCATAAGAAGTGATTCTAAAGATGTTGTTTCTTTTGAACTCCAAGAATTAAGTACCAAAAAACGGTAGATAAATGTCCAGTTTAAAACAATGAAATATATGCTTAACAAAGCAAGTACACCAATAGTAACGGGATGACTTTTAAGGTAAAAATCTAGAAGTTCATTTCCCATTATACTAACCTGTGAGCCGCTGACTCGATTTTAGCAGAAACAGAAGCTAAAGCAACATTAGAGTCACCAATATCTTTCATTAAAGTTTTAGCATCATCTAACGCTTTTGCAATTTCACTCTCATTTTCACCACGAATAGCTACTGCTCCATCAACAAGAACAACAACTTTTTCTTCAGTAACCTGTACAACACCCCAGTTAATCACTACTGATTCCATAGATTTACTTGATTTTTCAATATCTATAACACCAGCTTTTAATAATGTAGTTAAAGAAGCATGTTCTGGTAAAACTCCAAATTCACCCTCTTCTCCTGGAAGTGTTACACTAACAGCCTCAGAACAAAAGATGATTCCATTTGGAGTAATTATTTCAAGTTTAAATGTATCCATAGTTATCCTTTAGATAGATTACCCCAAATTAAAATTGGGGTTTAATAGGGTTTAAACCCTATTACTAACAAACAAAATTATTTAGATTTGTTAGCTTTTTCGATAGCTTCGTCCATGTTACCTACCATGTAAAATGCAGATTCTGGCATATGATCGTATTCACCCTCAAGAATTCCTTTGAACCCTTTGATTGTATCTTCAAGTTTAACATATTTACCAGGAGCACCTGTAAATACTTCAGCAACAAAGAATGGTTGAGAAAGGAATTTCTCAATTTTACGAGCTCTTTCAACAACAGACTTGTCATCTTCACTAAGCTCGTCCATACCAAGAATCGCAATGATATCTTGAAGATCTTTATACTTTTGAAGTGTTTGTTGAACACCACGTGCAACACCATAATGCTCTTCACCAATAATTTGTGGATCAAGTAATCTTGAAGTTGAATCAAGTGGATCAACAGCAGGATAAATACCTTTTTCAGCAATTTTACGGTTAAGTACTGTAGTTGCATCTAAGTGAGCAAAAACAGAAGCTGGTGCAGGGTCAGTTAAGTCATCTGCAGGAACATAAACAGCTTGAACAGATGTAATTGAACCTTTTTTAGTTGACGTAATACGATCTTGTAAAGCACCCATTTCACGAGCTAAAGTTGGTTGGTAACCAACAGCTGAAGGGATACGACCAAGAAGTGCTGACATCTCAGAACCTGATTGTGCAAATCTAAAGATATTATCAATAAACATAAGAACATCAAGACCTTGCTCATCTCTAAAGTGCTCAGCCATAGTAAGACCAGTTAGTGCAATACGGTTACGAGCTCCAGGAGGTTCACTCATTTGACCATAGCACAGTGCAACTTTATCCAGAACGTTAGAGTCTTTCATCTCATAGTAAAGGTCATTCCCCTCACGAGTTCTTTCACCAACACCAGCAAATACTGATAAACCATCATGACCATGAGCAACATTATGAATAAGTTCCATGATAATAACAGTTTTACCAACACCAGCACCACCAAATAATCCAACTTTACCACCCTTAGCGTAAGGAGCAAGTAAGTCAACTACTTTAATACCAGTTTCAAACATCTCTGTCTTAGTTGATTGATCAACTAATGGTGGAGGATCACGGTGAATAGAAGCTAATGGAGCATCAGTAACCTGATCACCACCATCTATAGTTTCACCAATAACATTAAATATACGTCCAAGAACTTTGTCGCCAACTGGAACACTAATAGGCTTACCAGTAGATGTAGCTTTCATACCACGTACTAAACCCTCACTCATATCCATAGCAATAGCTCTAACACGGCCATCACCAAGGTGAGCTGCAACTTCAAGAACTAGTTTAAACTCTTTACCTTCAACATTTTGTTGAATTTCAATAGCTTCATTGATTGCTGGTAAATAACCATCAAAATCAACGTCAACTACAGGTCCCATAACCTGTGCAATTTTACCAATCATATTTTCCTCCATTATTTCATAGATTCAACACCACTGATGATCTCAATCAACTCAGTAGTGATAGACTCTTGACGAGCCTTATTAAACTTAACATTAAGAGACTTTGCCATCTCTTTTGCATTATTAGTTGCCGCATCCATTGCTTGCATACGAGCAGAATGCTCAGCAGCAACAGAATCAATTAAAGAGTAGTACATATTATATTCAACATATTTAGTAACAAGTGAATCTAACATTTTTTCATCATCTTTTGATTCAAGCTCAAGAAGTGATTTTTTAGTACTTTTTTCACAGTCAAAGTCTTCTACCATTACTGGTAAAAGTCTGTCAACATGCATCTCTTGTGTAATTATATTTTTATAACCGTTGTGAATAAGATAAACACCATCTATAACACCATCTCTAAAATCTTTTATAGAAGTTGTAATAAATTCAGCTGAACGTTGCATATCTGGTTTTGAACTTAAACCTATAACTTTGTCAAGTAACTCAACATCATTATATTTAAAAAATTCAATACCTTTTTTACCTACACCACGAATACGAACTTTAATCTTTTTCTCTTTAAGTTCGTTCATTAGTTTAATAGTAGCCTTAATAGTTCGCATATTAAATCCACCACATAAACCTTTGTCAGCAGTTACAAAAATAACATCTACCATTTTTACTTCATCAATCTGAGCAAAACATCTACTCTCGATACCACCAACTTTTAAACAGTTGATTTGTCCAGCTAAATCACTAATCATCTCATTAGTTTTATCAGCATAAACACGAGAGCGTTTTGCAAGCTCTTCAGCACGACGAAGTTTAGCAGTAGATACAAGTTTCATAGCACGCGTTGTTTTTTGCGTGTTTGTAACACTTTTAATCTGTCTTTGTATCTCTTTTAAATTTGCCATGTAAATCCTTACTCAGCTATAAAAGTTGCTTTAAACTCTTCAATCGCTTTTTTCATTAACGCATCAGTATCACCATCAATTTTAGAAGTAGATCTAATATTCTCAAAAATTTGAGGGTAAGATGCTTCAATGAATGGGTACAACTCAGCTTCAAATCTACCAACAACACTTGGAGATAAATCATCAAGGAAACCTGCATTACCAGCAAATATAATAAGTGCTTGCTTTTCAGCAGGTAATGGAGAGTATGGTGGTTGTTTAAGAACTTCAACCATTCTTTGTCCACGCTCTAGTTGATTTCTAGAGATTTCGTCAAGATCAGATGCAAATTGAGCAAATGCTTGAAGCTCTCTATATTGTGCTAAATCTAGTCTTAAAGTACCAGCAACTTGCTTAGTAGCTTTAATTTGAGCAGCACCACCAACACGAGAAACTGAAAGACCAACATTAATTGCAGGACGTACACCTGAATTAAATAGATCAGTTTCTAGGAATATTTGACCATCAGTGATAGAGATTACATTTGTTGGAATGTAAGCAGCAACATCACCTGCTTGAGTCTCAATGATTGGAAGTGCAGTTAAAGAACCAGCACCTAATTCATCATTAAGTTTAGCAGCACGCTCTAATAAACGAGAGTGTAGGTAAAAAACATCACCAGGATAAGCTTCACGACCTGGAGGACGACGAAGAATAAGTGACATTTCACGGTAAGCAACTGCATGTTTTGATAAATCATCATATACAATTAAACCATGTCTAGCAGAATCTCTAAAGTACTCACCCATAGTAACACCAGTATATGGAGCTAAAAATTGTAGTGCAGCAGCTTCAGCAGCAGTAGAAGTTACAATAATTGTATATTCCATTGCACCGTGCTCTTCTAAACGACGAGCAACATTAGCTACAGTTGATTCTTTTTGACCGATTGCAACGTAAATACATACAACACCATTACCTTTTTGGTTAATGATTGCATCTAGAGCAACTGTAGTTTTACCAGTTTGTCTGTCACCAATAATAAGTTCTCTTTGACCTCTACCAATTGGCACAAGTGCATCAATAGCTTTAATACCAGTTGCAAGTGGTTCATGAACAGATTTTCTTTCCATAATTCCAGGTGCTTTTTCTTCTACAAAACGAGTTTCTGTAGTTTCTATTGGACCTTTACCATCAACTGGTTCACCAAGTGCATTTACAATACGTCCTAGAAGTGCATCACCAACAGGTACTTTAAGAAGTTTACCTAAACGCTTAACGCTCATACCTTCTCTTAAATCTTTACCACGACCCAAAATAACAGTACCTACGCTACCCTCTTCTAAGTTCATTGCTAAACCTTGAGTTCCATCTTCAAACTCAATCATCTCTCCAGCCATAACATTGTTAAGACCATATACCTTTGCAATACCATCAGCGTAAGATGTAATCTTACCTGTTTCATTGATATCAACGCTTAATTCAAAGTTTTCAATACGCTCTTTAATAATCGAGCTTATTTCATCTGCTTGTATTTTTGCTACCATACACTAAACCTTTCTTAGATTGCTTTTAAAATATGATCAATAAGTTGATTATTGATTCTTTCTCTTGAGAAGTTAATTTCTAAACCTAAAGCTTCAACATCAACCTTAATTCCGTTAAAATCACTTTTAACAAAAGTTAAGTTAATTTTTGAATTAACCTTAGTAGAAATTTTCTTAGCAAGATCTTCAATAACATCACTACTCATATCATCTGAACTATAAACTTTACCATTAAATTCATTTAATTGTTTTGAGTACTCTGCACTTAAAACATTTGAAATTGCTGGGATAAGTCCTGCTCTATTTTTTAAAACTAATAACTTCATTAAATTATTAATCTCATCACTAGAAGCACTTTTAACTACATCTAAAAGAATACTATCTTTATCTGAGTTAGAAACGAGAGGTGATGTTAAAACTTCTGCAAATTTTGAGTTATCAAAAGATGTAGATAATGATTTAAATAGTTCTACAGTATTAGCAAAAGATTCAGCGTCAAGCTGAGATTTTAGTGCTTCTACATATCTTAGTGCTATTATCTCTTCCATTACGCCACCTTCTTAATAATAAGATCTGTCATTGCGTCTTTAGTAAGAGTATCATCTTTAAGCATATCACTAACAATATTCTCAACTACTTCTCTAGTCATAGCTCTTTGTTCGAACTCCATTAAAGCAGTATTTTGTTTTTGTATATTTTCAATATCACTCTCGCATTGAGCCATTATTTTATCATTTAAAATATTGTTCTCTTTTTTAGAGCTTTCTTTTAAAGATGTAGCAAATTTATTTGCATCATCTATTGCACTTTGAGCATCTTCTTTTGCCTTTTTAGACTCTTGAAGTTTATCATGCACCTTTTTTAACTCATCTGCGATACCATCTGTTCTACCAACAAAAAACGATTTTATTGGTTCTGCAAGTAGATAGTATAATATCCCGATAAAGATAAGGAAGTTAACTGTACGTTGTACAATATCTGTTCCACCTTCGCTCACAGCCTCACTAGAAGCCAAAGCTAAAGCAGACAAACTTAACATAGTTACTAATAATTTAATCACCATATCCCCTATATCTTTGTAAACTTAGCAATAGCAGCTTCTTTGTAAAGTGGAACTTGTGCCAATAAAGAGTTTTTTAATTGCTCCTCTTGAGTAACAAGTCCCTCTTTAAATTTAGCCATTTCACTTTGCAGTTCTGACCTCTTTGCTTCAATCTTACTATTAGCTAAATCTTTAGCCTCAGTAATAACCTTATCTCTTAAAGCTGCAGCTTCAAGTTTAGCATCGTTAATAATTTGTTTAGCTTTTGCATACATCTCATTAATCTCATCTTCATTTGAACCAACTTGGTCCAAATCTCTTTTGAGATCAGAGTCGCGCATCTGCATAAAATCAAACATTGGTTTAACTAGCCAACTATTTAATACAACAATAAGAGTTATGAAGACAATAATCGTAGACAACAACAGCCATTCATTAATATCTAACATAGCACCTCCTAAAAGTTGCGAAATTATACTACTAATATTTTGAAAGTATTGTTAAAGTGTGATTATTTAAGAAAAATATTTTAAAAAAGACGTTAATGCTTCACTATTATCAAATGAAATAGTAAGTTTATTTTTAGAAGAACTAGTTTTTAGACCTATATCGTAAAGCCTATTTTTAATTTCATTAAAATCCATTTCTTCTTTAGGTGTACTAGTTTCAGGTATATAGGCTGATTTTTTAAAATTTGAAACCATTTTTTCTGTATCTCTAACACTTAGCTTTTGACCTAAAATAGAATTTACTAAAAGTTTTTGCTCTTTTTCATCAACATTTACCAATATTTTAGCATGACCTGCCGTTAATTTTTTTTCAATTAAAGCTTTTTGAGCATTAGAACAAAGTTTTAACAATCTAAGTGTGTTTGTAACATGAGTTCTTGATTTCGATATCTTTGCTGATAGGTCATCATGTGTGTAGCCGTGAAGTTCAACTAATCCACTGTAAGCATTTGCTAATTCTATAGCATTTAACTCTTCACGTTGAATATTTTCAATCAAAGCATTAGATCTCATCTGATCAGTTGTAGCAGATATAACAATAGATTTTATTGTTTTTGTTTTAGCAAGTTTAGACGCGCGTAAACGACGTTCACCTGCAACTAAGATATAGCCATCAATCTCGTCAACAACAACAACTGGTTGAATTAGACCATTTTCTTTAATTGATTCGCTCAACTCATGTAAAGCTTTTTCATCAAAACTTTTTCTAGGTTGATAAGGATTGGCTTTAATTGAGCTAAGATCAATATCTAAAATTTCATACCTAGATGGGAGTTCATTATCATAAGCTTCTTCTATCTCACCTAAAAGTTCCCCAAGACCACGTCCTAATCCAGCTTTTTTTGCCATAATTAAAGTATCGCTTGTGCAAGACTTTGGTAAGCAACAGAACCAGATGATTTTACATCATACAAGATTGTTGGCTTTCCAAAACTTGGAGATTCTGCAAGTTTAATATTTCTAGGTATAACTATATACTCATCTTTATCATCTTTAAAAAGTTTGGAATTAAAATGTTGCTTCAAATCTGCAAAAACTTGCTTAGATAAATTGTTTTGAGAACTATACATAGTTGGTAAAAAACCTTTTATTTTTAACTTAGGGTTAATAGTCTTTCTAATAAGTCTAATTGTATTTAAAAGTTGAGCTAAGCCCTCTAAAGCAAAAAACTCACACTGTATGGGTATTATAACAGAGTTAGAAGCTGAAAGTGCATTCATAGTCATTGGTCCAAGTGCAGGTGGTGCATCAATGATAATATAATCGTAATCTTTCTCAACTTTAGATATAGCTTTTTTTAGGATATATTCACGTCCCTTAGCATTAGAATCATCATAATACTCTTTTTCTACGCCAACTAAACCTATGTTTGATGGAACTAAACTTAATGTTGGCAACATCGTTTTTAAAATTACATCTTTTATCTTTTTAGTACCAATAAGAACATGATATATATTAAACTCATAATCATTTCTATGATACCCTAAAGATGTTGTTGCGTTAGCTTGTGGATCAGCATCAATTAGTAGCACTTTTTTTTCTGCTACTGCTAAAGATGCTGCAAGGTTTACAGCAGTGGTTGTTTTTCCAACACCACCTTTTTGATTTGCAATTACTATTACTTCACTCATCGTAAACTATAAATCCTTTTTCCGTCACTCATCAATGAACCATCATCTTGCAATATTGCTCTATTTAATGAAATTTTTTTATCTTTATAATATGTATTAAATTTTTTACTAAGTTCAAATTCTATCTTAAATTTACTAAAAATTAACTTCCATGTGTGTTTTTTTAATAACTCGATTTTAAAATTTTCTAAAAGAGTTATTTGATCTAAATCTATATCCAAAACACCAAATGAATCTGGAGCACACTTTGTGTTTATTCCTATACCACAAACTAGGGTATCCTTATAAACATTGGTAATAGTCCCACCAATTTTTTTATTATCAATATAAAAATCATTAGGCCATTTCATCCAAATAGAAGAACCCTCTTTAGCTATCAACTCTTTCAATATGTATGAAAAGTAGATAGATGAAGATTCTAAAGGTAAATCTTCACTAAGATCTTTCATCTTAAAAGTAAAAGAGAAATATAAATTACCCTCACAAGATTCCCAAGTATTACTTCTTGAACCCTGACCTTTAGTTTGTGATAATGCTACCACAAGAGATGGAACCTCCATCTCAGACTTTTTTAATTTTTCTAAGATGTATTTTTGAGTTGATTCTAAGGACTCAAAGCAATATGTCTGAAACTTCAATTCTCTTACCATTAATATAATCTATAGCTCTCATCTCTTTTTTAGATGGTGGCTGAAGTTTTGTAATTTTCAATGAACCCTTTTTACAACCAACAATTATAAATTCTTTTTCAATTTTTAAAATTTCACCCGCATTGTTTAGCGAATTTTCTTCATACAAAAACATCTGTTTTATTTTCATTTTAGACTCAAGATATATTCCTGGCCAAGGTGTATATGCACGGTATCTATTATAAATATCTTTTGCATCATCAAAATTAATTAAACCATTTTCTTTTTTGATTTTTTTACAAAGAGATGAAAGTGTATCATCTTGTTTTCTAGGTGTAAATGTTTTAAAATTATTCAATATATCAATAGTTAAATCACAAGCAACACTAGTTAAATCATTAAAAAGTTCACCAACTATTGTATCTTTCTCTATCTCTATTTCAGAAATCTTCAAAATATCACCAGTGTCTAAGCCCTCTTCCATCAGCATAGCAGTAACACCTGTTTTTTTATCGTCATTAAGTAAAGATTGTTGTATTGGACTTGCTCCTCTGTACTGAGGTAAACTTGAAGCGTGCAAGTTTATACAAGGAGCGTGTACCAATATATCAAGTGGCAAAATCTGACCATAGGCTGCAACTACTATATAATCACACTCTATATTTAGAACACTAGAACTTTCATCTCTTAGTCTACGTGGTTGAATAACTTTTATAGAGTTTTCAAGTGCAACCTCTTTTACAATAGGTGCTCTTAAAACTTTTTTACGACCAACAGGTTTATCCTCTTGAGTAAAAACGGCTACAACTTCCATATTATCTTGTTTAATAATAGTTTTTAAAATTTCAGAAGCATAATCTGGAGTTCCCATAAAAATAATTTTCATCTATTTCCTTGTAAAAAGAGTTCCACCTAAGTGTTTATTATCAATTAAAAAGCTAGATATATCACTTAAATCAAAGCCACTAGCTAGAAACATATCAATATTTTTTTCTAAAACTATATCTGCTGCTTTTAGTTTTGTCACTATTCCACCAGTTGCAAAAGCGTTGTTTGGAGTCACCTCTTGATTTAATTCAGCCTCACTTATTTCATTTACAATTTTAAGTTTTAATGCATCACCGTATTCACTTGGGTTTTTATCATAATATGCATCAATGTCAGAAAGTATAACCAATAAATCAGCGTTAATGTGAGTTGCTACAAAAGCAGACAATTGATCATTATCACCTAGTTCTAACTCCTTAGTAGCTGTAGCATCATTTTCATTTACTATAGGAATAACACCATGTGCTAAAAGAGTTTCAATAGTGCTTTTTACACGGGATTCTTGATCAGAGTAAACAAAGTTTGATGAAGTAACCAATACTTGTGCTACTAGTATATCATGTCTTTCAAATCTATTTTTATATTTACGCATTAAAAGTGGTTGACCAATAGATGCTAATGCTTGTTTGTTTGACAAAATAGATTTATCAAGTTTCAACTTTGTATAACCAGCACTAACCGCGCCAGAACTAACAAGTAAAACTTCATAGTTATTTTTTAATTTTGCTATAAACTCAACTAAAGCATAAAGTCTATCTTCTGAAATTCTATTTTGTTCACTTAAAACAGCACTACCTACTTTTATTACTATACGTTTCATTTAAGCCTTGCTAACTTTACTAATTCATAAAGACCAAACTTACAAGCTTCAATATTTGTTCTCATTACAGAAGATATTGGTGCAATGAAAAATGGTTTAGTATTGTCATACACAAGAGTATCATCTTTTACACTTTGTTCATAAAAACCAAGCTCTGTACTAAACCCATAATCACTTTTACTACTTTGTTCAACTCCAACAACTTCAAAAAATTCTTTTACTTTTTTAGTAACTTCCTCTGCAGGCAAAGCATCAAGCCTAGTAAGTGCAATAGCAAAATTGTTACCCTCTAGTTTTGATGAGAAAGTTAAAAGTTCTTCTCTTAAAGTATTATACTGCTCAGCCATATCTCTATAGTTAGCTAAATCAATCATAAAAAGAAGTGTTTTGGTTCTTTCAATATGTCTTAAAAACTTAAGCCCTAATCCTTTACCATCACTAGCTCCACCAATAATCCCAGGTATATCAGCCATAACAAAAGCGTCATAATCACCAATATTTACTTCACCTAACTTAGGTGTCAGAGTTGTAAACTCATAATTAGAAACTTCAGGCCTTGCGTTTGAAACGGTAGATATTAAAGTTGATTTTCCAACATTTGGAAAACCAACAAGTCCAACATCTGCTATAAGCTTAAGGTCTAACTTAAGATTGCGCTCTAACGCTTCTTGACCTGGTTGTGCATAACGTGGTTGTTGATTTGTAGATGACTTAAAGTGAAAGTTTCCTAAACCACCTTTACCACCTGTGAGATATTTAAACCTTTGACCATTTTCAGTCATGTCACATATAAATTCACCAGTATCAGCGTCACTAATTTCAGTACCAGGTGGAACTATAACTTCCAAAATTTTCCCTGATTTACCAGTCATACGTGAACCAAGTCCAGGTTTTCCACCATCAGCTTTTAAATTTTTATTACCCTTAAAGTGTGAAAGAGTATGTGTGTTATTATCACAAACTATCCAAACATCGCCACCACGACCACCATCGCCACCGTTTGGTCCACCTTGTGTTACAAACTTCTCACGTCTAAAAGAAACACAACCTGCTCCACCCTTACCACTTGCAACACTAATTTTTACATTATCACTAAACATCTGTCAAATCCTTTTAAGACTTTCTCTTAAAATATAGGAGTAAAACTCCATTGTTCTTTATAATTAAAGTTTTAATAAAGAGACTAAGTATCTTCAATTTTTATATAATTTGTATTAGATTTTTATTTGAAGATAAACCACCAAACAAAATTTTTAATAAAATCTTGATTTGTGGTTTATAAGTTTTAAGAGCCAAAAGACTCTTAAAAATTAAGAAGCTGCAATTATGCTAACTTGTTTACGCTTTTTATCTTTACGCTCAAATTGAACTATACCATCAACAAGTGCAAATAAAGTATGATCTTTACCCATACCGATATTATTACCTGGGTGGATTTTTGTTCCACGTTGACGAATAATAATATTACCAGCTACAACTTTTTCACCACCGTACTTTTTAACACCAAGTCTACGACCTGCTGAATCACGATTATTCTGTGTACTACCCTGACCTTTCTTATGTGCCATACTAAGCTCCTTACGCTGTTATTTTCGTGATTCTAACACGAGTGAAGTCTCTTCTGAAACCTCTTTTAACTTTACTATCTTTACGACGACGTTTTTTGAAAATTATAACTTTCTTATCACGACCTTCGTTGATAACCTCAGCAGTTACAACAGCGCCTTCTACGAAAGGTGCTCCAGTTTTTAGTTCACCGTTATTTACAGCTAAAACTTCTTTTATCTCAACAGTAGCTTTAGATTCAAGGCTCATTTTATCAAGCTTAAGGATATCACCCTCTTGAACTTTATACTGCTTACCACCATTTTTAATGATTGCGTACATATATTTCCTTCTAATTTAAGGTCTCTAAAGACTCAGAGTATTACCATCAAAGTTTTATGTGCATATGAATACATACAAAGATGTAAACATTTTTAACATTAAAAACGATCATTATAAGTATAGGCACTTATAAAGTAAGGAGTAAGAACATCTTCTTTGATCAAATAACTAAAATATTAACTGATCAAAATAGATGTTAAACTCTATGGTAATACTCTGAATCTTTAGAGCACACTTTTTTGAATGTGAAATTATAGCTAAAGAGATTATTATTGTCAATACACTGATACTAAATTATTTAGGATTTGAGTTAAATATCAACATGATAGTCTTTTATTTCATCTCGTGCTTGTAGTATTTCTTCTTCTTTTATATACTTAACTTCAAATACTTTTTCATATCTTTTGTAAGTACCAATATTTGTATCCCTTTCAGAAATCAACTCTGTATCAAAGTTATCAATAAAATATTTATAAAAAATATAAAGTCTATTATTTCTTTTAGCACTTATATTTGGGCTTACGCAAATAAAATAGTTCTTAGATTGAATATTAGTAGATATTTTTTCTAAAAAATGTGTATCTAATTTAAAAAATTCTGCATCGAGGATATTTGAAAATAAATGTAACACTATATTTTTTCTATCAGTCTTTATATCACTTTGCTCTATACAATCTAAATCTTTATTTATAGCATTTATATTATAATTATTTTGCTTTAGTATATCTAAGTGAAGAATACCTCTAGAAAGTGCTAGTTTTGAAGGTTCTATTAATGTTATATTTTTTATATCTATATTTAAATTATTTTCTTTTATATACTCTATAAAAAGTGAAGTAGCAAGTGCTTGACCACATCCCCAATCTATAATATCTATTGACGAATTTTTTAGTTTTTCACTAATTACTTTAAATGATTCATACAGTTTTAATTTATGCATAGTGCTATATGAGAATATATATTGATACAATAATTCTTCATCATCTATAATATATCTTCCCCTATCTAGCTTATTATATAATTTTTGCTTATTATCAATATTTTGTATATATTCAACAGATATTTTTTTAATATCGCTGAAGTTTGGATTAGGTAAAGAGTATAATTTTTTTGAATAATCACTATTTTCGATTGATAATGCATTTGTATTGCAAACCTGTTCTTCATCATGAGTTAGATATGAAAATACT
>WFNF01000036.1 GCA_015488775.1 Helicobacteraceae bacterium
TCAAATTTAAAGTGTAATTATCTGACTCCCGAACAAGCTAGACTAAGCTGCTTTAGAAGTGGAACGATACATTACTTCTAACGAAAACTCAAAATAAGTATAGGATAAAAATTTCAGAAAAAAGAACATACGAGAGGTGGAACGAGTCAAAACTTGGAATCTGGCATAATTATATCAAATGGGAAAAATAAATAGCAAAGCTAGTTAACTCTAAGTTAGATGGCTTGTGTATAACATAGATATAAACTCTTTTATGCTAAAATCACGCGAAATTAATGCACCTAAAAAAGAAGTATATATGTTTGATGAAATAAAATTTAATAGAGTAGAGCAACTTCCAAACTATGTTTTTGCTGAGGTTAATGATCTTAAGATGAAACAAAGACGCTCTGGTAGTGATGTGATAGATTTTTCTATGGGTAATCCTGATGGTGATACACCAGAACACATAAGAGCTAAACTTGTAGAGTCTGCCCAAAAGACTAAAACTCATGGATACTCGAGTTCAAAAGGTATTCCTAAACTTCTTCAAGCTATTTCGGATTGGTATAAAAGAAGATACAACTGTGATTTAGACCCACAAACTCAATGTGTTGCTACTATGGGTTCAAAAGAGGGTTATGCTCATCTTGCTTACGCAGTAGCTAGTGAGGGAACTTCTGTTGTTGTTCCTGATCCAACTTACCCTATTCATACATATGCTTTTGTTCTTGCTGGTGCTCAAGTTCAAAATATGCCTTTAAAATATGATGAAGATTATAATGTTTTAGAAGATGCTTTTTTTGATGATTTGGCTATAGCTTTTAAAGAAGCCGAAAATAGACCTCAATATGTTGTAGTTAACTTTCCACATAACCCATCAACTGCTACTGTTACTTTAGAGTTTTATGAAAGACTTGTAGCCTTAGCAAAAAAAGAGAGATTTTACATCATCTCAGATATTGCGTATGGTGATATAACTTTTGATGGTTATGTTACGCCATCTATAATGCAAGTTGAGGGTGCTGCTGATGTTGCAGTTGAGTCTTTTACTCTTTCTAAATCTTACAATATGGCTGGTTGGCGTGTAGGTTTCTTCGTTGGAAATAAAAAACTTATAGGTGCTTTACAAAAGATAAAATCTTGGTTAGATTATGGGATGTTTACACCTATACAAGTTGCCGCAACTGTTGCACTTAATGGTGATCAAACTTGTGTTAAAGAGATTACAGATAAGTATGATCATAGACAAAATGTTTTGATTGAAGCTTTTGAGCGTGCAGGTTGGCCTATAAGAAGAAACAAAGCATCTATGTTTGTGTGGGCTAAGTTACCTGAGTGTATCTCACATCTTGGCTCTTTAGAGTTTTCTAAAAAGCTTTTACTTGAAGCTGATGTTGCAGTAGCACCAGGGATAGGTTTTGGTGAACATGGTGAGGGTTATGTGCGTATAGCTTTAATTGAAAATGATATGCGTATAAGACAAGCTGCTAGAAATATTAAAACATTTATAGATAAATATAAAAAGGACTAGTTGATGTTAAAAGTTGGAATTATTGGTGTTGGAACAGTTGGGGCATCAGTAGCAAATATATTAGAAGAGAACAAGGACATCATTACAGCTAGATCTGGTTTAGAGATAGTTGTAACAAAGGGTGTTGTAAACAATTTATCTAAAGATAGAGGTGTTAATATACCTTTGAGTGATAATGTTGATGATATATTAGATGATGATGAGATTGATGTTGTTGTTGAGTTAATGGGCGGTGTTGATGAGCCTTTTAGAGTTGTTAAAAAAGCTTTAGAAAACAAAAAAGCAGTTGTAACTGCAAATAAAGCTCTTTTAGCTTACCATCGTTATGATTTACAAGAATTAGCACAAGATTTACCATTTGAGTATGAGGCAAGTGTTGCTGGTGGTATCCCAATCATTAATGCTTTAAGAGATGGTTTAAGTGCAAACCATATAGAGTCTATGCAGGGTATTATGAATGGTACTTGTAATTATATGATGACTAAGATGATGAATGAGGGTGTAAGTTTTGATGAGATTTTAAAAGAGTCTCAAGAACTTGGTTACGCTGAAGCTGATCCTGAGTTTGACATAGGTGGGTTTGACGCGGCTCATAAACTTCTTATCTTAGCAAGTATCGCTTACGGTATAGATGCTAAACCTGATGATATCTTAATTGAGGGTATAAAAGAGGTTCGTAACGAAGATATAGATTTTGCTAAAGAGTTTGGTTATGTTATAAAACTTCTTGGTATCGCTAAAAAAGATGGTGACAAGGTTGAGCTTAGAGTTCACTCTGCATTAATTAAAAAAGAGGATATGATAGCTAAGATAGATGGTGTTATGAACGCTATATCTGTAGTTGGTGATAAGGTTGGTGAAACTCTTTACTATGGCCCTGGAGCTGGTGGAGATGCTACAGCTAGTGCAGTTGTTGCAAACATCATAGATATAGCTCGTGCTGGTAAAAGCTCTCCAATGCTTGGATTTGATAAACCTTTAGAATCTAATCTTGTTTTAAAAAGTCGTGATGAGATAGTATCTAAGTATTATCTACGCATAAATGTAAAAGATAAAAGTGGAGTTTTAGCAAGTGTAACAAAACTTTTTGCAGATTTTAACATCTCTATAGATGCTCTTTTACAAAGACCAACAAAAGACTCTATGGCAAATCTACTTTTAACTACACATGAAACTAAAGAGAAAAATCTTCAAGATGTTTTACTTGAGTTAGAAAAGTTTGATTTTGTAGATTCTAAACCTGTAATGATAAGAATAGTTTAGTAAACTAAAGAGTTATAGACAAAAGTCTATAACTCTTTACTCATCTTCCCCGTTTTCATTTTAAAAAAAGCTAATAAACCAAAAGTTACTCCAAATACAATAGAAATCACACCCCAAAAATCATCTTTTTCATAGGCCATAATTATCCAACATAAATCTGCTAGAATGTAAACCATAACTGATTGATAAATCTTACCTTTAAATGTTAAAAAAGCTCCAACATTTAAAAGTAGTCCACCTATTAGAGCAAATGACATTAATGTTTATATGGAACTAATGGTATCTTGATAGAGATACCATACTGAATTCCCCCTTGAAGGTTGATGACATTGTATTTCAAATCTTGAGATAGAAACTGACTCACAAGTTTAGTTCTACTTCCTGTATTACAGATAAGTGCAAACTTTTCATTTGGTTTTATAACAGTTTTTAGCTCTTTTAAAAATTTAGGTATGTTGTACTTACCTTTTTCATTAAAAAACTCTATTGGGTGTGAACCTTTAACTAAACCAGTTTGTATCCACTCCCCTTGAGTGCGTATGTCTATGATAACAATACCTGAATTTATAAGCTTTTGGGAGATAAATTCGTTTGTTACTTGTGCAAATAGTGCAAATTGAGATAAAATAAGCATTAAGATAATTTTTTTCAAAAAGGTCCTTTTGGATGTTTTGATAAAATTATACAAAAATTAGGCAAAAACTATGATAATAAGAATTAAAAATGGGTAAACAAGAAGATAATGCTAAAAGATTAAGATACATAAGAGCTTTAGAACGCTTTCATATTGGTATGGTTAATTATCTCAGTAAGGTTGATGATATAACTAAAGAGAAGTATGACAAAAAAGTTTTAAACTCTAAAAAGCTACTAGATAGATGTGAAAAGATACAACTTTACAAAGGAGAATACGCATCTTTAGAGTCATTAATAACAAAAATCATAAGTGAAGTTGACAAAGAAAACGATATTGAAGAGATTAAAAAAGATATACTTTACCAATCAAATCAACTACAAAAATCTATCAACAACAGAAAGTACAAAAAAGACAAACATCAAAATTCAAAATTTAATGATTGGGAGTAGGCTCACAAATTTTTGAATATGAGCTACTTTGTCTATCTCTAAATAATCCCCAGTACTCTTTCATTTTTTTATGTTCATCTAAATCGTAAGAGGCGTAGATTATCTCCTCTTTATCTCTGCTTGCTTCACTGATTATTTTTCCCATGTTGTCAGTACAAAAAGATGAGCCATAAAAAGTTATATTGCAAGACTCACCCTTTTCTTCTCCAACTCTGTTACTAGCAACAAGTGGTGTTGTGTTTGCTACTGAGTGACCCATCTGTACTCTTTGCCAAGCATCTTTAGAATCAACTTCTATCTCAGGCTCACTGCCTATAGCTGTTGGGTACATCAATATCTGAGCACCCATTAAAGACATCACTCTTGCACTCTCACTAAACCACTGATCCCAACATATCCCAACTCCAAGTTTTGCATACTTTGTATCCCAAACCTTAAAACCAGTATTTCCATTTTTAAAGTAAAATTTCTCTTCATAACCAGCGCCATCAGGTATATGAGTTTTTCTATAGTTATCCAATACTTTTCCATCAGCATCTATAACTACAAGTGAATTATAATAATTATTGCCACTTTTTTCAAAGTAGCTTATGGGTAAAACTACCTTAAGCTCCTTTGCTAAATCTGAAAATATTTTAATAGTGGGATGTTTATCTAGCTCTTTAGCAAGTGAAAAATACTTTTTATCCATATCTTTACAAAAATATAGATTTTCAAACAGTTCAGGTAGCAATATGATTTTTGCACCATTTTTAGTAGCTGTTTTTACTTTTGAAATTGCATTATTGATGTTTTGATTTTGATTTTGAGACATTTGAAGTTGAATTGATGCTATTTTTATCATTTTAAACCTAAAAGTTTATTTTTGAAAATTATAGCAAATGTGAGGTGAGAAAAGTTGAAAATTGTATGAAAAAGCCACCAATGTGGCTTAATCATGCTTTGGAATTACCCTATAATTTTTAAGTTCTAGGAGCGCGTCTCTCTTTAGGGCGAGCTTCATTGACTCTTAATGCGCGACCATCATATTCGTTTCCTTCTAGGTTGGTAATTGCCTCTTTGACAGCTTCACTTGACTCCATCTCGACAAAACCAAATCCACGAAATCTACCTGATTCATGATCGTTTATAAATTTTACTGATATTACATCACCATATTGCCCAAAAAGCTCTTTTACATCCGTTTCTGATTTAGAATACGGAATGTTCCCTACATATATCTGATTCACTTTATCCCCCTAAAGTTTTAGAACTATAACAAAAATTAATAAGTCCATACGAGAATTTTAGCAACTGAAACTTAATCAAACATTAATAAACTTAAGAATTACATAGTTTTTGTAATTAATGTCTAAAACTTAACACAAAAAAGAGATAAAAAATTTATTAAGCTTAACTTTTGGGATTGATGACTATAATTAAGATATGAAAAATAGCTTTGATATATATACTTATGATGTAAAATCTTCCACTTATGTTGATGAAATAATCTCTGAGATTAGATCAAACCACAAAGAGTATCTATTGGTTCACCTTAGTGCGTTTATCCACAACACCGTACTTTCACACAATTTTACTACAGCGTTAAATAAATCTTTTGAAAACATAGAGATTGTTAAACTAAAACATGATGATAAAAATTCAATGCATGTTACTGTATATACCTCAGATACAATTTTAGATGATCAAAAAGATGTACTTTTAGAAGAGGTGTACCATAACTCCTCAAATCTATCAGAATCTTTAAATGTTACTAGTAAAAATATGCTAGATAGATTTTTTATTGACTCTTTAACTAATTTACCAAATATTTATAAACTTAGAGATGTGATGTTGGATGATGAAAATCAAACTATGATAGTTATATCTTTAGATAATTTTAAAGACTTAAATGATTTTTATGGTTATTTAGTTGGTGATTTTATAATTGAGAATTTCTCTAAAAAAATAAATTTACTTTTAGAAGAGGAGGAGACTCTTTATAGACTAAACTCAACTGAATTTGCAATAGTACATAAAAATAAAATGAATTTTTTCGAGTTAAAAGAGTATCTAAATGATCTATATAATAAAATTTCAAATAATTTTTGTGAATATATAAGTACAAAAATCTATCTTGATATAACTTTAGCCTCTAGTCATTCTGTAGATTCTGAACACACTTTTTCAAAAGTTTCTATGGCATTAAAGTACGCTAAAAATAGACATCTACCATTTTGGATATATGAAGAGTCTGGTCATTTTGAAAATATATATGAAAACAATCTAATCATATCTAACACAATTAGAGTAGCTATAGAGTCTAAAAAAGTTCTTCCATACTTTCAACCTATAATAGACAATGTAACTGAAGAGATTTTTTCTTATGAGTGTCTTGCTCGCATTGTAGATGATAACGGAATTATATACTTGCCAGATACATTTTTGCCATTAGCTAAAAAATCTAAGTTATATCACCAAATAACAAAAACAATTATAGAAAAAAGTTTTGAGGTCTTCTCCTTGAACTCTTACCATTTTTCTATAAACCTTTCTATTGAAGATATTATGAATAATGAGATGTATGACTATATCTTAGATAAATTGGCAAATTGTAACTTTGCTTCAAGGGTTACTTTTGAGTTACTAGAATCAGATGCGATTGATGATTTTAAAAAAGTAAACCAGTTTTTTACAGAGGTTAAAAGACATGGTTCTAGCATTGCTATAGATGACTTTGGTAACGGGTATTCAAATTTTTCTTATCTTACAAAACTTGATGTGGATTATATTAAATTGGATGAAGTTTTGATTGAAGATATAGATACAAATAAAAACTCTTATCTTGTAACAAAAACAATAGTTAATTTTGCAAAAGAGTTAGGTATAAAAGTTGTTGCAGAGTATGTTCATAGCTCTTCCATACTTTCAATTATTAAAAGCTTAGGCATAGAGTACTCACAAGGTTTTTATATAGATAAGCCTAAGGTAGACATAAAATTATAAATTTACTTCGTATATTATGGGTTTTGAAAAAAACTTATAATATATAGTATAAAAAATAATCCCAAAATAATTTAAAACTCCAAAAAATATAAATAAAAGCCCAAGATTGAAATGTTTATGTTCAACCTTAAGATTTTGCTTATCTCTAAATGTAGATTTATAATTGTTTTCATAAAACATAGCATCTATTTTTAAAATCTTTTCTTCATCACTAAGTTCAGACTTTTTTATATCTTCTATATAATCAAAATATATATCTTCACTTTGTTTTAAAACCTTTTTATCATATATAAAAAGCATAATCCCCAAAGGGAGAATAAATAGCATTATTACTGTAGTCATATCTTCCCTTTAGTTTATATCTTTTTATGATTCTGGAACTACTTGTCCAAACCACTTTGCACCAAGTAAGTTTAAGTAACCAGTGTCGTTTACTCTGATCAGAAAGTTTTGAGTCCAGTTAAGAAAAAGGGGATCTTTTCCATTAATTGCTATAGATATAGGCTCATAAGTTAATTTTGTAAATACAGAGATAAAACCAGCATCAGGATTTTCAGATATAGCAGCAAGACAGATAGGGTAGTCAGTTATCATAGCAACAACTTCATCACTTTTTACACGATCAATACCAATATCTTTATTATCAACACTTACAACTCTTGCATTTTTGAAAAGAGTTTTTACCATATTTTCAGAAGTAGAACCTTTTAAAACAGCAATTTTATTGTTTTTGTTTTCTATAGATTTACCAGTAGTATTTGAGTCAGTTTTTGCTAAAAATGGATCTTTAGTTATCAAACATTTTCCACTTCTAAGGTAAGGTCCTACAAAAGCTACATGTGTGTTTCTATCTAGCGTAGCAGTTAAATTTGAAAGAACAACATCAACTTTGCCATTTTCTAATGCATCAGTTAATTGATCAAGAGGCATAACTTCAATTTTTAAACCTACATTTAAAGAGTCAGCCATCAATTGTGCTAAGTCAATATCAAAACCTACTACATCACCACTTTTAAGTTCTCTTGTCATTGGAGCCATATTTCCAGAAGTTCCAAGTATTAGAACTCCACGCTCTTGTATAGTTTGAATAGTAGTCTTAACTACAACTGGTTCAGCTTTTTGACAACCTGAACTAAGTATAACAAATGCACTAAATATAATAGCATTTAATAGTTTCATAATCACACCTTTTAAAAATTTGTGTAATTATACTTCAATAGTGTTAATTCTAGGTTTAGGGGTGGTTTTATCTATTTTTATAGAGAAAGTCATGTAAGTCACTTGGACTTTTTATATCATTTTTGTTCATCATAGAGCTTGAAAGATCATCTTGTTTGAACATATCATATAGATGATCTACATCACTTTGATTATAAAAACTTTTACAAAAGTTTATTAAAATTAGGAGATTATTTTCTCCAGGCATCGCTGTTGTTTTTTTAAATATTTTAAATTCTGTCCAGTTTATATTATTCATAAGTTTATTTTAACCAATTGTTTTCATTATTTTGCTAAAATTTCAAAAAAATTAAGGATTATCTATGAATTTTCAACCATTAGGTGAAAGAATTTTAATACAAAGAGTTGAAGAAGCTACTACAACTGCTTCAGGGATTATCATTCCAGATAATGCAAAAGAGAAACCATCACAAGGTAAAGTTGTTGCTGTTAGTGATGAAGTGAAAAGTATAGCATTAAACGATGTTGTAGTTTTTGGTAAGTTTTCAGGTAATGAACTTAGTTTAGGTACTGATAAATATATAGTTTTAGAACTTGAAGACGTTTTCGGAATTATAAAGTAAAAGGATTTTAATATGGCAAAAAAAATAATATATGCAGATGAAGCAAGAAACGCTTTAGCATCAGGTGTTCAACAACTTACAGACGCGGTTAAAGTTACAATGGGACCACGCGGTCGTAATGTTTTAATTCAAAAATCTTATGGAGCGCCTACTATAACTAAAGATGGTGTAAGTGTTGCTAGAGAAGTTGAGTTAGCTGATGAGTTAGAAAATATGGGAGCAGGGCTTGTAAAAGAGGTTGCTTCAAACACAGCTGATGAAGCTGGTGATGGGACAACAACTGCTACAGTTTTAGCAAATGCAATCTTCCAAGAGGGTTTAAGAAATGTAACTGCTGGTGCTAACCCTGTTGAGATTAAAAGAGGTATGGATAAGGCTTTAAAAGAGATTTTAGAAAATCTTAAAAAAATATCAAGAACTATATCTGGAAAAACTGAGATAGCTCAAGTTGCTTCTATCTCTGCTAACTCTGATACAGACATAGGTAATATGATAGCTGAAGCTATGGATAAAGTTGGTCAAGATGGTGTTATAACTGTTGAGGAAGCTAAGGGTATAAATGATGAGTTAGATGTAGTTGAGGGTATGCAGTTTGATAGAGGTTTTTTATCTCCATACTTCATCACTAACACTGAAAAAATGACTGCTGAGATAGAGAACCCATTTATCTTACTTTATGATCAAAAGATATCTAATCTAAAAGATCTTTTACCAGTCTTAGAAGAGGTTCAAAAAACTTCTCGTCCACTTCTAATTATTGCAGAAGATGTTGAGGGTGAAGCTCTTTCAACTTTAGTTGTAAATAAACTTCGTGGTGTTTTAAATATATCTGCTGTTAAAGCTCCTGGTTTTGGTGACAGACGTAAAGCTATGTTACAAGATATAGCAACACTTACTGGTGGTACTGTTATAGCTGAAGAGACAGGTCACACTTTAGAGGGTGCAAATATATCACATCTTGGTCAAGCTGCTCGTGTTGTTATAGATAAAGATAACACAGTTATAGTTGATGGTGTTGGAACTAAAGATGTTGTAAATGCAAGAATATCTGAGATTAAGACACAGATGGAAACAACTACATCTGAGTATGATAAAGAGAAGCTTCAAGAGCGTCTTGCAAAACTTAGCGGGGGCGTAGCTGTTATAAAAGTTGGAGCTGCAACTGAAACTGAGATGAAAGAGAAAAAAGATAGAGTTGATGATGCACTTAGTGCAACAAAAGCTGCTGTTGAAGAGGGTATAGTTATAGGTGGTGGAGCTGCTATAATAAAAGCTGCTACATCTATAGATGCAATGGATTTACCACATGATCAAAAGATAGGTTGTGAAATAATTTTGAGAGCTGTAAAAGCACCAATGAAACAAATTGCTACAAATGCTGGTTATGACGCTGGTGTTGTTGTAAATACTATAGAGGTTTCAGATAGTGCAAACCTAGGTTTTGACGCTGCAACTGGTGAGTATGTTGATATGTTTGAAAAAGGTATCATAGACCCACTTAAAGTTGAAAGAGTAGCTTTAACAAATGCTATCTCAGTTGCTGGTATGTTACTTACAACTGAAGCAAGTATTATAGATATAAAAGAGCCAACACCACCTGCAGCACCTGCTGATATGGGTGGAGGAATGCCTGGAATGCCTGGGATGATGTAGTATCTCTACTTTTTACACCTTTAACCCAAATTATGCAATAGAAAACTTGAAGAAAGCATCTATCATTGCACACAAGGCACATTCATAAAATCATTGACCTACCAATAAGGTAGGCGCAAAGATTTTCTAAACATCCCTTATGCACAAGCATAGACGCTACTTGTTCTTCCCTACTGCATAATTTGGGTTTAAATAGCCGTATTGACGGTTATTTAAACACATCACTTCT
The DNA here is from genome assembly GCA_015488775.1 of Helicobacteraceae bacterium. Classification (GTDB taxonomy): domain Bacteria; phylum Campylobacterota; class Campylobacteria; order Campylobacterales; family Sulfurimonadaceae; genus WFNF01. The sequence goes on from WFNF01000036.1 coordinate 10,532, forward strand.
TTTAAAATACAATATAAATGGATACTATGGACAAGTTTAATAAGTGGAATGAGGTTAAGAAAAAGACCGAAGACAATAAACGTAAACTAGGTATAAAATCAAGAGATATTTTTTGGGCTAAGATTGGTCAAAACATAGGTAGTGAAGAATACGGAAAAAATGACAGTTTTGCACGTCCAATAATAATAATTAGAAAATTAACTCATGATCTTTTTGTAGGAGTACCACTCACAAGCACTATCAAAGATAATGATTATTTTTATAGTTTTGAATACAATAACAAAAGTAATGGTTTAACTACAAATTCAGCAATGATACTGCAAGTAAGAACATTTAGTATTAAACGATTGATGAATAAAACAGGGGTAATAAGTAAAAAAGATTTTGAAGTTGTGATTGAAAAATTAAAGGGTTTATTTAGCCCCACTTAAAAAGTGGGTGTGCCCGAAGGCGAATTATAAGTGCATTATACACTATAATTGATTATTTGTAAAGATTATTTGAATTAAGTAAAAAGAGATATTGTCAAAATTCTCTTATTTTGCTGAAACTTTACACCTATACATAAACCAATATTTTTGTTATAATTACATAAAGGGCACCTCTAAAAACCCTAGTACCCCTCAGAGGGAAGAAAAAAAGATGAGATTTTGTAAAAGCTTTTATAAGTCATAGCCAAAGCTATGGCGATTAAAAGTTTTACAAAATATCATTTAGTGATATTTTTGCATTGAGCTTTAGCTCTTATACTAAATATCGCTTTTTTTATCCCTCCCTTTGGGCATTACATAGGAGCTCACACTCTGCGTTAATCTTTTTTGACTTAGCTTTGGCTAGGTCTTCAAAAGATTGCCTTGATTGTAAACTCCTATGTAATGCTGAGGGGCACTAGGGTTTTTAGA
>WFNF01000037.1 GCA_015488775.1 Helicobacteraceae bacterium
ATGTAGCTCTTCAAAACTCTCTATAAGCTCTAAAACGTAGTGCAAGGCTAAACCAAAATCTATAGCATCTAAGTTATGCTCTTCATCAGTCTGAGCACTCAATAGGTCGCTTTGTGAACCATAATATAACTCATCCTCTATAGTATCTTCAAGATGAGCTTTTTTAACACCTTTTTCTTGTTCAAAAAGCATTTTACCTTGTAAGGAGTCACTTAAATCTAACTCATCAAAAACACTGTTCTTAAAATTTTTAACAACTACTAAATTATTTTTAGGGCGTGTCAGTGCGACATAAAGAGCATTTAAAAGATCGCTTTTTTCTAGCTCTTTATCTTTATCTATAGCCTCTTTATATCTTTGATCAAAAGAGTCTCTATTTTTTACCCTTAAAAATAAGTTTTCTAAGTTTATTCCATCATATTCAAAAAGTAATACACCTGAATTATTTGCTTTTCTACCAAGTCTATCTATAACTATAACACTCTCAAACTCTAAACCTTTTGACTTATGAACACTCATGATTTTTATACCTGAAGTGTTTACATTTAAAGAGCTTTCAGAGTCTCTTTCATACTCAAATATAAACTCATCTATATCTTTGTATTTATACAAACCATCTACAAATTTTACAACATCTAAGTCATCATCAAAAAAGCCAAAACTGTTTACACACATCATTGCTATGGAACTTAAAGTGTTAGTTAAGAGGTTATATCTAACTAAAGAGCTCTCCTCTTGTTTGATCAGTGCAAAGAAGTTTTTTTTGTAGATATCTTCTTTAAAATACTGGTATTTCAAAAACTCTATTATAGCTTTTATCTTAGTCTGATTGTTTAGCTTAGTTGTGGTTTCAGTTACAACATCTAAACCCTTCTCGCTAAGAAACTCTTTTAAAGCTTTTCCATCTTTATTTGTCCAACACAGTATGGCTATTTTGTTTATATCTGCACCATTTTGAAGTAAATCTTCTATAGTTATATAAGTACTTTGTAAGATATCATCACTACTTTTAACCTCAACATAACCACCATCTTTTATTGAGAGTTGATTTTCATAAGATGATATTTTTCCTAAAAAAGTTTGATTAACAAAGTTAACTATTTGTGAGTATGAACGGTAGTTGGTATTTAAGGAGCGAACTTTTACACCCTGATTTTGAGCAACATACTCAAACAAAGAGCTTGTCCCTCCACGAAAACGGTAAATAGATTGTTTTATATCTCCAACATAGAAAAATGACCTGTTTTCTTTAGCACCAATACCAGCACTTATCTCATCTACAAGTGGCTCTAAAACCTTGTATTGTAAAACTGAAGTATCTTGAAACTCATCTAAAAGTATATGCTGGATGTTAGAATCAAGTCTAAAGTACAAAAACTCACTATCTATTGAGTCTGAGCTTAAAAGAGACTCAACCATAACACTTACATCATCAAAAGAGAGCTCATTTTCATCTTTAGCTAAGGTTTTTTTAGATTTTTTATATATATCTAAAAGTGAAAATAGTGAGCTAAAAAAGTTTGCTTCTTTAACTTCAACATACTCTTTTAAAGAGGTTTTTAACTCATCTAAGTAGGTATCAACAACTCTTTCATAATGTTTTTTAAAGTCCCAGTACTCAAAGCTATCTTTACTAAGCCATGAAACAGCTAAAATCTCCTCAACAGAGTTTTTATCAAGAGTTTTTTTTGATCTTTCGCTTAAAGCCTTTGGTGCAAAAAAGTTTTGAATATCGTTCATACTTTCCATCACTTTAAGCTCATATGGTTCAATGTTTTTAAATGAGTATCTTAGGTTTTTAAACTCTCTAGATTTTATATATATACTATCTAAAAGTTCAAAAATAGATGAAAACCTAGAGCTTGAGCTTAGTGCTAAGTTTACAAGAGCATTAGAAAGATTTTCAACATCAACATTTTTTAAAAATAGATTTTGCAATTTTATCTCATGTTGAGATTCAAAAGTTGAATAAGATGGCATAATCCCAGCATTTAGTGCAAACTTTCTAAGTATAAGAGCAAAAAATTTATCTATAGTCATAACTTTTATCTCAACATTTAAAAACTCATCTATAAGCTTTTTTTGTTTAGATAAAATCTCTTCCTTACTCAAAGAGGTTACTTTTACAATCTCTTTGAGTTCAGATGAGCGTGAGTCTTTGTCAATATCTAAAAGTGTTTTAAATATTCTCTCTTGCATCTCAGATGATGCTTTATTTGTAAAAGTTAAAGCCAATATATCATTTATCTTCTGATCAGTAAAAAGTAAACTAAGGTAGCGAACAACAAGGGCAAATGTCTTACCACTACCAGCACTAGCACTAAGAGCTAAAGATTTTTCTAAACTCATGTAAGCCTCTCACAAAGATGTACATAATCACAGTAAGTACACTTTTTTATATCTTCACATTTAAAAAACTCATACTCTTTTATCTCTTTAAACTCAGATAATCTATCTTTTAGTATCTCAATTTTCTGATCAATTAAAGTAGATGCAACAATTTTATTATTAGCTAAATCATAATAAGCCACTTTAGTTATAGGAAGCCTATCTTTACATAAAAGATAATATATATCTAACTGAAAGTCATCCGTGTTTTCTATATTTTTTAGATTAAAGCTTGGGTATTTTCCAGTTTTATAATCAAAAATTTCATAAGATTTATCTACCTTATCTATTCTGTCAATACGACCTTTTATCTTAAAACCTTCAAACTCGCACTTAAACTCATCTTCTAAAAATGCTGTTTCTCTTAAGTCTAAAAATGATTTTTCCTCATCTACAAAAAAGTTTGTAAGTTTTTTACTCCAAAGTTTTAAAAGTAATTTTTCTAACTCACTTGAACCTATCTCATCTTTTATAAGTTTATCAAAGCGTGAATGTAGGTTTGTATAATCTTTATTTTCATATAGCTTTTTTAAAGCATTATGGATATCTATACCTATGCTACTTTCATTAACACTATCGCTTGGTATCTCATGTGATTTTATACCCTCTATATATTTATAGTAAAAGCGTCTTCTACACTCAAAAAGGTTTTTTATTGAGCTTGGTGAAAAAGTAAATTTTCTAAAATCAAACTCAAGTTTTGGATTAATATCCTCTTTTAGTTCATAATTTTTACTTTTGAAAAGAAGTTTTGAGTAGGCTTTGTTTTCAAACTCTTTAAGAGTTCTAATTTTCAACTCTTTTAAAAATTTAGAGGGCTTAATAACATCACTTTTAACATAAGATATAGCAACTTTTGATGCTTTTTCAAACAAAGAAAGATATAAAAGTTTTTGTAAAGACTCTCTATCATTTTTAGATGGCAAAGATGTAAACTCTCTTATTTGTGAGTTTAAAAACATATCTTTATCTACACTTTTTGGTACATAATCCTCATTGAAATCTACAACTATAACACCCTTATAGTGCACTCCCCTAGTCTCTAAAATCCCCATAACAGTTATCTTACCACTACCAACATCATCCATATTTACTTTTGAGAGTCTATTTATAAAGATTTTAAGTAGGGTTTTTACACTTTGAGTAGGTATTTTAGATATAAATTTTTTAAAAAGATGTATCTGCTCTTTCACCTTGTCTTTAACCCTAGTTGATGGTTCTATCTCGATTAAAGATTCAAGTATAACAACTAACTTTGTATCTTCATTTTCACTATAATATATGCTAGACAAGTCTAAAAGTTCATCTACTCCAACACGATTTGCCCTAGATACATTTTGAACTGTGTTGTTATCTATATATTCACAAACTGAACTAAGCTTTTTAAAATATATTGAATTACTTAATGAGACACCCTTTGCAAGGTTAAGATTATGTTTATAATCATAATCTTTTAAAACATTTGCAAAAGACTCCTCTGGAGTTATAATAACTATCTCACTAGGTTTTATACCACTTTTTATAAAAGAGGCTATCTTTTCTTTAACAAAGGCAACTTGCATACCACGCTGTTCAAACGCATAAGCATCAAGTTCAACAACACTCTTTTTTAACTCTTTTATCTCTAAAGTATTTTCACTTAAATTTATATAGTTGAAAGCATTTTGCTCTAACTCAAAACCCAACTCTTTAAATCTATCTTGAACCTTTGTGTTGTACTTTGATGTTTCATACACTATAACCAAGTTTGTATGTTTAGATATATCTTCTAAGAGTTTTAGCTCATACCTAGACAAGTAACCATTTACCTCTAGTTCTATATCTCCTAAAGATTTTATATATGGTGTGTTAAGTTTATAAAGTTTTGGTAAAAAAATTCTATCTAAAATTTTATTTTCGTTACAAAACTTTTCATAATTATCTTTGATTGTTTTTAATATCTGTAGATGTTCATCATATAAAGCGTAAACATCGTTGCCTATTAGTTCATCAACCTCAACAAGTTCAACACTAAGCTCTTCAAGAAATTTAAAAATATATTGGGAGTTTTGCATAAAAGAGAAGTAAGAACGCTCTATATGTAAAGAGGAAAAACGCTCAAAATCACACACACTTAAAAGGTTAAGTAAGCGTGTATCCTCATCAACATTTTTATATCCATCTACAAAAATAGACTTAGAAAAAAACTCAGATATAGAGATATATCTTTTTAAAAACTGATCACTAAGAAGATCTTTAGAGACAGCGTCTCTTATAGATCTAGAAGTTGCTAAAACCTTAGTATTCAAAACTATTAGGGTTTCTAGTATCTAGTTTATAGTTATGATATCTATAGTCATCTTTAACCTTAGTATATAACATAATATTCCATCTACCCTTTTGTGGAAGTTTAATAGAATCAAAAGTGTAAACTCCATCACTATAATTACTAACATTTAGATCCAAATCATAATCATGATTATCAGGTCTAGTTATCATTAACTCAATATTAGCTCCTGAAACAGGATTTAAGTTTTTATCAACTAGTTTAAAAGAGATATCTGTTTTATCTTTTGTTATATCTAAAACATTTTTTTCTAAAGTATATAAGTTATCAAACTTAATTTTAGCATTTATAATTTTATTTATATTATTGTTTTTTTGGTGATAATTCATCATATTTTCATGAGACATTTGAACTTTATGATCAAGGGCAAATACTATAGTATATGCACCACCACCAATTACAAGAAAAATACTAAGTGTTATTAGTATTGGCCATCTTAATGCTTTATCCTTCTTCATTATCATCCTTTTTTTTTCTATAAAAGATTTTACCTCTTATATATTTAAAAACTGCAAAAAGTATAATACCGTAAAATATTATACGGATAGCATTAATTGTATATTTATTTCCATTACCAGCAGACGTACTTAAACTTTTACCCCTAGAGTCAGCCACTTGTTCAGCAATATCGCTATATCCATTAAAGAGTGCTACTGAGTACTTGTTAATAATATCTTTACCCTTAGCACGTTCTCCTAATATAGGCAAAATAGTTCCAGAACTTGTTGTAAGCACCTCTTTTATGTCATCAAAACTTCTAGCAAATATAATAGCAGTCATAACTGCACCTACAAATGTAGAGTTTGTACTAAGAACTTGTTTTTTGTTAAAATCCTCGTATAAAGATTCTGGTCTTGCAAAAATATCTACTTTTTTGTCAACCTCAGAAAATGCTAAAAGTATAAATGGTTCATTTAAAGAAGATGAAATACTTTTCTCATAATCAGAGATTGAGACATTTTCATCAAGTTCTTTTTTGACACTTAAATAAAGTGATACACCTGTTTTCTCTTTTAGTTCCGCCCCAATAGTTTCAATTTGGTCTTGAAAATTTGGATTTTGAATTACTTCGTCTTTATATAAAAATTTTGCTTGTAATTGTTGTGAAAAGAGTAGTGTGAGCATAAGGGCGAGAAGCCCTTTATATAACATCAATTAAGTTACCTTAACCGATGTATAAATGATTTGGAGTAAGAACTGACCACAAAGTGATAACAGCACAAACAGCCAAAGTTATTGTGATTAATTTTTCCATAATCAGATCTCCTACTTAACTAATTTATAATGAGTAGAGTTAGCCGAATCAATCATTTTGATATCTTTAGGATTCTCTATCTTATAAAAAGTTGATGCATTGCTTTGCTGAGCTTTAATTCCAAGAGTTGTTAAAACTCCTAGAATTGTAAGTAACAATACAGTTGCAATCAACATACCTGTAATACCGTCTAATGCAAATACGCTTCTATTTTCCATAAAATCTCCTTACTTGCTTAAACTTGAAACATAAGCAGCAACTGCTTTAGTTTGAATGTTTGTTAAATTCTTAAATGCTGGCATTGTACCAATACTAGATTTTTTACCATCTTTAAGAACAGAAGAAACCATGGCAATATCAAAACCATTAAGTTTAGGACCTACATAAGGTATTCCCTCACCTTGATTACCATGACAACCTGTACAACCACCATTAACAAACGCTGTAGCACCTGTAGAGTTACCATCAGGGAAACCATCAACTATATAATTTGCAACAGCATCAATATCAGCATCATCAGAAAGCATCATTGGAGGCATACCACCAGCAAAATCAGTTTTCATATTATTTGCACCATTTTTAATAGTGTGAACAATACTAGCTTTTTCTATACGATGATTAAGATTTGCTGCCTTACCATCCATACCATCTGCTTGAAGACCATGACATGGTGCACATTGTACTATAAATACAGATTGTCCCATATCTTTTAAAGTTGCAGCATCCATATTCGCATGCTTAGCTTCAAACTCAGCATTATGGATTGCAACTTCCTTATTGTACTCACCAATTTGTGAATATGCATTAACAGGGTAACCTATTAAAAAGTACCACATTCCCCAAATTGTTAAACCTAAAAATATAACAGCCCAACCAAATGGTAGTTCGTTTTTATACTCACCAATTCCATCCCAGTTTTCGTCTGCAAGTTCACCAGTAGCAGTATCGTACTGCATTTGACGAATATATTTAATAATTACAAAAGTTGAAATTGCTGCAATTGCAACAGCTCCAAAAATCGCCAATTGACCCATAACATCTTTACCTTGAGCCATTGCCCCATTTGCATCTAATATCGCAAATGTTGCACCAACTAAAGCTACAACAAAGATGATTCCGTATAAGACTAACTTATTCATTATACCTCCTTGTTGGAAGTTGCACTATCACGTTCAACTTCCTCTACCGGTTTATCGGTAATATCATCATTTAAAGCAATATCGCCATACTTTTCATAGTCTTTTCCAACATTTTTCTTCGCCGTGTAAAGATGATAGATGTACGAATACAAAACTAGCACCATAAACAATATTAAGAAAAGATAACCATAAGCTTGTAATTCAGCAATATCCACTTATAAACCTCTTATTTTAAACTATTTAAGTACGCTATTAGCGCTACTATTTCTGGAATTTTTCCAGCAGCAACTGTATCTTTAATATCTTGATCTTTCATATCAGCAGCAACTTTTTTAGCTTCTTCTAATGCAGATGCTTGTGCTCCTGCCAAATCTGAAGCTAGTTTAACTTGTGCAGTTGAACCATCTTTTTGTGGAAGATCAGCATTATAAGGTACATTAAACGCATTCATAACAGTAACTTGCTCTGCATAAGCAGTATCAATATCAGCTAAATTATCAAATAACCAAGGGTATCCTGGCATAATAGAACCAGGAACAACTGCTTCTGGATTCTTCATATGATTTTCGTGCCAATCAGTTGTACGATAGTTACCTACACGATGTAAATCTGGACCAGTTCTTTTTGAGCCCCATAAAAATGGACGATCATAAGCATACTCACCAGATAGTGAATAATCACCATAACGATCAGTTTCTGATTTAAATGGACGAATTAGTTGAGAGTGACATGCATTACAAGAGTTCTTGATATATACATGACGACCAGCCAATTGCAATGTAGTATAAGGTTTAGTACCTATAACCGGACGCGATTGCTGAACAAAGTTTGGAAGAACCTCAACTAAACCAGCAAAAGAAATTGTAACAAATATACCTACCGCAAAAAAGAACGGGTGTTTTTCTAACCAATGAAACATAATAATCCCTCCCTTTTACGCAGCCATAGGCGTTGCGTTTTGTAGTTCGCTCTCATCAACACGACGACCTACAGTCATAGTTTTGTACATATTATAAGCAAATATGAACATACCAACTAAGTATAAAGTACCACCAACAGCACGAATTGTGAAGTAAGGCATAAGAACTTGAACAGTATCAATAAATGAGTAAGCTAAGTTACCAAACTCATCATGAGCTCTCCACATCATACCTTGAGTAATACCAGCAACCCACATAGAAGTAAAGTAAAGAACAACACCTAAAGTTTGAATCCAAAATTGAGTATTCATTAAACCTTTAGAGTAAATTTCTCTTTTAAATACACGTGGAGCCATATGGAAAAGTGCAGCCATAATCATAAATGCAACCCATCCAAGTGTACCATCATGAACGTGACCAATAATCCAATCTGTAAAGTGTGCAAGAGCATTAACAGATTTAATAGCTTGAATTGGACCTTCAAGTGTTGAGAACATATAGAAAGTTGAAGCTAAAACCATAAACTTAATCAATGGAGATGAAGCAACTTGTTGCCATTCGCCCTTCATTGTAAGAAGCATATTGATCGCAGAACCCCAAGATGGTAAAATTAAAATAACAGAGAAAACTGATCCCATAGTTTGAACCCAATCAGGTACAGTAGAGAAAAGAAGGTGATGTCCACCTGCCCAAAGATAAACAAACATTAAACCCCAGAATGAAAGTAAAGATAGTTTATATGAATAAACTGCTTGACCTGATTCTTTTGGTAAAAAGTAATAAATCATTGCAACAATAGGAACAGTAAAACCGAATGCAACTGCATTGTGTCCATACCACCATTGAACTAGTGCATCATTTGTACCTGCGTACATTGATACTGAGTGCCAAAAACTACCAATTCCACCTGAAGCAAAATAAGTAGGGATTTCCATATTATTAAATAAGTAAAGCATTGCTATACCTAAAAAAGTAGCTATGTAATACCAAATTGAGATATATAGTGATTTTTCACGTCTAATACCAATTAGACCAAAAATACTCATACCAAATGTAACCCATACAACAACAACAGCGATGTCAATTGGCCATTCAAACTCTGCGTACTCTTTAGAAGTAGTGATACCAAGTAGTAAAGATACTACAACAGATACAACTACAGCTAAATATAACCAGAAATGAAACTTACCTAAGAACATTAATAACTTAGATTCTGCCATTGACACTTTAAGTACTCTTTGCCCTACATAATACCAAGTAGCAAAAATACCACTAAGTGTAAAACCAAAAATTACCGCATCAGTGTGTAACGGGCGTAAGCGTGAAAAGTTTGTGTATTCCGCTAAACCACTGCCTAAAATTGTGTTAACACCTGGAAAAGCAAGTTCCCAAGCTAAAATAACACCGATAAGCATACCGACGATTCCGAGTAAAACAGTTGTAAGCATAAACATCTTACTAACTGAGTAATCATACTCTAATGGACGATTCTCCATATACAGCCTCCTAATAGATTCAAAGCATAAAAGCCCCTAAGGACTATTAAACATTACAATAATAGCTATCATTTCTTTTAATAACTCTTAAATTATTAACTTTTTATGAATAAGTTATATATTAAAGCTATATTTAAGTTTGAGAGCTCATTAATGTGAATATTTGATACACCAATTTTAATTACCTGTATTTTAGGGTAGTTTATTTTTGTATTAATAAAAATATCAAGTGATAAAAATCACTCATTTAAAATCATAAGCTATAATTCTTATAAAAAATAGGAATATTCTTGGAAGACATGTTCACAAACTTAAGTACTTATGGTTACATTGCTTTATTTATATATTCATTAGGTGGTGGATTTATAGGTCTAATTGCTGCTGGAGTTTTATCTTTTGCAGGGAAGATGGATTTAACAACTTCAATGGCTGTTGCATTTATCTCAAATTTCATAGGTGATATGCTACTTTTTTATCTAGCTCGTCATGAAAAAGCTAATGTTATGGAATACTTTAAAAAACATAAAAGAAAACTTGCATATTCACATGCACTTATTAAAAAGCATGGTTCAAAAGTTATCTTTATACAAAAGTTTGTTTATGGGATTAAAACACTCATACCAATTGCAATAGGATTAACTAAGTTTGATCAAAAACAATTTATTGTTTTAAATCTAATTGCGTCATTTGTTTGGACTTTGGCTATTGGGTATGCTAGTTACGCTGCTGGCAGTGCTATACTTAGTGGGTATGAGCAAGTTATAGATAAACCTTACCTTGCTCCCATAATCTTAATTACATTACTTGCTTTAACTTGGGGATTTCTTACTTTTGTTACTAAAAAACGTAAAACCTAAAAAGGTTTTACAACAACTAAAGCAACTATTATAAACATTATAATAGTTGGTATCTCATTAAACATTCTAAAAAACTTACCATCTTTTTCACATCTGTCCTCTTGTAACTCTTTTAAGTATTTACCCATAAAGTAAAAAAATACTAAGAGTATGGCTACAAAAAGTAATTTTGCATGAAACCATCCACCCGTTGTAAAAATGTTTGTTGGGTAATTTATAGCCAAAAGAGTACCAGATATAAGAGTAGCAAACATTGCTGGAACACCTATAATCTTATATAGTTTCATCTCCATTATCTTAACAACATCCGTAAACTCTTTTTTATCTTTATGTTCACTATGGTAAACAAAAAGTCTTGGCATGTAAAACAGCATAGCAAACCAAGAGATTAAAGAGATAAGATGAAACCATAAAATCCAATTATACATATAAAAATCCTTTAGAAATTTTGCTCAAAATTTATCTGTACGTAGTTTGAGCCTCCACGCTTTACATTATTGATTAAACCAAAAACACCAGAACGATGTTTAAAACCCCATCCAATATATGATTCATCCAAACTTTTTACATTTATAATCTTACCAAGACTAAAATCCATAGTTAAGTCCATAAAACTCATCACCTTAGAATTGTTATCATTATTTTCTTCAGCTTCTATCTTTTCAACAAGTATAATGCCAGAGCTGTACGATGCACCCCATCCCCAGCCTAGTCTCATTCTATTTCCAAAATAGTCAAAATTACCATAAATTTTTTCATATAGCTCTACTTCATGAATATTATCTTGGTAACCACCCTCCATATAGTAAGAGTAAGCAATCTTCATTTCAAAATCAAAACTAATATGATCATTAACTTTTGGTTTAAAATATTTATAACCATAAGCTAAATCAAGAACACTAAGATTATCTATAGGGTAAGGTTTAATATGCCAGATTAGAAGTTCACCAAGATCACTTTTTGTTGGTTTTGCGTAAGCTAATCTTAAAGAGTTACTTGAGGAGAAGAGATAAGAACATAAAAATATGATCAAAAAAATATATTTGATCATATATGTTTAGCAGCCAAAGCTTTTAATTGATCAAGTGGTAATGCACCACTTACACGATCAACTTCAACATTATTTTTAAAAACAATAATTGTTGGTATAGAGCGTATGCCAAATTTAGCAGATAAATTTTGTTCTTGTTCAGTATCTACCTTGGCAAATACTGCTTTTAAAGGAAAAGATGAAGATGCTTCTTTAAAGACTGGTGCCATCATTTTACATGGTCCACACCAAGAAGCCCAAAAATCAATCAAAATTGGAAGGTCACTATTTGCCAAAAGATTATCAAATTTTTCTTGATTTAAAACTCTTGGAGTTGTTTCAAGTAAAGAATTTTTACATTTTCCGCAATTTGCTTTTGAGTATGAATCTTTTAAAGGTATGGAGTTAACTGAACCACAAGATTCACAAACAACTTTTACTTTTTCCATAACTATGCTTCTTCAACCTCTACATCTCTTAAGGATGTTGCTTTGTGACCTGTCATTTTATCATGAAGACGACGTAAAGCTTTGTTAGCTCTATCTATAGCTAAATCAATAGCAGCATCTAAGTTTTTATCTTCTTGAGAGATAACTATAGGAGAAGTGTGAGCTATATGTAAGTCAAACTCAATACCAACACCATCGCTGATTTTTCTAAGATGTATATTTGCTGTTGTGATATCTAATGAATATTTTGAAAAACTGTCTAATGCAGTTTGTAAATGGCTTTTTGTATGATCACTTAGTGTTATATCTTTCGCATGAAATTGAACATTCATAATGTATCCTTTTATAAATTCAAGACTAATTATTGCCTTAAAGTATTAGTTGATATATGTAAACTATATATCTAGTAATAATGTATCATTTTAAAGCTTAAATATATAAAAAAGTTCACACTTTTTTATATATTTTTTCAAGAGTATCTATTAGTTACAAGATAGACTAGTATTTTCAAACTCTTCCTTATTAAAAGTTGTCACACTACCATCTTTTAAGGTTACAGAAATTATATCATTTGAAAATGTATAAACTACACCATTTACATCTACAGAACCTGATGTTTCAGATAAAGGTGACAAAGTTTTAATATTATAAGTGCCATTTGCACATGTAGATATCTTGTCATTAACAGAGAATGAACCATTCATTGTAGTACTAGAAGTTCCAGTATAAAAAGTAGTAACAAAATTATTATAAGTAAAACTTGCATCTATCGCTCTTGGAATTGAAGTTTTTAAACTCATAGCACCATTTAATTTTGAAGTAAATTTAGTCTGAGTAGCTTCAGATACTATTGTTAGGTTTGATTTTAAGTTTAATCCACTAGATGAGAGCTCATAATTACTCATAGTTAAAGTTGTTGCACCAGAGTTATCGTTTGTATATAAAATTTTACCATTAAGAGTGTAATCGTTTATTAAACAGTTATTGTAAGTCGTTGAGCTATTTCCCTGATCAGCATCAATAGAAAAGTTACCTCCATTAATACAGTCATAACTTTGTATTGCTCTAGATGATGATTTTTTTACAGCAGATTGTGTATTTAATTTACTTTGTGAAGATAAAGCACTATTTAGATTTGCAAATGCCATTTTTGCTTTTGCTGGTGTATCTATACTTACACTCACTGTATAAAAAGTATTATTATCTGTAGCACTAGTACCATTACAAGCGGTTAGTAGTGCTAGCGTTAAAGCCGAAGCCATTATTAAAGTTTTATTCATAATTTCATCCTTTTGATGGCATTATACACTTTATGAGTTATTTTTAACGTCACTTTTAATCCAAATTATTATATTTTAGCTACAATTTTAAAAATTATTATTTTGGATATACATATGAGAATATTAACAGGGATACAACCATCTGGAGACTTACATATAGGAAACTATTTTGGAAGTATTAAACCTATGATTGAGTCATTAGATAAGGGTGATGTTTTTGCTTTCATTGCAAACTACCACTCTATGAGTTCACTTTTTGATGGTAAAAGACGATCAGAGTTAACAATGCAAGCAGCTACTGATTTTTTAGCTTTAGGGATGAATCCTGAAAAAGCTACATTTTGGGTTCAAAGTGATGTAAAAGAGGTATTAGAGCTTTACTGGATACTATCAGCTTTTACACCTATGGGTTTACTAGAGCGTGCTCACTCATATAAAGATAAAACTGCAAAAGGGATTTCTGCTAACCATTCACTTTTTTCTTACCCTGTTTTAATGGCTGCTGATATTTTACTTTTTAACTCAAACATAGTTCCAGTTGGAAAAGATCAAATCCAACATGTAGAGATAGCAAGAGATATAGCTATAAAATTTAACAACGAATATGGAGATATATTTACTCTGCCAGAATACCAAATAGATACTAATGTTCAAACTGTTCCAGGAACTGATGGACAAAAGATGTCAAAATCATATGGAAACACCGTAAATATATTTGGTGAAGAGAAGAAACAGCTAAAAGTAATTAAAAAAATCATTACTGACTCAGTTCCAATGGAAGAACCAAAAGAGTACGAAAACTGTAATGTTTACAATATGGCTAGACTATTTTTAAATGATGTAGAGTTAGTTGAACTTCAAAACCGTTATAAAAAAGGTGGAGAGGGGCATGGACACTTTAAACTTTATCTTGCAGATGTTATTTGGGATTATTTTGCACCATATAGAGAAAAAAGAGCTTACTTTGATGCTAACCAAGACGAAGTAAAAGAGATACTAGATTTTGGTGCATCAAAAGCAAGAGAAGTTGCCCAACCATTAATGGAAAAAATAAGAAGCGTTACTGGCGTTACTTACAAGTAAAATTATTACACCTCTTAAAATCATCTGTACAAGTTGCACTTATAATCTAACTTGTACTTTTATAAAAAATTATATTTAATTTTATATTTATGTTTTTATATTAAAATACATTTATGTTAAAAATATTTTCACTAATTCTTGTACTAAATTTATCCTTATTTGCAAATGAGGATGCCTGTTCACATACTATTGATCTACTTTTTTTTGCTTATATGTCAGCTTTAATTATCTACAACTTTTTGTTTTTTTTATATCTTAGAGATAAAACCTTTATATATTACCTTTTATTTCAAGTTACTATAAGTATCTTTTTATTTTTTTACTCTTCACTTGATGAAATATACCTTCTTGATCAGTATAAAAACTTTGGCAAATTTGTATATAAGTATTTTGATAGTTTGAGTATTATCTTTAGTCTTATCTTTGCTAAAAACTTTTTTGCTAATGAGTTAAAGTCAAAAGTCATAGATATAAATGTAAAAATCTCAGTAAGCATCTTACTAGTTTGTATTATAATTTCACCACTATATTTTTTAGAACATTATGCACAACTATATGTACTTTTTACTTTAGCAACTTTATTGATAATAAGTGTTAAAAAATCTTTAAATTACTCAAAACTTTTTATACTTTCATGGATGTTTCTTATAATCGCTTCAATCTATGTTATATTTTTTGATACAAATAACAAAGTCTTTTTATATGTTGGAGTTATATTAGAAGCTACACTTTTTTCTTTGATTATTGCACACAGGATGCAAAAACTTCTACTTAATGAACTTTATTTGAAAGAGTTAAAACATAGAACAAAAAACAACCTTCAAATTATCTCAGCATACATAACATTTGCACAACTAAAATCAAAAAATGATTCAAAAAAAGAGTTTGAGTTTTTGAACTCAAAAATAAAAAACATCTCACTCATAGAAGACAGTCTAAATACTAACATAAGCCCAAGCACATATATAAATAAAATGGCAGAGAATATCTTTTCATTATCAAAAAAGAGAGTTGACTTTAATATAGATGCAGATAATTTCATACTAGACAAAGATACTTTTTATAATATTGCAATTATACTAAATGAGTTACTTACAAACTCATTTAAACACGCTTTTAATAAAACTAAAGAGCCTAAAATTTATATAACACTAACTAATAGTTTTTTACAATACAAAGACAATGGTTCTAAAACACAAGAGAGTGAATTAGAATTTGGATTTGGATTTGAACTTATAAAAGAGTTATCACATAAAAAATTAAATGCAAAATTTATCCCTTCAGCAAACGATAATCTATATGATTTTAAAATAATTTTTGGATCTTTAAATGATTAAAAATATATATATTTTAGAAGATGAAATAACTACATCTATAGCTATTAGGGCTTATCTATCATCTTTAGAGTACACTATAGTTGGGTATGCAGAGGATGCTAGTGTAGCTTTAGAAGAAATAATAACATTAGATGTTGATTTGATTATTAGTGATATCTCTTTAAAAGGAAAAATGGATGGTTGTGCTTTTGCTAAAATAGTAAAACTAAAATACAATATACCCATTATAATCATCTCAGCATATTTTGATGATGAGATACTTCAGGAGCTTTATGAGGCAAATGTTACTAACTATCTTATTAAACCTTATACAAATATTGAGTTAAAAATAGCTTTAAAACTTTTAAAGACTAAAGATACTGAGATAAAAAGTAGAAAAAATTTAACTTATTTTGATTTATATAGTTTTGATTTAGATTCAAAAGAACTCTTTAAAGATGAGCATATTATAGATATAAGCGATAAAGTAACTACTCTTTTAGAATTACTCATTAAAAATAAAAATTCCTCCACTTCAAAATATTTATTGTATCAAAGTATATATGGTGAAGATAAAAAGTATCAAGCCAATACACTTAGACAGTTTATAAAAAGAGTTAAAAGTAAGTATAAATTTAACTCCATACAAAGTGTCTGGGGCAAAGGTTACACCATAAAAATAAACTAATGTTATCTTATTCTAACTTTTTGAGATGCAATTAAATTTAATTTATTCCATTTTTTATCTTCAAGTTTTAAAACTTTATTTACTTGATCATTAACAAGTTTATAATAAAGATTAACCGATACTTTGTATACACCTTTCGCAATTTTAAAACTCATCTTTTTAGTACTTTTGGCTTTAATATAAGAAACAGGATCTTTAATATTCTTTACACAAAGAGGGATACTTAGTTTATCCCTTTTGTTAAAATAAGTTGACGACAAGAGAACTAATCTCTTTTTATTATCCTCTATGATTTCTAAAACTAATTCTCTTGCTCCCATACCACTTGGAACATTATGAGGTAAATCATTTTTTATAATTACCAAAAGAGTTTCGTTTACAACTGATATCTCTAATCCTAGAGAACCTTTTAGCATATCTGAATAATGAGCCCCTTTAAAGGTATGATTTCTCACTATTCTTGATGTAAATGTAGTTTTGCCATTTTGTATAAATCTTGCGGCTATCCCTTTATGAGAAGCAGACATATGGCAATCAACACAAAGCTTTTTCTTTCCCTTTACGGAGTTATATTCTTTTTTCATATTTGCTATCTCTACACCAAGGTTACTTCTTTTATTTGCATGACAAACAAAACAAAGATTATTTACATCCTCTTTCATAAAATTTCGTTTTTCAACTTTATGATATGGAGATTTTGCATTATCATAAGGTCCACTCATCATACCAGACTTCACCCAATCAACCCTATCCATACCTCTTATAGATTCATCTTTATCGTTGTGAATATTATCTATATTATGACAAACCAAGCAGTTTATACCCTCTGTTAGCTTTTGATCATTAGTTGCATCATCTATGGTTTTATTTTTCAAATTCATAAGATATCTTAAGCTGTCATCTTCTGAAGTTTTTGTTTTGGAAATTCTTGGGTTATGACATTTAGCACATTCAACTTCAACCATTTCAAAAGATTTTCCTCTGCTTTTTCTAGCAATATACTCTATTGATTTTTTATAGTATTCATTTTTTGTTATATGAGAACGAGCATGCCATGATTTTTTAAAATCTTTTAGTATGTGATTATGACAGGCTTTACAGTTTTTAGATGTAGAGTATCTATCTTCAAGTTTTACTGACTCAGTAGCTAATATATTTGTGACAAGAATTATTAATAATAATGTTTTCATGGTTCTAGCCTTATAATCTTCTATCAAAATAATATCATATAAATATGATATTATTTTTGAAACTTCAACCTTTTAGCAACAATAAGCATCTTTTTTGACCAAATTCTATCTTTTAGGTTTAAAGTTTCAATAATTTCATCATTTACAAGCTTAAAGTAAACATGAACCTCAGCATGTCTTGAACCATCTGGTATATTAAATTCAAAAGTTTTAGATGAAGTTGCAGGTATGGAATTATCATCTACTATTTTGTCTGCACAAGTTGGAATACTAATTTTATCTCTTTTATTTACAAAATGTGATGTTAAAGATAACTTATCTTTTTTACCACCATTATATGAAACTACTATTAAAATTTCACGACCACCCATACCACTTGGAACATTATGTGGAATATCATTAATAAGTTTAACCTCAAGTATATTACCATTTTTCTTTAGCTTCATCTTTAATGAATTTTTGACCATATCTCTTTTATGAGCACCATTAAAAGAGTGGCGTCTAACAACTCTTTTTTTAGCATGACCACCATCTATTTTGTAAGTTGATGCAACGCCCTTATAAGGAGCAGACATATGACAATCAACACACAGTTTTTTAGGAGAAGAAGCATTTTCATACTGCTCTTTCATATCTACAATTTTAACACCTTGGATTGTTCTTTTATTCGCGTGACATACAAAACATAACTGATTTGGATTTTTATTCATAAAATCTCTTGATTTAACTTTATGATAAGGCGATTTAGCATCGTTATATGGACCGCTCATAATTCCTGATTTCATCCAAGTAACTCTTTGCATACCTCTAATATTTTCTGGCTTATTATCATGTATTTTATCTATATTATGACAAACCATACAGTTGATACCCTCTGTAAGCTTTTTATCATTAGTTGCTTTTTTTAACTTATTATTATCAATATCCATAAGTTTTCTCATTTTGTCATCATCAGAAATTGATGTTATGGAGATACGAGGGTTATGGCAGTTAGCACATTGTATCTCTATCATCTCAAAAGTTTCACCACGAGATTTTCTTGCTATATAGTCTATAGATTTTTTTAAATATTCATCTTTATCTATATGTGATTTGTAATGCCATGACTTTCTCCACTCCTCAACTATTGGAGCATGACAAGCAACACAGTTTTTTGATGTAGAATATTTTTCCATCAAAGGCACTGCTTTTGTAGCTGAAAAAAGTGAAATTGAAAAAAGAAGAAGTAAGAGTATATATTTAAACATAAAAAATCCTTTTGAACGTAATAAAAGATTTTCTTATAATTATGTTTAAAGTCTTATTAAATCTTGTTATTTAACCAAACCATTAGACCTTTTTGAGCATGTAAACGGTTTTCTGCCTCTTCAAAGATTAAAGAATCAGCACCCTCAAGCACCTCTTCACTAACCTCTTGACCTCTATAAGCTGGAAGACAATGTAAAAACTTAGAGTTTGAAGCTGTTAAACTCATAAGTTTATCATCAACTATATAACCATTAAAAGCTTTTACTCTTTCCTCTTTCTCATCCTCTTGCCCCATAGAAGCCCAAGTATCAGTTGTAACTATAGTTGCATCTTTAACAGCAACTTGGGGGTCATTTGTAAAGATAAGTTTAGCTCCACTCTCTTTTGCAAACTCTAAAGCAAGTTTAACTATTCCTTCATCACACTCATAGCCCTTAGGAGTAGCAACTCTTAACTCAAAACCAAGCTTTGCAGCTAGCATAAGCCATGAGTGTGTCATATTATTGCCATCGCCTACATAAGCAGCAACTATGTTTTTTTCTAAGCCATGCTCTTTTATAGTCATATAATCTGCTAAAAGTTGTACAGGATGGTAAGACTCAGTTAAGCCATTTATTACAGGTACTTTAGAGTACTTAGCAAACTCCTCTAGCCTATCATGTCCAAAAGTTCTAATCATAACCATATCTACCATGCTTGAGATAACTCTTGCAGTATCTTTTAAAGGTTCACCTCGACCTAGCTGTATATCATTTGATGATAAAAACAGAGCTTGTCCACCTAGTTGATACATCCCTGTTTCAAAACTAACTCTAGTTCTTGTTGAACTTTTTTCAAAAATCATACCTAAAGATTGCCTACTAAGTTCATCTTTATATATACCTTTTTTAAGGTTTGATTTTACCTCTAGACCAATATCAATAATTTCTAAGATCTCCTCTTTAGAGAAGTCTTTTAACGATAAAAAGTGTCTCACGACACCTCCTTTTTTGTAATTTCATCAAAGTTAAGTGCTTTGCCAATATAGTAACCTTGAGCATACTCAACACCAAGTTCACCTATGGCATCTAAAATCTCTTTTTTACTTACATATTCTGCAATAACTTCGATATTAAGAGCATGTGCAAAATCACAAATACCCTCTATAACTTTCATATCTTCATCACTTCTTAACATAGTTGAAACAAGTGAACCATCAATCTTTATATAATCAGGTCGTAGATGTGCCATATATGCAAAGTTTGAATAGCCAGTTCCAAAATCATCAATAGCAATCTTAAAACCAGCAGATTTAATAACTTGAACTATTTTAATATAGTTTTCTTTAAGTATCTCTTCAGACTCAACTATTTCTATAGTAACTTTGTGATGTGGAACATTATATACATGTGCAGTATCTAAAAGATGTTGCACCATATCATCATCTAAGTCATCTTTTGTCATATTTATTGAAAGTTCTAAATCCATAGCACTAAAATTTTTAAAACTTTTTGAGATTATTAATTTTGTAAGCTTTTTTTCATGGCCTGCGTCTTGAAGTATATCTATAAAAGCACTAGGTGAAGTGTAAACACCATCTTTATTCATTCTGATCAAAACTTCGTTTTTAATAACTACATTTGACTTTATATCTATAATAGGTTGGTAAAAAATCTCAAAAAGATCCTCTTCAAATGCTTTAGAAATTTGTCTAATCCATTTTAAGTTTGTCTCATGTTTTTCCTCTATAAAAGAGCTTTTATCATAAGTCATATAATGCTTTTTACTATTTTTCGCGGAACGTTGAGCAATCTCTGCTTGTGAAAGCAATGTCGTTTTATTACCACAACTAGAGGAACTAGCAATACCACATGTAAAAGATAATGGTAATTCTAAATCATCAAAACGTATTACACAAGTTCTAGTTAGTAAAACTAAAAGTCTGTTTGTAACTTTTTTTACATTTGATAATAAAGCAAATTCATCTGAACCTAAACGATAAATAGTAATCTCAAAATCACAATCATAAGCAACATCTTTTACCATCTCTTTAAGAAGTGATGTTATGTCTATAAGGTATTTATCCCCAACATCTTGTCCAAAAGAGTCATTTATATGGGAAAAATCATTTATATCTATATAAATTAAATCTATGTTCTTTCCAGATTTCTCAAATAGTGCTAAATCTTTTAAAAGTTTAGTTCTATTTGGCAATTTTGTCAATGAATCTTGTTCATAAGATTTTTTTATAACCTCTATCTGCTCTTTTATTTTTGTGTCAAATTCAAAAAGTGTTCTATAAACCTCTCCAAGTTCGCTTTTTGATTTTTGTAATATTTGATTTTCTTCTGTAAAGTCATTTTCATCTTTTCTTTTTAAAAATGTCATCAAAGTGTTTATAGAAAGTCTAATATCTAAAAATACAAAGTATGCTATAAATATAACCATAACCAATGGTACAAAAAGGAGAATAAAATCTTCTATCATTACCTTTTTTCTAGCCCTAAGTTCATCTTGAAAATAACTTAAAGTATTTTCTCTTTGTAACTCTAAAATTAAATATAAGTCACTAACATAAGAACTCATTACTCTATTCCAAGTATCTAACTCAATAGATTTAGAATTTGGAGATATAACTTGATTTAATATATTATTTTTACACTCATTAGATTTTATAAAATCTTTAGATGTAAAAATTTTGTAATACTTTAAAAGTATCTCATCAGTTGTATAAATTTTAAATCTATCTAAAAAGGTCTGGGCCTTAGCATCTTGTTTTACACTTATCTCAAACTCATTAATACCAAACTCATTGTTGATCAGATAAGCACTTGTAATATCTCTTTGTAAGGATGTGTTTTCTATAGCATTTATAAGTGCAAAGTATGCATAAAATTGATTATTGTTGTTATGTTGCATCATCAGTGCTAAAAGATCTATAAGATGCTTTAAAATCGAATCTGAATAGTATCTTACAACCTCATCAGGTGCAATCTTTCTATCAGTAACACTTTGTCTTATTGAGTTTAACTCATCAAAACTTTTATATAAAATAGCTAGCTTTTTCTTTGTGTATGGATAAGATTTAAAATTATCTACACTACAGTACTTTTTACCTTTTGTATTTTGATGGTATTTAAAACTAGGCTCATTATGTGAAAGATACATAACAGCATTACTTCTCTCTTTTTGAAACCTTACTATAAGGTTCTCAATTTTTTTAACAACATTTACATCATCTATACTATGTTTGTAATTATCATAATTTTTTAAAGTTATACCAATGTAAGAGATGTTCCAAAAAAGAACACCAGTTACTAAAAAAAGGATTAAAAAGGCTATTTTAATCTTTACACTAAATTGTGAAAGAAAGTAGAGTATTAATTTATTCATTTAAGAAGGGCAGCCACCTCTTTGGCATGGTATGAGATGATTATATCTGCTCCAGCTCTTTTAAAAGAGATCATAGTCTCCATTAAAACTCTATCATAATCAATAAGTCCAGCCGCACCAGCATTTTTTAACATAGCGTACTCACCACTTACATTATAAACAGCCATAGGTAAGCTTGTGGTCTCTTTAATTTTAGCTACAACATCTAAGTAAGCTAAAACAGGTTTAACCATTAAGATATCAGCACCTTGTGCCTCATCTTCTATGCTTTCACTTATAGCTTCTCTTAGATTTGCACCATCCATTTGGTAAGTGCTTCTATCTCCAAAACTTGGAGCAGACTCAGCAACATCTCTAAATGGTCCATAATAACCACTAGAAAACTTAGTAGAGTAAGCCATTATAGGAAGATTTTCAAACCCATTACTATCTAAACCATCTCTTAATGCCTCTATAATACCATCCATCATACCAGATGGAGCTATCATATCAACACCAGCTTTTGCGTGTACTAAAGCTTGTTGTACAGATATCTCCAATGTAGCATCATTATTTATGCTATTTGTTTTATGATCAATAATTCCACAGTGTCCATGGTCAGTATATTCACAAAAACAAAGATCACTCACAACAAACATATCACTATGAGCCTCTTTAATAGCTCTTATAGCTCTTGCAATAATTCCATGATCGCATAAAGAGTCACTACCTATTGAGTCTTTAGTTTCAGGTATTCCAAAAAGTATTATAGATTTTAATCCAAGTTTTTTTAACTCTTCACACTCTTTAACTGCTACATCAATACTCATTTGAAAAACACCAGGCATTGAACTAACTTCTGCTTTTATGCCCTCACCCTCTTTTATAAAAAGTGGATAAATAAAATCGTTTGTACTTAAGCTTGTTTCTCTTACTAGGTCTCTTAAAACATTGTTTAGTCTAGTTCTTCTAAATCTTTTAAAACTCATATAATTATATTCTCAATTTTTTTAAAATTTTTTTTTGATATTTTTTAGATATAATCCCAAAAGCGTATTTTACCCTATATCTATCAATTATGAATGAGAAAATGAAAATAAACTACTCCAATATTGCAAATTTACCCACAAAAAGTGGAAATTTTAAGATTCAAGCCTTTAAAGAGGCACACAAAGAGCATATGGTTATATTTAATGAACCATTAAGTGACATACCAATAGTTAGAGTTCACTCTGAATGTTTAACAGGTGATGCTTTTAGTTCACTAAAATGCGATTGTGGTGATCAACTAAACTTCGCACTAGATACTATAGCCAAAGATGGAGGTATGATAATATACCTAAGACAAGAGGGAAGAAACATAGGCTTACTAAATAAAATAAACGCCTACGCACTTCAAGATCAAGGCTTAGACACCATAAAAGCGAACCATCAACTAGGTTTTAATGCAGATGAGAGAACTTACGAAATGGTTGAGGAGATACTACAACACTTCAACATAAACAAAATCCGTCTCCTAACAAACAACCCAGACAAAATAAAATCACTCAAAAACATAGATATAGTTGAAAGACTACCAATCATAATTAAGTCAAATAAATATAATGAAGATTATTTACAGGTTAAGAAAAATGAGATGGGACATCTGTTATAAGAAATAGTCAATAATTCTCAATCTATGTTAATGTTCTATAATCCAAGTATTGTTATCTTTATCTATAGAAAATATAACATTCTCATTATTCGCACCTTCTACATCAAAAGTAAATTTATTTGTTGATTTTTCTTTTAATGTTATTTTTGAACAATCTGAATCTTTATAATTTTCTATTATACGTTTTTTACTTTTTGTTTTTTCTTTTTTTGTCATCTTTTTAACTTTTTCTTGTAACTTCAATGAAGCATGAGACACTAGTGCATCAAAGTCACCTGACTTAGATATTTCACACAATTCTTTTGATGCACTTTCAGCTGTCACGACACTATTACATCCACTTACCATTAAGATTGCTCCAGCAAGTGTTACAGATACTATTTTCTTCATTATAAACCTTTTTTACCTCTAATTTAACCAAAAGTATATCCCCAATAATTTGAATACACCCTTAATTAGAATTTATTATTTTATTTTATCATATATGTCAGCCATCGCTTTATTTTGAGCTGTTTCCAACATATCCATCTTTCATATAATAAAAAGTGCATGAGTTATAATAAAAGTAAGTATTTTCAACAAGTTTATCTATAGTTTTTTGAACCTCTTTAGTTGAGCTAGAATTATCACTATAAAAAAACAGTATGAGTCCTGAAGCATCTTTATTGCCATAATACTCTTTAATATCAGAGATTTTTTTAAGCTCTTTTAGCTTTTCTATTGGTATGTTTATTGCACCTTTTAGATGCTCATTTGTAAACTCTCGTTCAGATCTAGTGTCTATCAACATATTATAAATTTTTCTAGTTTTATAGAGATGCCTAAACTCTTTGTACTCTTTTAACTCATGATTTATAGGGTTTGAACATCCAAAAATAGATGCTAGCAAAAATTTTGGTAAAAGGAGTAAAGCAATTGCAAGTTGTTTCATATAATATTATATAATAATTCTAGTACAATAGCAAAAAGGATTCATTTGAGATATTTTATTACACTACTTTCATTAACACTTTCACTTCTTGCTAGTACTAATACTCAAAAAATTAGTGATTTAAATGATAGCATTTTAATATATCAACGTACTTACCCAGTAGATAATTATCTTACTAAAGATTTATTAAGACAGATAGAGGAGTTAGACAAGGTAAAAGATGACTCCGATATTGAAGCAAATTATTATATAGGTCTAGCGTACCTACAACTAATACCATCTTATAATTCTAACTCAATATCTTTTGATCAGAGTCTAGCTTATAAAAAAATTGGTATAGAGTATCTTACAAAATATGTCAATCGGAACAAAAAAGCACTTAACTATAAAAATGCACTTGCTACTATTAGACATGAAAAAAATATGCTTGTAAAAATAAAAAAAGAGATGGACAGAACTAAAAAATTAATAGCAGAGCAAAATGAAGAACAGAGGAAATCAGAATTAGAATATAAAAAAAAGCATCATATACATTATTAGTAAACTAATGTTAGACTTCTCACACTAAAAACTAAAGGTTTATAATGTCTTATTTTATGTGTATTGACGCTGGAACTGGTAGTGGAAGAGCTATTATATTTGATGTTAATGGCAATCAAATCTCTATATCTCAACAAGAGTGGAGCCATAAAGCTGAGATGGGTGTTCCAAACTCTATGAGTTTTGATACTAGTAAAAATTGGGATATTTTACGTAAATGTATAAAAGAGTCTATCTTTAAAGCAGGCATCAGTTCTGATCAGATAAAGGCAGTTACTACTACAAGTATGAGAGAGGGTATAGTTCTTTACGATAAAGAGCAGAAAGAGCTTTTTGCAGTTGCAAATGTTGATTCAAGAGCATCAAATGAGGTAAAGTATCTTAAAGAAAAGTTTCCACAATATGAAAATGAGTTTTATAAAATCTCTGGTCAAACTTTTGCATTAGGTGCAATACCGCGTCTTTTATGGGTTAAAAACAACAAAGCAAATATATATGAAAAAACTCAAACCATCTCTATGATAAGTGATTGGATAGGCTTTAAACTTAGTGGTGTGATAGCAAGTGAACCATCAAACGCTGGAACTAGTGGTGTTTTTTCTTTAGAAAAAAGAGATTGGGACGCTAGCATGGCAAAAAAATGTGGGGTTAAAGATGATATCTTTCCTAAGGTTTATGAAAGTGGTGAGATATATGCTAATGTAAGTCAAAAAGGCTCAGATGAGTGTGGACTTAGCACCTCATGTCAAGTTGTCATGGGTGGTGGAGATGTACAACTTGGCGCTGTTGGTCTTGGAGTTGTAAAAGAAAATCAAGTTGCAATACTTGGTGGAACATTTTGGCAACAACTTGTAAACACATCCACATCTAAAGTTCATCCAAATATGGATATTAGGGTTAATCCACATGTTATAAAAGGACTTAACCAAGCAGAAGCGATTAGCTTTTTTTCTGGTTATGTAATGAGATGGTTTAGAGATAATTTTTGTAGCCTAGAGATGCTAGAAGCTAAAAAAAGTAATCAAGACACTTACACATTGTTAGAAAAATTAGCTTCAAAAGTTCCTGCTGCCTCGCATGGGATACTACCTATATTTAGTGACACGATGAAGTACTCAAAATGGTACCACGCATCTCCATCTTTTTTAAATCTAAATTTAGAAACAAGTAGTAAAGGTGCTATGTTTAGATCTTTAGAGGAGAACGCTGCGATAGTTGCTAAACTAAACTTAGATAATATTTTTGATTTCACTGGTGTTGATGTAGATACTATAACCTTTGCTGGTGGGGCTTCAAAAGGTGCTTTATGGTCACAGATACTAGCTGATGTTACAAATAAAGAGATAAAAATACCAAAAGTAAATGAAGCAACTGCACTTGGTGGTGCTTTTGTTTGTATGAAAGCAGTAGGGGAATATAGTTCAATTGAAGAGGTGGCAAGCACCCTTGTAAAATGGGATAAAACATACACTCCAAACATAAAAAACAAAGAGATATATGATAATCTTACATCCAAATGGATAAAAGCCTACTCATCATCTCTAAATCTAGTTGATCAGAAGATAACTACTTCTATGTGGAGTGCACCTGGTTTATGATCTTGAAGTTACCTCTATGATGTGGTAACCAAAGTCAGTTTTAACAGGTCCTACAACCTCTCCAACATCTGCAGAAAAAACAACTTTATCAAATGCTGGAACCATTTCACCTGGACCAAACTCACCTAAATCTCCACCATTTGCACTAGATGGACACTGAGAATAATCTTGTGCAACACTTGCAAAATCACGACCACCTTTGATACTATCTATCAACTCATTACATTTTGCCTCATCAGCAACTAATATATGTCTAGCTTTAGCTCTTGCTCTTGCCATTTTATACCCTTAAAATTTTTTGACATTATACAATAATCCCAAATTATGCAGTAGGGAACAACAAGTAGTGTCTATGCTTGTGCATAAGGGGCGTTTAGAAAATTTTTGCGCCTACCTTATTGGTAGGTCAATAATTTTATGAATGTGCCTTGTGTACAATGATAGATGCTTTCTTAAGTTTTCTACTGCATAGTTTGGGATAATTACACTTGACACTTTATCACAACTAGATATAATTTCAAAAAGGAAAAATTATGACAATTACAAAAAGAGTAACATTTATAGCTAAACCTGATGGTATAGAGAAGATGAAAGAGCTTTTGAGTGCTATGGTTGAGCCATCTAAAAAAGAGGATGGTTGTTTGTTTTATGAGATAGTTCAGTATGAAAACAAAAGAGAAAAGTTTATGGCTATAGAAACATGGAGAGATGAAAAAGCTCTTGATGGACATAAGGCGAGTGAACATTATAAAATCTATAAAAGTTCATTTGAGCCTTATTGTGAAAAAAAATATACTGATGAGTTAGAGGTATTAGCTTAAGCTTTTTTCAACTTGGCTTGCTCTAACTCCCAGTACTCCATATCAAAAATATCTTTAGGACTTAAACTTTTCCATCCACCTAGAGATTGAGTTTTACTCATGGCATTTATGGTGTGTGAAACTATATCAAAGATTATGTCTGATTCTTTTTTATCTTTACCAAACACTACAAAACCCAAATCTTTTATGATTGCGTAGCGTGGTGCTAAGTCAAGCATAATCTCATCTTTAGCATACTTTTTAAAATAGTTTTTGTATCTTAAAGTAAACTCATCTAAAGCTTTTTTTATGTTAGTATCTATAATAGCTGGAAATGGTTTAGTTCTTATAACATGTTCAGGTGTAAGTGGTCCATTTTTAAAAATATCATCTAAGTTTTCAAGTTTTGAGAACTCATAGGCTAAAACACTAGAGCCAAACCTCATCACAACATCACAACCCTTTAAGCTTTCAACACTTTTTTTAAGCTCATCTTTGAAACTATCATCAATATCTTTAGATGACTTTGAAAAAGATAGTTTAACAGGAACATTTTTAGCTAAATACTTTTCAGCCTTATCTACTATGTTTATCATCTTTTCATAAGATTTTTTAGCATCATCATCAAAACTAAAAACACCATGATTTAAAAGTATCATCCCATCAACTTTAGAAAAATCAATATCTTTAGTTTGATCATAAATCTTTTTTGCTAAAACAAACCCAGGCATCACATAATCAACTATAATCATATTTTTACCATAAAGCTCTTCTAAGACTTTTTTACCATGAGGAGTATTTGAGATAGTAACAACAGCGTCAGCGTGAGTATGATCAACAAACTTAAAAGGGATGATTGCGTGAAGTATAGCTTCTATGGAAGGGTTAGGTGAACTTTTATCTTTAAGAGCATCTCTTTGTTGTGAAACCATATCTGTATCACTTATGTGATCTAGTTTAGCCATACTTTTAAATAGTTCTAAATCAACAGCAGGAAAGCCCTCCTCCTCTATAGTATCTAAGTTCCAACCACTACCTTTTACATAAAGGTACTTGTCTATCTTTACAGAGGTGTTTCCTCCACCATGTAAAACCAAAGACATATCTTTACCTAAAAGTTGAGAGGTGTAAACTCTCATACTTAAGTCTGTTTTATGTTTTAAAGCATCTTCTTCTATAAATGTTGATTTCATTACTTACCTTTGTGCAATTTTAGCCAAAGGATTTTGTAAAAGATGTTAAACTTACAAAATGAAAAATGAACTTAAAGAAAGACACCTCTTTTTTGAGGATATATATAAAAATAACTTTGAAAAAGATGAAAACATACCTTGGGCTAAAATGCAAACAAACCCTTTTTTACAAGAGTACCTTGAGTCTAACTTAGTAGATGGAAAAGTTTTAGTTGTTGGTTGTGGTTTGGGAGATGATGCTATAGCTTTAGAGTTAGCTGGTGCTAAGGTTACAGCTATAGATATCTCCGAGTCTGCTATAGCTTGGTGTAAAAAACGTTTTGATGGGTTTGAAACAGATTTTGTAGTTCAAGATATTTTTGAGCTTCCTCAAGATATGTTAAGATCTTATGACTTTGTTTTTGAAGCTTTTACTATTCAATCACTACCACTAAAATTTAGAGATAAAATCATAACAGCCATAAGTTCACTTCTAGCTCCTAAAGGTAAACTTTTAGTTGTGAGCAATGGTAAACAAGAGCATGAAAGCTTTGATGGTCCACCTTGGCCACTAAACATAAATGAGTTAAAACTTTTTGGTATGAAAGAGTGAAGGGCACATCTAAAAACCCTAGTGCCCCTCAGCATTACATAGGAGTTTACAATCAAGGCAATCTTTTGCACCCCAAGGGCATTTTGTCGCTACGCTCGGGCACATACCTAGCCAAAGCTAAGTCAAAAAAGATTAACGCAGAGTGTGAGCTCCTATGTAATGCCCAAAGGGAGGGATAAAAAAAGCG
>WFNF01000038.1 GCA_015488775.1 Helicobacteraceae bacterium
GGAACTACTACTAATCCAAGTAATAGTGAGATTGATCAAACTATTGAAGATAATAAAGATTATTTAGATAGTTTTTTAGATATTTTAAATCAGTATTTAGATGATTTGAGTAGTTATTTAGATGATTGGTATAATTCTATTTTTAGTGAAGATGTTAACAATACAGTTGAGATTGTAGATGTTGATATTAAAAGAGAAACATTTAATGGTATATGGTTGTTGAAAAACTATAATGATGCCAAAACAAAAACTTGTACAGTTATAGATAATGCAGATAACGTAGCTATATATGAAAAAGATGGTTCAGTTACTGAGCTAACTTTGGAATATAATGATGCAGATAAATCTTTAGTTTTAAGTAAGGGTTTTATAACTGCAGAAACTATATATTTTACTGAGTATAAAAGCAACGGTACTTTTAAAGCTTACTATTCAGATAAAGTTACAGTAAATGGGTCAGTAGAGGGTTCTTTAGACTCTTGTAAGAGTAAACTTTAGGTTTACTCCTTAGTTTCATTCCAAGTGTCTTCATCTATGTCTTTTTGAGAGTTTTGAGTTAAGTTTGCTTCATTTTTTTCATCTTCAACTAATGCTTCTTGATTTTCCCATCTGCTTTCATTTAGGGCATGAACTCTTCTCATAATCTTTTCTAACATGTTTATAGTAGCATCTACCGTGATACCTAAATCATCATAATATGACTTTAATCTTTCTAACTCTAAATTATTTATTTTATTTGAGTTTATTAGTTTCGAAACCAAACCCTTTTTAGATGGAGTTCTTAAAATTTCTATAGCTTTATTGTAATCATCATGTAAATTTGTATGTAATAACTTTAGTTCAGAAAAAAGAGATGCACCCATGTTAGAGCTTCTAAATTTTACATTTTCTTTCATCATTTTACATAAAGCACAATTGTTTTCATCTAGCTTTTTTATTGCTGCTGTATGGTTTTCATCATTAATGGCATACTTAATACTATTTAGCTGTTCATAAAGTTTACTTTTTATACTTTCTAGTTCGCTTAAACAATCATTCTTACTCATAATGTCCCCTATATAGTGAATTTTATAGATTGTATCACATTTTCCTTGAAAATTAATATTTTTTTTATATAATAAGATAAGAAAACATTTTAAGAGGAGTTAATATGGCTAAGGTAACACCAATAGATGAAGCAATAGATTTAGATTCAAGTAAATATATTGTAAGTAGAACAGACACTAGAGGTAATATTACTTATGGTAACGAATATTTTATTGAAATTTCTGGTTATGCGAAGGCTGAACTTATAGGTTCACCTCACAATATAATTAGACATCCAGATATGCCAAAGGCCCTCTTTAAAATGATGTGGGATAGAATTAAACAAGGTCATAATATTATGGCAGTTGTAAAAAATTTAGCAAAAGACGGTAGATACTATTGGGTTATTACAGATTTTGAATCTAAAAATGATCCAAAAACTGGTGAGATTTTAGGTTATACTGCGTATAGAAAAGTAGCACCAGATAAGGTTATAGAAAAAATAGAGCCTATATACCAAAAACTTCTAGAGATAGAAAAAACTAAATCTGTAGATGCTGCAGAGATGTATTTACAAGGTTATCTTGATGAGATTGGTAAAACTTATGATGAGTTTGTTGATGATCTTGTTGAAAATAAAGGTATGTTTAGAGTTTTCTTTAAAATTATGAAAAAAGTTTTTTCATAATAGCTACACTTTAACTACATACAAATAAAGTAAAATAATGTTAATTTAATTTAAAGGATTAATATGAAATTTTTACTACTTGCTCTACTAAGCCTAGCGATGAGTGTATATGCACAAGAAAGAGAAACTTTAAGTGTAGATTCTCAAGATACAACTTTAGGTGGTTTTGGTGGACCGGTCATTAAAATGACTAAAATAGGCAAAAATGATACAGCCTTAATGTTAGGTGGAAAAGGTGCTCTTTTAATAGACCAACATTTTTTTGTTGGTGGTGCTATGTATGGTTTAGCAAGTCAAGATAAGTACTTAGACAAAAAACTAAGGTAGAGTATGAATGGTAAATATTATGTAGCTTTAGATGCTTGGGGAGAACTTCTTGGTTATCCTGCTTTTTTTGATTGGGAAATAGATTGGGATAAATGTGATGACCCAAAAAAAACAGGAGCATTAATAAATTGTACTCAAGAGGTAATTGAATTAAAAGTAAAGCATAAAAAAATTTCTTTTGATTATTGCAGTGCAGCGGGATATCTTGAATACTTTGTATCAGAAGATTTTTTGAATCTCATTAAAGAGGTACAAACACCCTTGTATAAATCCAAGCCTATTAGATTTTTAAATAAAAAAGGTGATGATGTTTCAACAAAAAAATACTTTTTAATTATGTTTAATGTAGAAAAAACTGAATATTATGTAAACGAGAAAGAGTGCGAGTATGTTATACCTGATGAAGCGTACCCAGATGAGACAGAACTGATTTCACTATCCATTAATTATGAACGACTAAACTCTTATGATATTGCACCCTCTTTATCCTATGGTTTACCTACAAGTTTGTTTGTAAATAGTGCTATTTTAGAAGCTAAGGCAGTTAAAAATATGAATTTTGAGTTTCTTGAAATTGACAATGCTCCAACTGTTCTTTATAAAAGAGAACATGAATCTTACGCTCCACTAAATGGCTTGAAAAGATATAAAGAAACGGATTTACAAAAATAAATATAAAACTCGATAAGTATATAATAAATCTTAGAAAAAGTAGGTGGAGTAAGGTCTTGATAAACATGAACTTTAAATACACTTGTGAGTGGAAAGAAAAACTATTAAATTTGTCTAAATTAAAGTATATGACAAAGAAAGAAGAAATTGAATTTTCTAGACTGATTGATTTTGCTGAGTATACTCAAGATCCTCGTGTTGTAAAAGTTTTAATCAAGATTTTAAATAATGATGACTTAGGTGGAATGGAACAGTCCATTTACAGTACATTGAGTACAGTTGATTATTCTGTGTATTACAAAGAAGTTTTTGTAAATAGCCAAGAATTATTAGAAAAAAATCCAAGGGGTGCTTGTGACTTACTAGATTGGCAATGGAAAGAACTTGATAAAAATGAGTTAATAAAGGTGTTTGAAATTTCGAAACAAACCCTTGATGTAACAACCATGGAAAAATATATAAATACATTAGAAAAATTTGGCTATTGTGATGATAAACCTTATAGTAGTTTTATTACTTATTTTAATCAAATAATTAAGGATCAGAATGAGTGATATTTTAGAAGATTTTATGGAAGACTGGGAAAATGTTAAATATGCAATTCCTTTAGGTATTTTAGATGAAGATATTGATCCTGAATTTCCTTATGCTGGATTAGAAACAACATTATTTTTATTTTGGTCTATGCAAAAAGGGTTACTTACTGATATCGTAAGTAAACAAATTGATTCTTTTCAACAACAAACCCCTTTACGAAATCATGAAAATTCAATTTTAATGATGAAAAATACCATTGGATTACAATTATTATCTATACACTATAGAGATGTAGGTAAAGATTTTGCTGTAGATTATATGTCTCAAACTGGTGAGTGGAAAAATAGTTTTTATAATGATTTATCAACCCTATATCCGAATATTAGAACTTATTGTGAAATACCAGAGTCGAATGAAGAATATACGAAAGTAGAAACATTTTTAGATAAGCGTTTAGCCGAATATCAGGAAGAATATGAGAATAAATTCTCCGATATTGAGTTAGAAAAATCTTAAATATTTCAAGTGTAGACAAGCTTTAATACGATATTTGAAAAACTTTAAAGGAAAAAATAATGCCACGAGTTAGTTTAGATAATCTTATCGATATCTATTATCAAATACAAGATGCTTATAAAGATTTAAATTCTCAAGAAAAGATAGATGAATTGCTTAGAATAGAATCATTACATAAAACTACTATTATAATGTCCCCATATGTCAAGACCAATCCAGATATTTTTAAGAACCATAAAAAGTATCATTTTTCTACACTAGAACCTATTGATTTAGAATTTCAACTAAACGATATCCTTAATACAAATAACGAGTTTATAGATACGCAAATATTTGAAGACTTGTTAATCTATACAGGAGAATATTTTCCTCTTTCTACTATAGGTTACTATTCTAAGAAAAAAGAGCATATTGATCAGTGGTTAAAATATCTGAGTGACAATAAAGATATGTACCGTTCTGGACGTTGGTTTAGATATGGTAAATATGTAGAAGATAAATCAATCATAAAATATAGGATAGCATAATTAAATAGTACCCTTTGGAAATTCTTCCCACATAAGCTGAGATGTAACCTCTGAAATTGGCACAAATACAACTGTTCTATCTTCAACCAAAGCCAGTGCATCAACCATCTCTTTGTGTACAATAGGTAAAGTCGCACCATATTCAGAATATGGCAAATCAAAACATAATCGTTCTTCTAAAGGTAACTTTTCTAATATCTTCTGATTCAATTGATAAGAGTTAATACTTTCATATTTGCTTAGAGGATCTGCATTAGGGTCTAAAGTCAAGTCACTTTTTTCAACATCTAGCCAATTACTAGGCACCTGTTGAATCATTACTAACCAATATCCTTCAAAGTACTCTTCACCATCAGGAGAGGTAATATACGCTTTGTGTAACTTAATACATTCAAGATCATATTTATAAAAATATTTCTCTTTTAAAGCATTAGAAATTAAAAGTTCTCCACCTATAATATACATACATTCTTGTGGACGTAAACCTGCATCCCAATTATCATCATCTATTTCCATATGCACTGGTCTAATAACATCTTCATCAAACTCGACATCCATATCATCTGCTTGATCTAAGTCAATAAAAGGTTTACGATTATCCCAAGTCATTACATAATATTCATCATTTATATTCATCATTAATTTCCTATTTTTAAATTATATGGACTATAATCAGGTAAGTTTGAAAAGTGCTTTTTAATACTTAATCCTTTTTTCCAGCTCTATTTTGACAATCTATCCAATGTTGCATTAAACTCATCTCTAAAAGTTTGAGACCGTAAAATAAACTATATAAACCCATCTCTTAAGCAATTTTAGAGGTGCTCTTTATTAAATTAATAATTTTTTTAGCTTATTATATTATTATTCATATAAATATAAAGTATCATCAGAAAAAATATACAATAATAATTATGTTATTAATCTTTTTATCTTTGAGGATGAAAGCATGTGTATGTTGAAAAGATATAGCTTTTGTTGATGGAAAAAATAAGGACAAAAATGCAAGATATAAATGAAGAGTACAAGTTTTTAACGTATAATCACGAAGATGATTGTTTGGATGATTTATTAACTGTTACTACTTCTTTAGAAGGTTGATCTTCAGCTTATGTGGGAAGAATTTCTAAGAAGTGCTTTTTAATTCAAGCTTACGCAATATAAAATTTAAAATTGCATATTTTTACTTAAATAAAAGTTCTTAACTAAGAAATATATGTTTAGCACGTTCCAAATCTTCAAGCGTATCTATTCCAAAATAAGTAGTCTTGACATATTGGGACGCTATAGTGGATAAAAGTAAGATAATTTACTAAGTTTTATCCAAAATTTTATCTCTTAGTTCTTTTGCATTTTCATCTTCAGGTTTAAGTTTTAGTGACTTTTCTATATATATTTTTGCTTCATCATTGTTTTTTAAATGATTTTGAAGAAGAGCATAATTATAATGATAAAGTGCATTTTTTGTATCTTTTTTGATAGCAGTAAGTAGAAGTTCGCCTGCCTTGTCAAAATCTCGTCCAAGCTGATACATAAGAAGACAAGCATAACCATTACAAGCATACTTATAAGTCTTATCTATAGCTAAAGATTTTAAAAAATATTGTTCACTTTTTTCATAATCTTTAAGGTTAAATCTTAAAAATTTTGCATAATCTTTATAATCTCGTGCTTTATTATAGTCTGTTAATGACATAAGCTTTTCATAATATACATCTACATAATTATCATCTTCTTTGTCTTCAATCAAGTCTATATATTGATATAACCAATACAAGTCAGAAGAATAATCAGCACGATTTTTCATAAACATGTTTAGCTCTTCTTCACAGTCTTCAAGTTCTCTAAGAGTGTTTGAATAATAGTTTAGAAGATACCCATCATCTTCAGGATTTAGCTTGAATGCTTTTCTAAAGTAGATTATAGCTTCTTCAAAGTTACGACTTTCAAAAAGCTTATTTGCGATTTTACATAAGTCTTCAAAATTATTTGTGTCTAAATCTTCTGAGACAAGATTAGCAGATAGGCTGTCATCGTATTTTAAAAATTTATCAAAATTTTCATATATACTTGAGTTCATGTCATGTGAGAGATAGACCATGCGTAGTCTGTCTCTGTCTTGTTCATCAGGTAAGATACATATGAAATCTCCATTACCCATAGCAGTAGACATTAAGCCTTTTGTCAACTCCTTACTTATTTCACTGCTTTGCTTTTCATCAAACGCTAATAATGCTAACTCATAAAATTCGTTTAAATCATCTTCGTTATCACCGCGATACTCATTTGCAAAAGTGCTCATCAGTTGAAGTTTTGTTGCATGTTGTATAGCGTCATATCCACCTTGATACTCACCTAAATTTGCTATATCTTGTAAATCTACAGCGTACTCCATATCTCCAAACCAAAAACCATGGATAGCCCAAATATCTTTTAAAAATTGCGGATACTCTTTCCATTGAGAATTTTCAGTTATAGAACTTGGCATAATAGGGTTGAGATTTGGCTCACCACCGAAATAAAATAAGGCTTCACCATTTTTATCTTCCCCCACTAGGTATAAAGCACACCAATACTCTTTTTTAATAGCCTTTGCATATACTTTTACAAAAGCTATATCTTTTACGTGTGGGATTATCTTTTGGAAAAAGTAATGTTTTTTTCCTAATGGAGCAAATAAAGTTTGCATAAATTCAGTTTCACTTATACCTTCATAGCTTTTCCAAGGGCAATCATCTGGTAGCTTATCTAAAGTTGCAAAATCTAAAAAGTCTTCTATATCATCAGCAATGTACTCTTTGATAGGTTTTGTTTTTTTATTAGGTGTTAAAAGTGTCAAGTTCTATCCTTATATTTAGAGGTGCTCTTTATTAAATTAATAATTTTTTAGTTTATTATAATATAAAGCTATAAAGCTTTGATTAAATAAGAGTTCTTAACTAAGAAATATATGTTTAGCACGTTCCAAATCTTCAAGCGTATCTATTCCAAAACTTGTTGAAGATACTTTTACCATTGAGATAGGTTTTTTATGAAAAATGGCTCTTAGTTGCTCTAGTTTTTCTATATCTTCTAGTGGTGCATCATCTAAGTCACAAAACTCTTTTAATGACTTTTTAGTAAAACCGTAAATCCCTATATGTCCATAATAGTTAGCAACTTCACTTCTATTGTAAGGGATTTTTGCGCGTGAAAAATATATTGCGTCTTGTTTATCATCCAAAACAACTTTTACAAGATTTGGGTCTTTTGCTGATTCTTCATTGATTGCATTAAAACATGAACCCATTATGAAATCTTTGTTTTGATTTTTAAGTTCATGGAGTCTATCTATGAGTTTTGAGACAACATTGACTTCTATAAAAGGTTCATCTGCTTGGACATTAATAATAAGTTCATCATCATCTATATCTAAGATTTGAGCGCACTCATTTATACGATCTGTTCCACTTTTATGTGTAGTTGATGTCATAACAGCTTTAATCCCATAAGATTCACAAACCTCTTTTATCTTTTCATCATCACAAGCTACTACAACTTTATCAATACTTTCTACCCTTTTTGCAG
This sequence comes from Helicobacteraceae bacterium, assembly GCA_015488775.1. GTDB lineage: Bacteria > Campylobacterota > Campylobacteria > Campylobacterales > Sulfurimonadaceae > WFNF01. The sequence goes on from WFNF01000038.1 coordinate 7,861, forward strand.
TTGTTACAACCATTGGTAGGTCATCAATAATGGCTAAAACTTTTTGTGGAAATCTTGAAGAAGCTAAACGAGCAGGTATAATTATCATAATATAGTCTTTATTTTTGGATTTTGGTATAATGTCAAAATTATACTATAAAGATTTTTATGTTTCTGTATCAACCATTAAAAAGTTACTGTTTTAACTCTGATTCTATTTTTTTGTACGACTTTATAAACTCTTTTAACCCTAGAGGTGAAGTTTTAGATGTTGGTGCTGGTAGTGGAGTTCTTGGCTTACTTGTAGCTAGAGATAACCCAAAAGTAAATCTTGAAGCAGTTGAACTTCAAAAGAGTTTTGCTTTTTATGCTCAAAAAAATGCTGAGATAAACTCTATAAACTATAAACTTTATAATCAAAGTTTTTTAGATTTTAATATATCTAAAAAGTATGATTATATTATCTCTAATCCACCTTTTTATCATGATGGTGTGGCTAAAAGTGATGATGAGATGAGATTTAAAGCTAGATACTCTGTAAATCTACCATTTGATCAGTTTGTCACTAAGGTTAAGACTTTACTAAAACCTAAAGGGCATTTTATATTTTGTTACGATCCCCAAAGTTTTGGCATGATAGCCAAAGTTATAGAAGATGCAAAAATGAAAATAGTTGATGTGCGTTTTGTACACTCTAAAGAGGATAGGGTGGCATCACTTGTTATGGTTCATGCAAGAGTAAACTCATCCTCATATATGAGAGTTTTACCACCTTTTATAAGCTTTGATGGTGATGTGTTTGGCAAAGAGGCACAAAATATATATAAAAAAGCAAAAACAACATCTATAAAGGCACAGTTATGATAACAAAAGAGGGATTTAATTATAGTTTTGATGAAAATGCTTGTGCTAGTTGTGGTGGAAAATGTTGTACAGGTGAGAGTGGGAATATATTTGTCAATACTAGTGAGATAAAAGCCTTAGCTACACTGCTAAACCTAGACGTAGAGCTCTTTAAAAGCAATTATTTGGTTAAAAAAGGGTATAAATACTCTATTAAAGAAAAAATTGTTGGTTTATCTTATGATTGTGTGTTTTACGACAGAAAGATAGAGGGCTGTAGTGTTTATATGGCTAGACCAACACAATGTATCACTTTCCCATTTTGGGATTATTTTAAAAACAATGTATCGGAGCTTAAACAAGAATGTCCAGGTATTCATTAATATTACTTTTTTTCACATCTTTACTTTTAGTATCATGTGCCTCTAAACAAGAGGTCGTACCACCATCACAAAAAGCTTTTGATCAAGAAGATACTTATGCTATATTTGCTCTTTATGCTCAAAATAAAGGTGATTATAAAAGCGCATCAGGACTTTATCAGCTTCTTTATGAAAATTCTGGTAAAAAAGAGTATCTTTATGAAAATATAAAATGTTTAATAAACTCTAAAGAAAATGATAAAGCTGAAAAACTTGCAAAAAGTGAGATACTAAAAACACCAAAAGATGATGAACTTTATAGACTTGAAATATCTGCTTTGATTAACCAAGAGAAGTATGAGGAAGCAAAATCTGAATCTTTACTTCTTTTAGAGTTTTCAAAAACTCAAAAAGATTATATTTTGACTAGTAATGTGTATTCAAAATTAAAAGATTATGAGATGTCAAGAAGGTATCTTGAGAGTGCTTACAATATTAATCATGATGAAAATGTATTAAGAAAATTATCTTTAGTTTTATATCTTAATTTAAACGATAAAAAAGGTGCGATAGCTCTATTGGAGACACATTCAAGATTGTATGGATGTGGCGATAATATATGTAGTCAACTTGCAAGTTTTTACTCTGAGTCTAACAATATAGATGGCATGTTAAACACTTACTTGAAGTTATACAAAGAAACAGGTAGTGAAGATTCAAGAATACATATAATTAAGATATATGCTTACAAAAAAGATTATAACTCTTTAACAACTTTTTTGGAAAAAACTGGAACTGACAAAGAGATACTTTTAAAACTATATATAAATTCAAAATCTCTAAAAAAAGCTTCAAAAACCTCTTATGAACTTTATGATGATACGGGTGATATTATATATTTAGCTCAAGGTTCTATATATGAGTATGAATCAAATGAGGCAAATAATAAAATAGTTAAAAAAGTTATAAAAAATCTTAAAGTGGTTGTTGATGAGCTTGATGATCCTGTTTATTTAAACTATCTTGGTTACTTGATGATTGATCACAATGTTGACATTAAAGATGGTATGAAGTATGTTAAAGAAGCTTTAGCTAAAAGCCCAAACTCTTCGTATTATTTAGATTCATTAGCTTGGGGTTATTATAAACTTTCAGATTGTAAAAAAGCAGATAAATTGATGAAAAAAGTTGTGAATGATTTAGGCTTAGAGGATGATGAACTTATAAAACACACAAAAGCCATAAATAAATGTATGAAAAACTAATTTTTTAGTTTAGTAAAAAGTATTGTATAATTGCAAATAAATTAAAGGTAAATATTGTAAATGATTTTAGATGAGATAATAAAAAGAACAAAAGAAGATTTAGTTAAAAGAGAAAAAGAGTTTTCTATGGATTGGTTAGGAAAATCTTTAGCTTTTAATGCAAGAGCACCAAGAGATGTTCATGAATTTTTAAAATCTACCGAGGACAACCCATATAGAATTATTACTGAAGTTAAAAAAGCTAGCCCAAGTAAGGGTGTTATAAGAGAAGATTTTGACCCACTAGCTATAGCTCAAGCTTATGAGCGTGGAGGTTCTAGTGCTATATCTGTTTTAACTGAGCCTCACTACTTTCAAGGTAATATTGAGTATCTTGCTGGAATCAGAAGATATGTAAGCATACCACTTTTAAGAAAAGATTTTATAGTTAGTGAATACCAAATACTTGAAGCTTTAGTTTTTGGTGCAGATTTTATACTTCTAATCGCTGCTGCACTTAGTAAAAAAGAGTTAAAAGATCTTTTAGCTTATGCTAGACATTTAGGTTTAGAGGTTTTAGTTGAGGTTCATGATAAAATTGACTTAACTAAAGCTATATATGCAGGTGCAGATATTATAGGCATAAATCATAGAAATCTACAAACATTTGAGATGAATATGAACTTAAGTTTTGAACTTATACCTTTGATTCCTAATGGTAAGATTATAGTTGCAGAGAGTGGTATAGACTCACATGAGCAATTGGTTGAGTTAAATAAAGCTGGCGTTGATGCGTTTTTAGTTGGTGAATCTTTGATGAGACAAGACAATGTAGAAGATGCTCTTAAAAAGCTTAAAAATTCATAGATAAAAAATCATGAAACCGTTTATTTTAATATTTTTATTATCTTTTGTGCTAAATGCAAAGGGTACGCTTTTATACAATAAATTTCAAGAAACTTCAAAAGATGATTATGAACTTTTTATGTTTCAACATATCTCATATAAATCTTGTTTGTTTTTAAAAGTAAATGAAGAAAGTTTTGTTGATCAGTATTTTAAAAATAAACAAAATTATCTATATGCAAAAAACTATACTATATCTAAGTACCAAGAAAAAGTACTAAGTGAGTATCCTGCTGTTAAAATAGACTTGGATGAAGCCTTAGATTATAAGTATGTAAAATTAATAGAAGATTCTATGTATGTACAAGTAGCTTTTGTTGCTGCTATAGGTGCTGTTTTTGCACTTCCTGAAAGTGTTTCAAACTGGGATAAAGAGTCCATACTAAATGATGGTATAACTAAAAAATGGTCACAAAATGTTGCTGCTGGACCTGTAATTGATCAAGATGATTTTGTTATAAACTATATAGGGCATCCTGTAAGTGGGGCGTTTTACTATAATTTTGCTAGGGGTGATGGTCTAAATATTGGTGAATCTTTTGCTTTTAGTGTTTTAATGTCTAGTGTTATTTGGGAATATGGTTATGAAGCATTTGCTGAGATACCATCAATACAAGATCTTATTAGTACTCCTGTTGTTGGTTCTTTAATGGGTGAGGGTTTGTATCAAATAGAAACATCACTTGATGAAAATGAAGGTAAAATATGGGGTTCAAGTGCTTTAGGTAATGTAGCTTATGTATTTTTAAACCCAATGGCTAGTATCTCTCGTTCTTTAAAAGGGGCTATGGGTAAAAATAACACACATGCAACAGTTGATTTGATGTATGAAAACTACACCAAACCAAATCAAATGTATCAAGAAAATTCACTTTTTCAAGCAAGACGTTCAGAGATGTATTATGGAGTATATTTAACTATTTATTAATTTAGTAAGGTTTTAACACACTCATTTATACGTTTTCCATCTGCTTTACCTTGAAGCTCTTTTGAAGCCATACCCATAACTTTACCCATATCTTTCATGCTTGTTGCTCCTAGCTTAGTTATAATTGCTGTTAGTGCATCTTTTAACTCATCTTCACTTAGTTGTGCTGGTAGGTATGTTGCAAATAAATCTAGTTCAGCTTTTTCTTTGTCATATAAATCATCACGACCTGCATCTTTGTATTGTGTCATAGAATCATTTCTTTGTTTTACTTGTTTTGTGATTATTTTTACACAATCTTCGTCACTAAGTTCAATTCTTTGATCAACTTCTATTTGTTTAAATGCACTAGCTAAAAGCCTTAAAGCATCCCTCTTTACGGTATCTTTAGCTTTCATAGCCTCTTTAATGTCATTTTTTATTGTATCTTTTAAGTTCATAATCTTCCTTTTGGTATTTTTTTTGCTTAATAATGGTAGAATTATATCTTAAGGGAATACTATTGATGATTAAAGCAATCTTTTTTACTACATTTTTACTTATGTTTTTAGGTTGTACAGCAAAAACAATGGAGCCAAAAATTGATTTTGAGCCACCAGTTTATGTTGAACAGATGCCAGCAAAAGAGGAGGAGACAACTTTTAACTCTGGTGGAAGTATTTTTGGTTCAGGAGATAACCCACTTTTTTCTGATCATAAGGCTATACATGTTAATGATATAGTCACAGTTGTTATATCTGAAAATGCAAAAAGTTCAAACAGTTCAAATAAAGCTTTAAAAAAGAGTGATACTACTGACTTAAATGGTGGTGTTTTTGCAGGTGGTGGTGCAAATACAGGTATCAACAATGCTGCAACAGATATAAGTGGTGTTACTAATGTAGGTTTTAATGCATCAACAAACAATGCTTTTAGTGGACAAGGTTCTTACACTAAAGATGCTACTTTTACAACAACTGTTTCTGCAAGGGTTGTAAAAGTTTTAGAAAACAACAACTACTATATAAGCGGAAGACGTGAGATTATGATTGATGGTGAAAAACAGATTATACAAATATCTGGTGTTATAAGACCATACGACATAAATCAAAATAACCAAATCAACTCTGCTCAAATGAGTGATGCTAAAATTTTATATGAAAATCAAGGAGATGTTAATCGTGCAACTAATCAAGGATGGGCAACCAGTATGTTACAAGCAATTTGGCCTTTTTAAACTTTTACTACTTACAAGTTTAAGTCTAAGTCTAAATGCATCAAGTTTTGAGGATTATAAAAATGCTCAAAGTGAAAGTTATAGCAATTTTGTTGAAAAACAAGATAAGGCTTTTTCTGATAATTTAAAAAAGCAGTTTCAAAATTTTAGGAAGTATAAGGGTGAAAAACTTTATGAAAAACCTAAACCAAAAAAGATTAAAACTGTAAAAAAAGCTCCAAAAATTAAAAAAGAGGGACCAATAGTTAAAGTTGTAGTTCCTAAAAAAATTAAGTTTGTTGAGCCAAAGCCTATAGTTATAAAAGTAGATAAAAAACTTTTAGAACCTGAGGTTAAAAAAGAAGATATACACAAGCATGAACCTATAGTAAAGCCTATAAAAAAAGAGATTGAAAAAGTTGTAGTTAAAAATGTTAATACTTTTAAGTTTTTTGGTACAGATGTACAGTTTTCTAAAACTATAAAATTTAATGATTTAAATTACTACCCTAAAAACCAAAAGGGTGTTGTTAACTTTTTTGACAAAATATCAGCTAAAAATTATTCAAATCATATAGCTGAATATAAGCAAAATATTAAAAACCTTAACTTAAATGATTGGGGTGTGTATCTATTGGTTAAAAAGGGAAGTGAATTTTATTTTAAAGATAAAGATAGCAAAAATCTTTATAGATGGTTTGTACTAAACCACCTTGGATATAATGTAAAACTGGCTTTAAATAACTCAAAACCAATTTTACTTTCATACTCTAAAAATACAGTTTATTCAACTGCAAACTATAGATTTGGATCTAAAAAGTTTTATGCTTTAGATTTTTATGCTAAAGGATCTCTAGGTAGTGTAAAATCTTATCCTAAGGATTATGCTAATGCTACAAAAGATATGGATTTATCACTTAAGAGTCTACCTAGATTGGCTTTAGTAAAGAAAACTAAAAAATTATCTTTTAAACATTTAGGTAAAACATATAGATATTCATATGATTATAATCAAAATCTTTTAGATTTTTTAGCGACTTATCCTCAAGCTCATTATGAGGCATTTTTTAATGCACCATTAGATGAGATAACTAAAACATCTTTGATCAAGTCTATAAAACCTATGATAGATAAAAAACAAGCTAGTGTAGCTTTAAACTTTGTTTTAAATATGGTTCAAAAATCGTTTGATTATAAAACTGATGATGAGCAATTTGGTCGTGAAAAAGTTATGTTTCCTCAAGAAACACTTTACTTTAGGTCAAGTGACTGTGAAGATAGAGCTACTCTTTACTCATACTTAGTTGAAGTTTTGTTTGGTGTTAAGGCATTTGGTATTACTTATCCAAACCATATGGCTACAGCAATACTAGCTCCAATTAATGGTGATAGTGTAGATTATAAATCAACGCGTTATGTTGTAGCTGATCCTACATATATTAATGCATCAGTTGGTATGGCAATGCCACAATTTAAAAAACTTCACCCTAAAAAATTTATTAAGGTTTCTCAAAAGTAATGAATACATACAATTTTGTATATAGTAAAAATAAGTTAATTTCAACTATAAAAGAGCATAAACTAAAATATGAAAAAGAGATTTTAATACAAATTTTCTCTAGTAATAACTCTAAAAAATATCTTAAAAAAGTTAGAGATGAAACTTTAGAATTTTTACCTAATGCAAATATTGTTGGTTCAACTAGTGATGGGGAGATTTTAGAAAATTATGTAAATGAGTTTGATGCTGTTATCTCTATTACGGTTTTTAAAAAAACATCTGTTAAACTTGATTTTGTTGATAACAATTCGGAGTATTCATCTTATGAACTTGGACAGATGCTTGCTTTTAAGCTTATAACAAATGAAACAAAGGTTTTATTGCTTTTTACAGATGGACTTTATACAAATGGTGAAGAGTTTTTAAATGGTATATTGAGTGTGTCTAAAGATATAATAGTTTCAGGTGGAATGGCAGGTGATGCAGCAAAGTTTGAACATACTTATATATTTGATAATACAAATATAAGTGAAAATGGGGCAGTTGGTGTTTCACTTAACTCACATGATTTGATTGTAAATACTGCTAGTAATTTTAATTGGAGTGGTATAGGTAAAGAGATGATTATTACATCATCTGATCAGAATAGAGTTTATGAGATAGATGGTAAAAAAGCTTTAGAGATTTATGAACATTATCTAGGAAGTGATGTTGCAGACGCTTTACCTGGTATAGGTATTGAATTTCCTCTTATTATTCAAAATGATGATGGTAGTGAGGTAGCAAGAGCAGTATTAAATAAAAATGATGATAAATCCTTGAATTTTGCTGGTAATATAAATGAGGGTCAGAGGGTAAAATTTGGTTATGGAAATATCAACTCTATATTACAAAGTATATCATCTCTTGTAAGTGAGGTTGAAAAGTATCCTATAGAATCTATTTTTATATACTCATGTATGGCTAGAAAAAGATTTTTAGAAGAAGATATAGATAAAGAGCTACAACCTTTTAGCTCTATAGCACCTACTATGGGGTTTTTTACTTATGGTGAGTTTTATAAAAATAATCTTTTAAATCAAACTATGACTCTTTTACTTTTAAGTGAATCTAAAAAGATTAAAAAAATAAAAAAGAGTAATACTTGTTTAAAAACTCCCATAAAAGTTCATTCAGCTCAAAAAGCTCTTTCCCATCTTGTAAATATTTCATCAAAAGAGTTAGAAGATTTTAATGAAAAGTTAGAAAAAAAGGTAGATGAAAAGACCTCGGAGTTAGAAAATAAAATAGTAGAACTTGAAAAAGCAACAAGTGTAAAAAGTGATTTTTTAGCTTCTATGTCTCATGAGATTAGAACTCCATTAAATGCAATTTTAGGTTTTATAGATATTTTAAAAAATGAAGAGAATGATGTTGATAAATCTAGAAAGTTTGGCATTATAAAAAGTTCTGGGGATTCTCTTTTAAATATTATCAATGATATTTTAGATTTTTCAAAAATGGAGAGTGGCAAATTTGAGATAGAAAATAGTTTTTTTGAGACTAAAAAAGTTTTTAGTGAAAGTTATGGTCTATTTTTAGAAAAAGCTATAGAGAAAGATATTGTTTTAAGCTTTGAGTATGATGAAAACTTACCTAATAATGCTTATGCAGATTTTTCTAGATTAAAACAAATTTTAAATAATCTTCTAAGCAATGCAATAAAATTTACACAAAAATATGGTCATATAACTTTAGATATAACTAATATTGGTGAAAATGTAATAATACACGTAAAAGACAATGGAGTAGGGATTGCAAAAGCTTCTCAAGGCAAAATTTTTGATGCTTTTGAACAGGTTGAAAATAGATCAGAACTTGAAGGAACTGGTTTAGGTTTAAGCATATCTAAACGTTTAGCAAACTTGATGGGTGGCGATATATTTGTAGAATCTACAGTAACCAAAGGCTCAACATTCACTGTAGTACTTCCTATATTTCAAGACGTATCTTCTGATATTACTGTACACAAAGAGGTAAGTAGTATTGAAAAACAATATGACCTTAGTGATAAAACAGTTTTAATAGCAGAAGATGATCCTGCATCCATGATGCTTTTAGAAGAGTATCTTAAAGAGTTCAATTTTCACGTAGATAAAGCTTTAAATGGCTTAGAAGCATTAGAATCTATGAAGTTAAAAAGATATGATTTTGTTTTTATGGATGAAAATATGCCTGTTATGAGTGGAAGCGACGCTACAATTAAAATTAGAGAGTATGAAATCAACATGGGATTTGATCCAAGTAAAATCATTGCAGTAACTGCTAATGCTCTTCAACATGATGAAAAAAGATTTTTAAAGTGTGGTATGGATGATTATATATCAAAACCAGTTGATCGAGATATTTTAAAAACTAAAATTATAAAACATTTAGTTTAACCAAAACTATGCAGTAGTGAACTCAAGAAAGCATCTATCATTGTACACAAGGCACATTCATAAAATTATTGACCTACCAATAAGGTAGGCGCAAAAATTTTCTAAACGCCCCTTATGCACAAGCATAGACGCTACTTATTGTTCACTACTGCATAATTTAGGTTTAAAAATGCTTTTTATATTATCTCCAATAAGGAGATAATATTTATTATAAAGCTCTACTCATTATAGAGTTGATTTTTGAGATAAACTCAGCAGTGTCATCTAACTCTTCACCAGCATAAAGTTTTGCTTGATCAAGTAGGATAGTTGCAGCATCATTTACTAAATTTACATCTGAACTTGCTTGTAGTTTTTCAATTAAAGCATGTTTAGGATTGATTTTCAATATAGGTTTAATCTCTGGAACTTCACTTGAACCCATTGCTCCACCCATCTGTTTCATCATCTGTGCCATCATGTAGTTAGGGTCTTCTTTGTCTTCAACTAGAACAACAGCAGAGTCACTTAACTCATCAGTTACTTCAACTTTTTTAACCTTATCTTTTAAAGCATCACTTAGTTGAGTTGTAAATGAATCATACTCTTTAGATACTTCCTCTTTTGCTTTTTTCTCATCTTCGCTCTCTTCAAACTTAGCATCGTTTGCGTTAATAAACTTGTACTCTTTGTACTCGTTTATCATAGGGAAAACTATAGTATCTATCTCTTCATTCATAACAAGAACATCTATGTCTCTTGATTTGAATTTTTCTAATTGTGGTGCATTTTTAAGCATACTAAGAGCTGTTTTACCAGTTATGTAATATATCTCTTTTTTATCTTGGTCAACACTTTGTGCAAAAGTGCTTATATCTGTTTGTTCATCTGAGTTTAAAGTGTTAAATTTTAGAAGTTCTAAAATACGTTCACGATTACCCATATCTGAGTAAAGTCCCTCTTTTAAAACATTTCCAAACTCTTTGTAAAACTCTGCATATTTATCTGTATCTTTTTTTGCCATTTTTGAAAGTTCAGATAAAACTTTTTTAACAGAAGCATTTTGGATTTTATTCATAACAGGGTTTGACTGTAGAATCTCACGAGATACATTAAGTGGTAAATCTTTAGAGTCTATAACACCTTTTAAAAATCTTAAGTAAGTTGGCATCAACTCTTTATCGTCATCAGTTATGAAAACACGGTTGATGTAAAGTTTAATACCTGGAGCATAATCAACTCTATACATATCCATAGGCGCTTTTTTAGGGATGTAAAAAAGTGTAGTGTACTCTATAGCACCCTCTGCTTTGTTGTGCATCCATGTTAATGGCTCATCTGAATCGTGTGCAATACTTTGATAAAAATCTTTATACTCATCATCTTTTACTTCAGATTTAGAGATAGTCCATAAAGCGTTTGCTTTATTGATTTGAGTGTTTTCAATATCTGTACGTGATGGCTCAATCTCTTTATCGTCATCATCTTTAACAGCTGCTACATATTTCTCTTTATCCATAAAAATTGGGAAAGGGATGTGATTAGAGTACTTTTCAATTATAGATATAATTCTTTGCTCTTCTAAAAACTCATCTTCATCATCTTTAAGATACATTTTAATAGTAGTACCTTGAGTCTCTTTAGTACTTTCACTTAAATCGTACTCACCAGTACCCTCACTTACCCATAAGTAAGCTTTTTCTTCATTTGCTTTTTTAGATGTAACTTCAATTTTGTGTGCAACCATAAATGCAGAGTAAAAACCAACACCAAATTGACCAATAAGTTTAGAGTCAGCTTTTTGATCACCACTTAGGTTTTCTAAAAATGCTTTTGTTCCTGATTTAGCTATAGTACCAATATTTGCTACTAAATCTTCCTCATTCATACCAATACCATTATCACTTAGTGTAATAGTTTTTTCATCTTTGTTAAAAGCTATATCTATTCTAGGTGTAAAGTCGATGTTTTTGTACTTGTCATCTGTTAAAACTAACATATTTAATTTATCTAACGCGTCTGATGAGTTAGAAACTAACTCTCTAATAAAAATCTCTTTATTTGAGTATAAAGAGTGAATCATAAGTTGTAAAAGTTGATTAACTTCAGTTTGAAATTGATGTTTTGCCATAATAATTCTCCTAATTAATTTTTGCAATTATAGCAAATGAAAAACAATAAATCAAGTCATATCAAGAAAGATGAGTCTATATGACTAAAGTTTAGTAAATAATATTACTTAAGTATAAACCTTGATGTGGAGCAGGATTATTGTTATATAGTTTACTATATAGTAGTTGTTGTTTCAAATCTTCTATGTTAAAAACTTTATCATTTACTAGTAGTAAAAAAGCCACCATAAGCCTAATTTGTGAGCGTAAAAAGCCGTTTGCTTCAAAGTATAATATGGTTTTACTTCTATATCTATATACTTTTGTTTTATATATATTTCTTACAAAAGAGCCTGTGTCAGAACCTGTTTTTCTAAAATTTTCAAAAGAGTGCTCACCTTCAAACACTTTTATAGCTTCTTTTAGTATATTTATATCTAGATTTTTATGATAGGTTACAAAATCATTTTCAAAAACGCTAGGTAGTGTTTCTTGTAAAATATATCTATAAACTCTTTTTTTAGCACTGTATCTAGCGTGCATCTCTTGATCAACTTTTTTTAGAGATCTTATAAATATACTAGAGGGTAGTTTTCTTTGTAAAATATCTTTTAATTTAGAAGTTTCAATAGTGTAATCAACATCAAAATGAAGAGTTTGTCTAAAAGCATGAACTCCTGCGTCTGTTCTTCCTGATGCTACAAGTTTGGAGTTGATATTACTTGCTTTTAAAGCCTTATATAACATACCCATTATAGTGTTAGAAGTGCTTTTTTGCACTTGTAAGCCAGCGTATGAAGTACCGTTATAGCTTATAGTTATAAAGTAACGCATTAAAATCTTTTAAGTATTTGATTTTTATATAATATAAAAGATATGGTTAAAAAACTTAGTATAACAACTGGTATAGTTATAAAACCTATTTTTGTTTGTAAAGCTACTATGGAGCCATAATAAAATAATATAGTTAAAAATATATGCAAATATATACCATTTTTGTTGTGTCTAGCATGAACTACACCTAATGCTAAAGCTATCATTATAGATAAAACTGGAAATAAACAAAGTAATAAATCTGTTATAAAAATAGGTATTTTTCTTTTCCTATTATCTTCAGAAAGCCAATAATCTATAGATGTTCTATATGTTTGAAAATTTGTTTCAAGTAGATTGTTGATGAGCATTGAATCAAAATTTATTTGTGTAAATTTTTCTTTATTGTATGTATAGCCTTGACCATCAAAAAGTTTTAGTCTTAAAATAGAGTCTTTGTTTACAACTTCTGCACTTTGAGCACTAATTAAAACTTCCTCTTTGTTGTTTTTATTAAATAAAAAAATCTTTTCATAGTTTTTATTTCCATCACTTTTACCTATATATAAAAGCCATTTACCAAACTGATGACCAAACTCAGAAGCAGATAAGTTGAACTTAGCTTCACTCTTTTTTTGTTTTATAAAATTTATAGAGAGGTTACTAGCATGAGGTATCATAACAAAAAAGTCAAAAAACAGTATTGCACTTAAAAAGAATGATGGGGTAAAAAATGTTTTTAAAATAAAATTGGGAGATATACCAAGTGCAAAAACAACTATAAGTTCATTGTCATTAGATAGTTTAAAAAGTGCCATTACGCTAGCAACAAAAAAACTTATAGGTAGGGTATAAAAAAGTGCTTCAGGTAATATAAAAAGATAAAGTTTAAACATCTCATAAACATTAAGTTTAATGATAGATGTATAAGTTGCAAGTTGAATCATAAAGATTACAGATGCTATTGCAAAAAGTGGTAAAAATATAGAGAAAAAAAGTATTGCTAAATTTTTTAATATATAAGCTTTTAGCTCTCTCATTGTTATCCTAAGAAAGAGCTAAAAAAATCATCAAAGAAAAAAACTGTTAATGAGGCGGTTGTTAAAAATGGAACAAAGGCAACACTAGCATTTCTCATCTTAAGCATTAAAAGTACAGGTATAGAAAGCAGTGCAGATAAAAATACAGCCATCAAAGATAGTTTCAAGCCTAAAATAGCTCCCATAGTTGCAGCAACCATAATATCACCTTCACCAAGTGCTTCTATATAAGTTGGAACTTTGTTGTAAAATCTTGTCCAAGATGAGTCTTTCATCTTAGTTATAAATCTTTGAAATTTAAGATATAGGTAGTAAGATAGATAAAATCTTAAAAGTGAAAAAGCACCAGCTAGAATTAAAGCATTTTGTAGATTTTCAAAAAAACCTTTAAAACTTTGATCACTAGCTAAGGCAAGTGTAAGTGCTAAAAGATTTAAAGAGTCAGGTATAGCCTTGTATTTTATGTCTATCATAGTTAAAGCGAGTAGGGTTGTAAAAGATAGAGCTATAAGTGTAGTTTCAACACTAACACCAGCTTTGTAAAATATAGCACTAAACATTATTGCGTGTGCTAACTCTATTGAAGGGTATTGCATTGAGATTTTTTCTTTACAAAAAGCACACTTGCCACCTAAAAATATCCATGAAAAAAGTGGTATGTTATGATAAGCCTTTAATGGTGTGTTACATGAAGTACAGTGTGAAGCTGGAAAAGCTATATTTTCACCAGTTGGTACTCTTAGTATAACTACATTTAAAAACGAACCTATAGCCAAACCTAAAATAAATATTGTAAAAAGTGTATATATATCTATCATTTTAATCCTCCAAATCTTCTCTCAATTGTTGTAAATTTTTCTATAATCTTTTCTAACTCTTGTGTTGTAAAGTCTGGCCAAAGTGTGTCTGTAAAAAACAGTTCAGCATAAGAGCTTTGCCAAAGTAAAAAGTTAGAAAGTCTATGGTCTCCACCTGTTCTTATAAAAAGATCAACATTCTCTTTTATGTCAAGTTTAGCTTGAATGTTCTCAATATTTAGTTCTAAGTCACTTTCATTTAAAGACTTTAAAGCTCTATTTATCTCATCATGTGAACCATAGTTTAAAGCTAAAGTATGTGTCAATGCCTTACAATGCTCAGTTTTCTTTTGCGTTTTTATAATCAAATCTTGTAAGGAGTTTGGAAATCTACTCAAGTCCCCAATGGCTTTAAACTTTATATCGTTTTCTAAATATAAAGCTAACTCTTTTTTAAGATAAACTTGTAAAAGTTTAATTAAAAAATCAACTTCAATTTTTGGTCTTTTCCAATTTTCAGTACTAAAAGCGTAAAGTGTTAAAAAATTTATATCTTTATGTGATGCACAATACTTTGTAACTTCTCTAACAACCTCAGCACCTTTTTCATGCCCTTTTGAACGTTTTAAACCTTGATTTTGAGCCCATCTGCCGTTTCCATCCATTATGATTGCAATGTGGTTAACTTTGTTTTTCATGCTTTTTTATCCAGTAAAGTTGTTAAACTCATGTCGTAAAGTGGTTCAATGTTTTGATCAATATTTATACTTATATTGTACTTTAAAGAGGAACCCTCTTTTGCTAAAACCTCTTTTACATAAGAGTTTAAAACACTTAATTCTATTTTAATATTATCTTCATACTCTGTGATTACACCTTTTACACTCAAAAGATGTTCAAAAAATCCAAAAAAATCTAAAGAATATTTTTTTAGATTTTTATTGTATCTTTTTTTCATTTGAAGTAAGCTCATAAACCCTCTATAATCAAAAGGAATACTCAATGTTTGTGCATTTAAAGATAAAAGTATAGATGAAAGGGCAGTAAAATCATCTTTAGAGGTGGTTTTACTAAGCAGTTCTAAAACTTCTGTTTTAAGCTCGTTGTGTGGTTTAGAGTTTTTAAGTATCTCTAAAACTCTTGTAAAATCAAAATGTTTATCTGCGTTTTGTATATTTTGCAAAAAAAGTGGTATTTTTACAAAGTTTAAAATTTTAAAAAGATTTTTATCACTTGTGTCTATAAGAGCTTTTAGATTTGTATGCTCTGGTAAGATGTTTTTTGATTGTAGTTTAATAGTTTCATTTTCTATTTTCACCAAGTAAATGTTGTTACCTAAGGGTTTTAAAACCTCTAGGTTAAGTGTTTTTAAACTTGCATTTAAAATGCTTGGTGAGATTTTAGAAAGAGTAGAAAGCAGTTCACTTGAAATCATAACTCTTTAGATGCTTCTATGATTTTTAGAGCTATATTTAGCTTGTCGTCTTGATCAAACCTTATAGTGTTGTTTTTGCTAATAAATTCAACCTCATTCTGATCAGAACCAAAAGAGTTTTTAGAACCTAAGATATTTAAACATATGGCATCTACACCTTTTGAATTTAAAGCTTTTGTAGCACTGTCTTTTGCATTTAACTCATCAAATTCAGCTTTAAAGGCTACTGTTTTTATGCCATCTTTATCTATAGAAGCTATGATATCTTTGTTTTGTACAAGCTGTAGGTTAAACTCTTCACCAAGCATCTCTTTTTTAAGTTTACCACTTTGTTTATGTTTTGCCTTATAGTCAGATATAGCTGCTGCCATAAACAAGTACGGCTCTTTTTGGATTAGATGTAAGGGTTCATCCTCAATGATAGAAGCTTTGCTCATCATCCCTTTTTTAGCGATGCGTACAGAGTCAGTTATATAGTCTAAAAACTCATCAGCTTCCTCAACCTCAAGTTTATGCATAATTTGTGGAAGATCATCATCAAATTTTGTAGAGATTAGGTTTACATCAGCACCTTTTAAAAAGAGTGCTTTAGCTAAGGCACTAGCCATCTTGCCACTAGAGAAGTTACTTAAAAATCTAACATCATCAATCTTTTCTATACTTCCACCACCTGTTACTATAACACGTCTATTTGAGTAGAAACTATCTTTTAAAAGTAATCTTGCACTATGCCAAAATATCTCTAAAGGCTCTGCCAAAGCTCCATCTCCACTTGTTGCACAAGCTAACTCTTTACTTTGTGTGTCAACTAACTCAAAATTTGCTACTTTTAACATTTTTAAGTTTGCAACTGTAAATGGTGAATTTAACATATTTGTGTTTGCTGAGGGAGCTATAAGCTTCATATTTGAGTAGGCTAGGGCGCATTGCAACAAGATATTATCAGCTATACCATTTGCAAGTTTTGCTATGGTGTTTGCAGTTGCTGGAGCTATAACAAAAAGATCAGCCCATGATGTTATTTTAATGTGGTTAAAATCTGAACTCCATGATTCATTTGTATCATCTAAAACACTATTTCGAGATAGTGTCTCAAAACTTAAGGGTGTAACAAACTTCTTTGCAGATTCACTCATAACAACTCTAACATTTGCACCAGCTTTTATAAAAAGTCTAGTTAACTCTAAAGCTTTATATGCAGAGATACTTCCCGTAACTCCAAGAAGTATATTTTTATCTTTTAGTAAGTTTTCATAATTGTTCAAAATAATCCATTTTTACGTGTATTTTATAATTATAATTATTATAAAAAGATTTATTTTAAATCATAATATCTTTTTCCTAAGTTAAATTAGCTAAAATATCACTTTTTAGCTATAAAGGAATCCAACTTGATTAAAGAAATAAAAGAAAATAGATTATTAAACCATAAAACAATAAGTTCTAGAATTGAAAATTATGATTATAGAGCAAGAAGATATAAACAGTCTTACGCATTAGCTATTGGTTACACTGAAGATGGAATTGATATATCAAACTTTAGTGAATACACTAGACAAACAGATTTTTTTATAGAGCTTGATAAAAACTTATGTTGTGTTGTTTTTGATAATGCAAATATAAGTTCGGGTATAAAAGCTAGTACAAATATGTTAGTTGGTTTTCAGCAAGGTAATTTTGGAAAAATTATGTATACAAGTGTGGTTTGTTCTGATCAACATGAAAAATCATCAACACTGATACATGAACTTTTTGATGTTTTAGAATATTCTATACTAAACAACATGAACAATATGGTTGTAGATGCACAGCAGATGATGAGATAATTTTTATACTTTTACAATATAAACACTTTTATTGAAAGAAAGCTAATTAGAGAATTAAAAATACTATTAATTTAAAAATAAATAAATCTACTACGTTAAATAAAAAATTGTATAATCTAAAAGATTTCCCCGTACCCTTGGGTCGGTAGGCAACAATTCAAGAAACCATACAGTACAATATGGAATGAGTGAACATATATTTAAAAGTCATAACAAAACATTGTTGTTATACCATTTAGTATTTCCAGCAAAATACAGAAGAAAAGTATTTAGTCAAGGTATCGAAGATACCTTGGTGAATATTTGTTTGGAAATGATGAAGATAATGTTCATTTTTTAGTGCAAAGTGTGCCAAAAATGACAGTAACACGGATGGTGCAAATAATAAAAAGTATCACAGCAAGAGAAGTTTTTGCAAAACATCCTGATAAGAAATTATGTGAAAGATCAAGGCAAGAAGTATACAAAGGTGCATACAAGTCAGTTACTATTTGACTTATAAGCTCAAACGTACCCTTGGGTCGGGGTTGTTCATTTTAAGTATGTTTTTACATAAACACTGAGCTAGCAAAAACACCAAAATATAGAGTTCCTGCTGCTAAAATTAACTGTGCAATTTGAGGCAGATGTAAATCAACCAATCTTTCTTTTAAAGTTCCCTCATCAAAATACATGGATTTAATTATCCAAGCATAGTATCCAACTGATAGCGCTGAGTTAAGTAGTGCTATGAGAACTAACCACCAAAGCCCTGCATCTACACCAGCGTAAAATACAACTGCTTTTGCTAAGAAACCTGCAAGAAGTGGGATGCCTGCGAGTGAAAGTAGCTGTATAGTGAAGAAAAAGGATAGAGTAGAATTTTGTGATGCAAAACCTTTAAGATCATCAAGTGTCTTAATATCGTACTCTTTTTTCAAGCTATCAAGTGCTAAAAATGCGCCACTTTGCATAAATATATAAGCTATTGCCATATATAAAATACCCTCATCTGCATAAGTACTTTTTACCGCGACAAAGGCAATTAACATATAACCTGCATGAGCGATTGAGGAGTACGAAAGTATACGCGCAATGTTTTTTGTAAAAAGTGCCAAGAAGTTGCCAAGAGTCATTGTGATGATGGCAAGAGTAGCTAATAGTGGTAAACTTAGTGTTATATGCTCTGCTAAAAAAGGTGCAAAGATTTTAAATATAGCTAAGGCTGCAACTGTTTTTGCTATACCACTTAGTATGGCTGCGTGAGAGTGGCGAATAAGTGCATAAGTGTCTATTGCCCAACCGTGAAATGGCACAATTGTGAGTTTGTAAAAAAGACCTGCAAGCATAAGAGCTACACCTATGTTCATAAACTCTGAACCTTTAGATGAAAGTGGCTCAAGAAGCATACCTCCACCCATTAAATAAAATGCAGATCCTAGAAGGACGATGCCTGTTGCCATACTTCCAGCGATAAACATTTTGACAGCACCTTGGGCTTGATTCTTTGTTTTGATATAACTTACTAGAACTACAGAAATAATACTAAGTGCTTCAAAACTTAGAATGAAACTTACTAGAGTGTTACTTTGTAGAAGTAAAACTGACGCAGCACCTAAAAAAAGTGTCTGAGTGATAGTAATCTCTTCACTCTCGTGCAAGATACTTGCAAAAAGAACAATTTCCAAAACAAGCTCAAAAAGTTTAATTTGTTCATTTGTAGCAAAACCTATCAGTGGTACAACTGCACCACCAAGTGTTACATAAAATGCAGCGGATAAAGCAACTAAAGACAGAGGTTTAAGTAAAAAACTTCTATGAAAAAAGAGGCTTACAAGTGCCATAGTAAAGAGAATTGTAAATGCACTTATCATAAAGCACCTCCTAGAGATGTAAATTGCGCAAAGGCAGGATTAATATACTCAAAGAGTAGATTTGGGAAAACTCCAAATAGTATGATAAAAAGTGCAAAAATAGCAAGTGCTAAAAACTCAAAAATATTCATAGAGAAGTTTGTTTTACGCACCACCTCACTCATCTCACCATAGATAACTCTTCTTAGTGTCCAGATGATATAAGCAGCGCCAAGCATAGAGCCAAAAGCTACAACTGCCATCCACAAACCAAAACTTTTTATACTACTAAGAAGAATACTAAGCTCCCCAACAAAACCCATAGTTCCAGGAAGCCCTAAGGCTCCAAGTCCAGCTAAAACGAAGATAGCCGAAATATAAGGGGCTTTTTGCATAATGCCACCCATATCTTTCATCTCCCATGAGCCAGTTTTATGGTGGAAAAATCCAGCAAGTAAAAATAACGGAGCTATAACAAAAGCATGTCCTATCATCTCATAAAGGGCAGCACTTAGTCCTGAGTAACTTAGTGTTGCCATAGCTATAGCCACAAGCCCCATGTGTGAGATAGAGCTATATGCTACCATCTTTTTAAGGTGTGTTTCATAGATAGCCATAAACCCTGCATAAAAAAGAGTAATTAGTCCTAGAACTAAAAGAACCCAAGCATACTGCTGTGAAGTCTCAGGTAGAAGTAGTAGCACCATACGAATCATTGCGTAAGCTCCCATCTTTAGAAGAACTCCAGCAAGTAAAACAGATATAGGTGCTGGTGCTTGTACATGCGCATCTGGTAGCCATGTATGAAAAGGAAAAAGTGGCATTTTTACAGAAAAACCTACAAATAATAGCCACCATATAAGTACAGGCGAGAGAAGCATTCCCTCTCTTACTAGTGTCATATCAAAAGTACCTGCTTCTTTGTGGATGAGAAAAAATGCAAGAAGCACAAACATAGAAGCAACATGAGTATAGAGAAAAAATTTCACTGCTGCATAAATGCGTCTTTCTTCTCCCCAAATACCTACTAAAAAGTACATAGGCACAAGAGTAAGCTCCCAAAAGATAAAAAACCATAAAAGATTTGTACTCATAAACACACCAAAAATAGCCCCACTAAAAAAGATAAGCAAAGAGTAGTAAAGTGCTTGGTTTTTCATACTCCAACTTGAGAGTGCTACTAAAAGTAGAAGAACAGAAGTAAGAGTAAGCATAATAGTGCTAAGCATATCAACTTTAAGTGTTAGTATAAAATCAAATTTAGGCACAGATAAATATGTACCTAAGTCTAAATATCCACTACTTGGAAGTTGTGAAAAAAGATTTATGCTAAAGAGTAACATGTAGGTAAAAAGTGCTAATGCTACAAACTTACTAACAGCACTGTTTTGACGAAAAAACACAGCTGTAAGAAGTGCTATAATAAATGGATAAAATATAAGTTCTACTCCGCTCACATTGCACCTCCTATAAAAAGTATAATTAGTAAAATAAGAATCCCAAAAGCCATCGCTCCAGAATTATCACTTGTGTAGCCTGTATGTGTTTTAGCAAAGAGCATTTTAACTCTTTGTGCTACTTTTACAGTAGCATTAACTGTAGCATCGATAATATAAGTATCTATCCAATTTATTGATTTAGCAAAGCCTCCAATAACTACCTCTTTGGCAAAGTAGTGAATGAAGAACTCTATAAAGTAGCCGTTGAAAAGTACCTTGTGAATAGAACGCATTAGTGGTTGTGCAGCTATTTTTTTAGTCAAATCAAGTCGCTTAACAAAATAGTAGTAAACAATAAGTGCTAAAAGAGTAATACTACTCATAAGCCCAATAAAAAGCCCTGAGACATGCTCCTCTTGTGGTACATTGCCACTTACTAGTTTTGCTATACTTTCTTGTGAAAATCCCATCAAAAATGTTGCGATTGCCATGATGGCAAGTGGTAAAACTATCCAAAAAAAAGATGGTTTTGAAGTTTTTAAAAATAGCTCTTTATCTCTAGGCTCTCCACTAAAAGTAAGAAACCAAAGTCGCGCGATGTAAGCAATTGATAGAATACCTGCTATAAGTGTCAAAGATGAGATAAGTCCACTTGTTAGTGGATTTGTAAGTGTTGCTATAATTATGGCATCTTTAGAATAAAAACCACTAAAAGGTGGAATTCCACTTAGGCTTAATGCTCCAAGTCCCATAAAAAGAGCTACAAGAGGCATCTTAGTTTTTAGTCCACCAAAACGCCACATATCTTTTACATGTGATGCTGACATGATGATAGCACCAGCTCCTAAAAACAGAAGTGCTTTAAAAACAGCATGATTTACTAAGTGTGTCATACCTGCCGCTAAACTACCAGCACCAAGACCAATGAATGCTAAAGATAGATGTGACATAGTTGAATAAGCAAGCACTTTTTTAAGCTCACTCTGAACTAGAGCAGAAGTTGCACCAATAAACGCAGAGATGGCACCAAATGCAGCCACAACTAAAAGTGCTTCTGCTGCCACATAAAAATCAAAAAGACGAGCAACTATATAGATACCACTGTTAACCATAGTTGCACCATGGATAAGTGCTGAAACTGTAGTTGGTCCCTCCATTGCTCTCATAAGCCAAGGAAAAAGTGGAAACTGCCCAGATTTTCCAATAGCTGCTATAAAGATAAATATAGCGATAAGATACATCATATTTTGTTCAATTTTTCCATTGCTTGCTAATTCGTTTAGATGTACTAAATCAAGTGAACCAGTTAGATAAAAAAGAAGACCAATAGATGCAAATAGAAAGATATCTCCAAATCTTGTAAATAAAAATGCACTCACACCAGCGTCAGCAGGAGCGTTTTGATCATGCCAAAAAGATATAAGTAGATAAGAAGCAAGCCCCATAAACTCCCAACCTGTAAAGAGTGAAACCATATCTTTTGCACTCACAAGTAAAATCATACCACCAATGAAAAAAAGCACTTTTGCATAGTATCGTGGTTGGTGTGGATCTTTTGCCATATAATCATGAGCAAAGTGAATATCTAAAAATCCAAGTCCGGTAGCTATTAACAACATAACAAGGGAAAGTTCATCAATATAAATACCAAAGGGGATACTGAAATCACCAAGACTAAACCAAGTCATTGGTAAATCTATGGGTACAGTGTATGAGCTGTAAAGTTTAAGAGTAATAAGAAAAAGGCTTAAACCAATAATTTCAGCACTCCAAAAAGCAAATTTTTTATTTATCTTACCACTCAAAAAAGCGAAGAGTGCCCCAAACATAGGAAGCATAAGTAAAATTATTGCTAAATTAGGCATTATTTTCTCCTTTAAACTCATCTGGACTCACCACTTTAGCTATCTTATTTGCTGCAGCAAAGATAAGTAGGCCAGCCGCTGCCTCAAGTGTTGCAAGTATCATAACCATGTATGCTAAAACTATATTTTGTGTCATGCCTAGATGATGAGCTGTGGTTGCAAGTATCATAATGACTGCATTTAAAAGCATCTCTAAGGAAAAAAATATTCGTAAAAAATCTCTACTCGAACTTACTCCGTAAACGCCAAGAGAAAAAAGAGCAAAGGCAAAAAGCATCTCTATTTCAAACATTATCTACTCCTTTTTGCTTTAAGTGTACTACTCATCTTTACTGTAGCATAGAGTAAAGAAGAAGCGATAAGTGCAAATATAATTACAAAGTCGCTAAACTCAGCACTAAAAAGATTGACATTTTCTACTGGTTGATTAAGTTTTAGTCTTAGGTTTTCAACCCCTCGTAAAAAAAGTGCTGAAATACTTAAAAAAAGTAAAAAAGCAGCTACTGCATTAAATGGTTTTACTTTATACTTTGGAAATTCAGTTCCAATGATAGTAACACCAAAAAGCATAAGAACCATAATTCCACCTGTATAGATAAAAATCTGAAAAAGTCCAAGCATCTTTGCATCAAGGTTAATATAGTACAAACCAAGAACAAACATCATAAGTATAAAACTTATGATAGCTGGAACACTTTTTTTTATAACTAATGAGCCAATTGCCAAAAGTAATACTACACTTAAAAGTGCTATGTTCATTCTAATACTCCCTTATTAAAATCAGGCAAAGTTGTTTCTACCTTTTTTATCTCTTCACCAGCTTCAGCTTTTTTCTTTGCCTCAGCCTCAGCTACTTTTTTCTTAGTAGCGAGCTCTTTTTTCACACGAGTAGCTTCCTCATCTTCTAAACGAGAATCTATGTAACTTTGAGGAACATCCGTATGTACCCAAAAATCATTTTGATCCTCATGCCAACCGCCACTAAGCATGTCATACCTACCACCACTTAAGATGATGGATTTTTCAGGTTTTGTGGGGCAAACATCTTCACATAGTCCACAAAATATACAAACTGAGAGACTTACCTCTGGTACTATGTTTTGCTTTTTAAATGGAAATTTTTTCATCGTTATAGCATGTGTTGGGCAGATTTTATTACAGCTATCACACCCTATACATGTTTCATAATCTACTCTATGTTCTCCACGGTATCGTGATGGATTATGCATAGCTTCATAACGAACATCTTTATTTGCTGGTGATGGTGTCATTAGTGCTTTTGCTACTCTTAATGTTCTGTTTAGTATCTGAAGTATCATCTTTTATGCTCCCATAAACCAAAGTGATTTTGCAAAGAGTACCCAAGCAAGGTTTAGTAATGCAAGTGGTACCATGTATTTCCATGAAAAAGATAGCATCTGTGCTAGGGTAATACGAGGTGTCGCTGCACGAATAGTCATCATTAACATAGCAATACCCAACATTTTCATAAAAAAGAAGAAGTAACTATCAAAGAAAATACCTTTATATGCTCCTAAAAAGAGTGCTGTAGCTCCTGCAAAAACAGCCATAAACTCAGCAAATTCTGCAAGTTTGAGTAAAAAATAGTTTGTACCACTGTATTCCGTGTAGAAACCATAAACTATCTCTTGTTCTGCATCAGGAATGTTAAAAGGAGGTTGTTCTAAGAGACCTAAAAGTGCTACGAAGTACATAGCAAGGCCAGGAAAAAGTATTAGAAAACTAAACCATGAACTCTGCTCAACTATCTGAGTTAAGTTCATAGTTCCAAAAAGTAGAGCAGGAGATAAAGCCGATAAGAAAAAAGCTGTCTCCATCGAGATAGACTGTGTCAATATGCGTACACCACCAAGAAAAGAGTACTTGTTGTTTGAGCCAAAACCTGTAAGAAAAAGTAAAAATGGTTCAATACCTATGAGAATCACAAGTGCCAAAAGACCATAGTCACTATCAACTACAACTAACCCATCCATCCACGGTATAAAAGCCGCAGGAAGCATAGCAATAATAACAGCTAAAAGTGGCATAATTGAAAAAAGATAAGGATTTACTCCATCAGGAGTTATGCTCTCTTTAGTAAGAAGCTTACTTAAATCAAAAAGTGTTTGGTAGCTTCCTGCTTTACCATTAAAACTAGGACCTACCCGTTTGTGAAGGGCAGCCATAAATTTTCTAAAAAACCAAAAGAGTCCAACAGTCCAGACTAAAACATAAAGAAGCCCAGGAAAAACAAAGGCTGAAAAGAGTGTATCTATCATCTATCTAAATCCCCCTGACAAATGTACAGACTTCCAAAAATAAGTGGAATATCTGCAAGTGTTTGACCTTTTAGTAGGTGATTTAGCATCATAGTGTGGTTAAAACTTGGTGCTCTCATCTTAAGGCGATATGGTGTTTTTGCTTTTTCCTCTGTCACTAAGTGCATAAGCACCTCACCTCTTGCCCACTCAACACGGCTTATCGCTTCACCTTTAGGTAGCTTTTTTGGTACCTTAACCATATGATCTTTAGTTGGATTCATCTTAGCATCAGCAACTGCTTTTTCAATATGGGCTTTTGCTTTTTTAATAATCTCTACAGACTGTTTTAAATCAAGAAAGAGCATCATAAATCTATCTTTAGCACTACCTTTTTCTTGAGTAATGTACTCTAAGTCAAGTTCACCATAAGCAGCGTAAGGCTCATCTATTCTAATGTCAGTTTTTACACCACTTGCACGAGCGACTATACCACTTAGTCCAAATTCATGTACTTCCTCTTTTGTTAAGATACCAACATTGTCTGAGCGAAGTTTCATCGTTGGATTTTTTACGAATACAGCTTCAACTTCTCCAACACTATTATCAAACTTGTCTAAAGCTTTTTGTAACTCATCAAACATACTCATATCAAGACCATATCTAACACCACCTGGTTCTATAGACGCAGTGGCGATTCTTGCTCCTGAGTATGATTCTAAGAAGTCTAAGAAAAACTCTCTAGTATCCATGTTCCACATTCCTAAAGTATGTAAACCCATGTTATTGAAAAAGCCTCCAAGACCCATAAAATGTGATGACACACGAGCTACTTCACCAAGCAAAACACGCATCCATGAAGCAAAGGGAGTTATCTCTACTTCTGCTATCTCTTCAACTGCCATACAGTAGCCAACCATAGAGTTGATGTTATCCATAAAACACAGACGCTCCACGGCGACAATTGCACCAACAAAATCTTTTTTTGTTACAAGATGCTCTAGCGCACGCCAAACATAACCAATGTCTGGGTCTATACTTATTACCTCTTCACCATCACAGTGTACACGAAGTCGTATAGGTCCACTTGCTGGGTGTGTTGGTCCCCAGTTAAGAATTGTCTCCGAAGAGTCAGGGTCTAAATCTTTTTCATTTTCATTTTGCTCTTTTTTAAAAGCATCCACAATCTGCTGAATATTTTGTGTTTGATTTTTTTCATGAGCATCCCAATCAAAATCTTTTCTAAATGGGTAAACACCTTTAAAATCTTCACTCTTAATTATCTCTCTAAGGTCTGGATGATTTAAAAATTGCACTCCAAACATAGAAAACGCCTCTCTTTCATGCCAATTTGCACTTGCAAAAAGTGGAGTAAGAGACTCTATCTTGCAACCCTCTTTATCACGAGGTAAATCAACTTTAAGCCAAAGATTTCTTTTAGTATCTAAATCTTCAAAAAAGTAATTCATCTCCATGATATTATCTTCTAAAAAATCTGTAGGAGAAACTGTAGAGAGTGAGCGAAGCCCCTCTTTTTTTATAGCCTCCGAAAGATTAAGCAAATCATCTTTAGAACTCAATTTTGCCTTAAGCCATGTTTTTTTGTAGTTTTCTACATATTCGCAAGTGAAATTTTCAATAATTTTGCGTACATTTTCCATTAAAACTCCATCTCTTTCCAAAGACCACCTTGGCTTGCTGCACTTGGTTCACCATTTTTTATCTTTTGCTTTACCTGTTCTAAACCTTCTATAATAGCTTCAGGTTTAGGAGGGCATCCAGCTATGAAAACATCAGCAGGTAAAATTTCAGTAGGATTTTTAATTACAGATAAAGAATCATTATATGGACCACCATCAAAAGAGCAAGCTCCCATAGCAACTACATACTTAGGCTCAGGCATCTGTGCATAAGTTCTTAAAAGTGCTGGAAGTATCTTTTTACTAACTAAACCAGTTATCATTAGTACATCAGCTTGACGAGGTGTTGGAGTTGGTAGGTACCCATAACGCTCCCAATCATACCTTGGTCCCATAGCTGCTGCCATCTCTAAAGAGCAACATCCAGTACAAAAGTGTGCCATCCAAAGAGATTCACTTTTTGCATAGTCAAAAAAATCAAGTATTTTAAGCATTATTTTCCTTTTGAAGTTCGCGCATTGCGAGTGTAATAGCAAGTGCCATGATAAGAGCAAAAAGACTTGCAACAAGTGAAGCATGTTTATCTAGCCCGAAGACAAAAAGTGAGAAAAATAAACCAGTCATATCTGCAACTATAAACATAATTGCATAAACAAAAAAGCCAAAGTTTGCTTTTTTTGGAGTAAATGAAGAGGTTGGAAGACCACATTCAAAGTGCTCATTTTTAATACTGCTAGGAGCATATGGTGCTAAAGCAATACCTAAAAAATAAAGTAAAAAAACAGCAACACTAACAAAAAGACCATAAAGTAAAAAAGTCTCTATCATTTTAATTGTCCTATGATGCTAACTGCTGCCATTGTGATAGGGTAAGATGTTGGTGCAGCGGTAAGCATTGGTTGTGTAGCTACTTGCATCGACATAACCTGATACACATCAAACTTTGACTCAATCATAGTTCCAACTATGTTTATCATTTCACCTGTTTCTTTCCCACCGATAATTTGACCACCGATGATAGTTCCACCATTTTTCATAGCTATTAGTTTAACAAACTGCTTTTGAGCATCTGGAATAGTTTCAGGATGGCGGTTAAGTCCACTAAATGAACCAACTACTACATCTAATTTAGCATTTTTAGCTTCTTCCTCTGTAACTCCTGCTGATGAAAATGCAACAGACCTAAGCATAGTAGAAAAGATGGCTATAGTTCCACTAAACCCTTTTAGGTATTCTATACCATAGAGTGAGGTTCCAGCAACCCTAGCTTCTGCAGAAGAGGTAGAAGCTAACATCACCTTTGATGGTTCTTTTGTAATAAAATCTCGTCTTGCAGTACAATCACCAACAGCAAAAATGTCATGGTTTGATGTTCTCATATATTCATCTACCCAGATACCACCGTAGTGACCAAGAGAAATACCAACTTTTTCTGCGAGGTGTGTGTTGGGTTTGTAACCAGTTGCTAAAACAATTGCATCTGCATTGATGATTTTTCCACTTTTGAGTTCTACTGCATTTGCAATATTGTCACCATTAAAGTCTAAAATCTCTTTTACTCGATCGTTGCCAATATACTCAATACCAGCCTCCAACAATATTTTCTCAGCCTCAATCGCAACTTCATTATCAAAAGCTCCTTTGAGTATATGCTTTGAGCCACCAATAACTTTGACTTTTTTTCCATCACTTACAAGCTCCATAGCCATTTCAATACCGATAAATCCAGTACCAATAACAATGATATCTGTTTTATCTTTCATATATCTCTTAGCTTTATCTATAAGAGCCTTATTTTTAGCGACAGTAAAAACACCTTCAAGAGCTAAAGCATGTCGAAGAGAATCATGTACAAAAGGCTTAGAACCTGTAGCAAATATTAGCTTATCAAAATGTATAGCCTCTTTTGTAGTAAAAGCAATTTTTCCCATAAAATCTATATCACGGACTTCTCCTAAAAGAGTAGAAATACCCATCTCTGCTGCAGCAGCGCAAGAACCTAAATCCTTTTCACTACATCCTAATGTCTTGCCAAATATGTAGGGAATAGCACACGGAACTAATTGCTCCTTAAATTCACGTACAACAAGTACTTCTTTTTGAGGGTAGTTCATCTTTGCTGTTATAGCACTCACTCCACCAGCAGGACCACCACCAATAATTAAAATATCACAATTAACATTTTCCATACACTATTTCCTTGTTTTATTGTTCTATATCTTAACACTTTATACTTTAAAAACTGGCTAATATTAAAGTTTGTAGTAACTAATTAACAAATCAACTATTTTAAAAATAAATAAATTTACTATATTAAATAAAAAACTGTATAATATTTTAAATTATTAGGGAATTATAGATGAAAATATTGCATACTTCAGATTGGCACTTAGGACAAAGCTTTATGGGTAAAAGTCGCTTAGAAGAGCATCAAGCTTTTTTAGCTTGGCTTCTTGAGGCTGTAGAATCTGAAAATATAGATGTACTTATAGTTGCTGGTGATATCTTTGATACTGGTACTCCTCCAAACTATGCTCTTGAACTTTATTATAATTTTTTAACTAAACTAAAATCTTCTTCTTGTAAAAATATAATCATAACTGCTGGAAACCATGACTCTATAGCTACACTAAAAGCTCCACAACAACTTTTAAAAGCACTTAATGTTCATGTAATTACCTCTGGTGATGAGGATGAAAATGAGATTATTAGTATATATAAAGATGAAAAACTTGAGGGTATTGTTTGTGCTGTTCCATTTCTAAGAGATTATGTTGTTAGGCAGTCTTTAAGTGGTGAGACTATAAAAGATAAAGAAAATGCTTTATCTCTTGGAATAAAAGAGCATTACAATAATGTTTACAAAGAGGCCTTAGAACTTTGTAAAGAACAAAATATTCCTATCATTGCTACAGGGCATTTAACAACAGTTGGAAGTAAAGCAAGTGAATCAGAACGAGATATATACATAGGTGGAACTTTAGATATAGATAGTGACTTTTTTGCAAAGAACTTTGACTATGTAGCCTTAGGGCATCTTCATATTAACCAAAGAGTAGGGCAAGAGCATGTTTGTTACTCTGGTTCACCTATACCTCTTAGTTTTAGTGAGTCTACTACTCAAAAAAAAGTAAATATTGTTGAGTTTAAAGATAAAGAAGTAAAAGTAAGTGAACTAGATATACCACTTTATAGACCTCTTTTAGTGCTTAGGGGAGATGTAGAATCTATTGTTTACGAACTTGAAAAAATTGAAAACAAAGAGACATGGATAGAAGTTCATCTAAAAGATGACAACCCCGTGCATGCAAATCAACTTATACGAGAAAAAGCTACGGAGTTAGAGTTAATACTTTTAGCAGTGAAGATAGATAGAGTAGAGCAAGCTCTTCACTCATCAGACTTTGAAGTCATTAGCTTAGATGAACTTAATCCATTAGAGGTATTTGAGCGTCGCATAGAACAAGACTGTTTAGAAGATGAAGAGTTTACTAAAAAATTAATCACAAATTTTAAAAACATTGTAAATGAGGTTCAAAACTCATGAAAATACTTTCAATAAAAGCTTTAAATATCAACTCTCTAAAAGGTGAAACTGAGATAAACTTTGAAGAGCTTACTAAAGATGGTTCTTTGTTCGCTATAACAGGACCAACTGGTGCAGGTAAAAGTACTATACTTGACATCATCTCTTGTGCATTATATGGACGAACTGCAAGACTAAAAAATCCAGACTACTTGATGTCTAGGCATGCAGGTGAAGCTTATTGTGAAGTTGAGTTTGAGATTAAAACTAAGATGTTTCGTTCATCTTGGAGTCAAAGAAGAGCGCGTAATAAACATGATGGAAAGTTCCAAACTGCGAAAATGGAACTTTTTGATATAAGCAATGAAAAAATCATAACTCAAAAATCAAGAGAAGTTCCAAAAAAGATAGAGGAGCTTTCAGGTTTAGATTTTGGACGCTTTACCCAGTCTATGATGCTTGCTCAAGGTGGGTTTGATGCTTTTTTAAAGGCAGATGAAAAAGAACGATCATCTTTACTAGAAAAAATCACTGGTACACAAATATATGCAAATATATCCATAGCTGTATTTAACAAACATCGTGACCTAGTACAAGATATGCAATCTGATCAAAAGGTTTTAGAGAATATTGATGTTTTAGATGATGAGATTGTAAAACAAAAGCAAAAAGAGCTTGATCAAAACATAAGCCTAAAGAAAAAAAGCGATGATGAACTTAAAGAGCTTACTTTAGCACTTAACTGGACTCAAAGACTCTCAGAACTTACATCAGAAAGTAAAAAGTATGAAGAGGAGTTCATAGAAGCTAAAAAAATAAAAGAAGAAAATAAAAGCTCATTTGAAAAACTTGCCTTAGCTAACAGAGCATTAAATGTCTCATCAACTTTTAGTACACATGAACAGTTACAAAAGAGTGTAAAAGCAGATAAAGAGGTATCAGCTAAATTTACTAATGAGTTAGAGACTTTAAAGCAAGAGATAAAAGAAAAAAGTGAAGCTTATGCTCTTGTCAAAAAAGAGTTTGAAAAAGAGAGTGCAGAGTTTGAAACACAAAACAAAAAGCTAAAATTGGCTCGTGAGATTCAAACTCAAGAGAAACAAACTTTACAAAATATTAGTAAATCAAAATTTTCTTTAAAAGCTAAAAAAGAGAGTTTAAGTGAAACTACAAAATCTTTAGAGAGTATTTCTGAAAACTACAATCATATAACTAAACAAATAAAGATAAAAAACACTTACCTACTTAATAATGATAAAGATGAAAACTTACTCTCTACTATAGGGATAATAAAACAGAACATCACTCAGTATAAAGAGGAAGAAAAAAACACTACTTCTACACAAAAAACTCTTAATGCTTTAAGTGCAAACCTGCAAACACAACAAACAAAGCATGATTTTCTTCAAAAAGAAGTTGATAAATTATCTACAATATTTAAAGAAAAAGAACTTGAGTATAAAACACTAGAAGATAACAGTTCCAACAACATAAAAGAAGAAGAGAATCTTCAAAAAGAGATAGAAAATACACAGTTTTTATCTAGAACACTTAAAAGTTATTTGCTTCTTACTAAAAAAATAGCTCAAGAAGTACAAGAGAGTGAAACTAACAGCATTACTGAAAAGTCTTTGCTAGAGACACAAACCGTTTTAGTGCAACATATAAGTGAAATAAAAAAGCATATAGAAACACTTAGAGAGAAAAAAGAGAAAGAACAACAACTCAAAAAGTATGAGGAAGATAGAAAAAATCTAATTGATGGTGAAGCTTGTTCTTTATGTGGTTCTACCAATCATCCGTATGTCGATGACATCTCAGATATACATATAGATGAGACAAACGCAAAGATAAAAAGTCAAGAAAAAGAACTAGAGGAAAAAGAAAAAAACTTAAGAGACTTAGATTCACGCCTAGTTGTAGCACAAACAAAAATACAAAACTCAAAACTAGAACTTCAAAAACTAGATGTTGAGTTAGAGACTTTACTTGGTGTGTTTAAACAGTACTCTTTTGAACTAACAACTAATAGCGAGGTTAATCTTAAAGAAAAAGAAGAAGAGCTTACTCAAAAACTCCAACAACTAAAACAAAATCGTTCAAAAAAAGATGAACTTTTAAAAGAGAGAGACAAGGCAAGAGAAACACTGCAAGCTCAAGAAAAATCACTCAATGAGTTAAACATATCTTTACAAAAAAATCTTAATGAGCAAGAGCAGTCCTCTTTAGCATTAAAATCAAGTCAAGAAAAGAGTGAGTCAACAATAAAAAGCCTAACTTCTCAATATAAAGAGTTTAGCATAGAACTAGATATAAAAACATTAGACTCTCAGTATCAAGAACTTTTAAAAAGAAAAGAGTTGTACACTCAAACGCAAGAGACTTTAAAAGTTTTAGAATCAGAGTTAACTAGCTCTAAAGTAAGTAAAACAGAGTGTGAAACTAAATGCAACTCTATAAACCAAGAGATAAAAACATTGGACAAAGAGATAAAAAACTTAGAAGAGAGTATGTTTAAACTCTCTTCTAAACGCATAGAGATACTTAATATAGCCAATTTAAATACTCATGAAAAAGAGATTCACTCTAAGTATAAAACAGTTCAAGAGAAAGAAAGAAATTCACAAACTAAGTTAAATGAACTTGTAACAAAAAATGAAGAACGAACACTTCGTAAAAAAGACTTAGACTCTAAGATACTTGATGAAGAGAAAAAACTCAAAGAGTTAAGCTTTATACTTGAAGAACTATATAAAAAGAATGACTTTAAACAAATGCAAGAATTTAAAGATGCTATGTTAAGCACTACAGATAGAGAAAACTTATCAGCTTTATGTAAAAAGATAGATGATCAGTTCACTCAAACACAAACACTAAAATCTCAAACCTTAAAACAACTGCAAGAGCATCAAAAAGATCCTTTAACTACAAAACCTATGCAAGAACTAGAAGTCGTTCAGTCACTTCTGCAACAAAAAGTAGATGAGCTTTCTCAAAGTATAGGTAGTGGCATAAAAGAGCTAGAACTAAACCAAAAAAATATAGATAATTTTAAAGAGAGAATAAACTCTTTAAAAGAGAAAGAAGAGATTTTTAAAGTTTGGGTAAAACTAAATGAACTTGTCGGTTCAGCAGATGGAACAAAGTTCAAAAAGTTTGCACAAGGTATAACTCTTGATCAACTAATAAACTTAGCGAACCAGCACTTAAGTGTTCTAAGTTCTCGTTACACACTAGCAAGAAACCAAGACAAACTCTTAGACCTTGAGGTAATAGATGCATTCCAAGGCAATGTAATCCGCCCAGTAAGTACGCTCTCAGGTGGAGAAAGCTTCATAGTAAGTCTTGCACTAGCTTTAGGTCTTTCAGAGCTTGCAAGTCAAAAAATATCTATAGACTCACTCTTTTTAGATGAGGGCTTTGGAACTTTGGATGAAGAGAGCTTAGAGACAGCACTTAACGCTTTAAATCTTCTTCAAGGCTCAGGAAAGATGGTTGGTGTCATCTCGCATGTGGAGGCTCTAAAAGAGCGAATACCTTTACAGATAAAGGTTGTTCCTAATGGGGATGGCACTAGTTTTGTTGAGGTTATATGAAAATATTAGAAATTAGAAGTTAATTTTGTGTTGCATATGGAAACAGTTGCTTAGAATTGTATTATAAAGAGTATAAATTTAAGTTTCCACTCTGCACACCTTCAAATTATGTTGGTGTACCATTTATGCTTAATTGATTATACGATTAAATACAAAAAAACTTTCTGATGTGATACATATTTACTTGTACCACAATCATGATAATCAAGAAATATTTTTTACAATCAAAGTACTATTCTTTTTGCCTGTTAACTTTACGATAAAATCTTCTTTATTAATTTTGAAAAAATCTCCCCATGAGTTAACACCATTTTTTTTAGATAAGAGCATGTTCTTATACGGACTTAATAAAGAACCAACCTTAGATAAGTGTGTAAAACCACTTTCATCTTTATGTTTATCTATTAATTTTTTTATTTTTTGTATATTAGTCTCAACCATCTCTTTTTGGAAAGATTCTTTTTTTAACTGAATAAACGTCGTATAAGCATTACGTAATGCTTCTGGTGTCTTCTCTTCACCTAAACCCAATACTGTAAAATTATTAGCTTTTACTTCCATAGCTAGCGCTGTAAAATCACTATCACTAGATACAATTGCAATAGTGTCTACACTTGAGGTACAGATAGTTTTCATTACATCAATAACCATTTTGATATCTGCTGCATTTTTATAATGCGTGTTGTGTTTCACTTGTATTGCTTCTATAGCATATTCCTGTAAAACTTGACTCCATTTTAGACTTTTTGAGTTACTCCAGTCGTTATAAGCTTTAGATATTATCACCTCACCATGATATTCTAAAGATGAAAAAATACTTTGTAGATAACTAGCACTTACATTTTCACAATCGAAGAATATGGCGATTTTATTTTGTTTTAACATGCTCGCCCCTTTTTTATTGCATTATGCTTATATCGCGAGAAATATTTAGATAAATCAAAATCAATAGATGAAAATGCTTCTTCAACAGAAATCTCAAGTATTGACTTACTATATGTATATGAGTCATTTCCATTTTGATAAAACCTTCCATAAGGATCAAGCATTATGTACGAGTTTGTCATATCATCTTTTGACTCTGTATAGATTTTGGAGGATATACTTTTATGATTATTCAAAAACGTTTGATACTCTTGATCTGTACAAAACATTTGAATAGTATTCACTGATAATGCTTGAAGCACTTTCCATTTATGTGGTTTTATTAAGTCAATAAAGTGACCCATAAACTCTGTATTGTTATAAGTATTTACGACCGTATTAATTTTAATAAGTATTTCTGGATGGATTAATCTAAACTTTTCTATAGAGGCTATCAACTTCGATATTTTCAATGTTTGATGTTTAGTCTCTCTACCAATAAGTACATTTGTCTTACTTTCTAAACTGTCTATGCTTACTGCAAAAATAGAGATGTACTTTGCATTCTCTTCAATAAAAGTGGTTGTAAGTTTTGAAGCATTAGTTATTAATGATATTTTGAATCCTATACGATATGCGCGTCTAATTATGTAGCTAAGATTTTTAGATAACGTAGGTTCGCCACCGGCAAGATTCAATCTAATTAAATACTCTGGATACTTATTTTTAAAATAGCTGTATAATTTATCGAGAAAGATGTTAATATCTTTTTTAGATTGTTGTAGCTTCTTTTGATTGGTTCTTTGGTATTTTGCAAAACAGTAACTACAACTATAGTTACACTTCTCGATTATATGCCAATTTATTGTGATCTCTTTCATGAGAACTCCTTGTAATAGATTAGTGTATAATATAAAATACAGGTTTTATTAGATAGGAAATTGGATGGACAAGAAAATTCAAAAAATAAAAACACTATTTGCTAGGTATAGAAAAAACGGCTATTTACTGGACTTTTTGGTTAAAGGTTTAGGTGTAGAACAAAAGCAAGTTGAAGTACAGAAACGATATCAAAGATTTGTTAAAGAAGAAAATATTTCCAATCAAGAGTATCACGATACCATGAATACAATGGTTTATGACATACTTCATTCTTTCTTTAAAGACAATGACAATAAAGCTTTTATATTTGTCGAAAGATTTATAAAAGAGTATTTCTTCTATATGAATATTTTTAAAACAACAAATGAAACTCTACGGTGTTCACAAAAACAACTTGATTTTATTACCATTACTGCTGATTTTATACCTATGCTTAGTATATTAACAGTGGAGTTTGATCAGAAAAATATTATAAGAGATATATTGCCTACCGAGCACTTTACATCTATACAAAAACTGTTTATACGAATAGAGCAGTCCTTTAGAATCAAAAACCAAAAGTTAGATAAATTATTATTTGAAATATTAAATCAAGATTCTGTGAAAGATACTGGATATGACACAATATTAAAAGACATAAACAATTGGTTGTCGGGTGAACATGTGCCAGATAATAGACATATCTTAATGATTGTAAGTGAGTTAGCTTTACATTCCAAAGAATTTGATGAGAATGAGTTGCTTATCTATTTTAAGCTATCAAAGGTTATTCAGAATACATATAATAGAGCAGTACATTATTTTGGAAAAGAGCTTACTCAGCTATTAATTGAACATTTTGTTTTTTTAATTGAATTACTTCCCTATCATAATATTTGTCCAACAGTTGGAGAGTTTGAAAGAAGAGTAAATAATAAGTATCCTCATGCAGGAAAAGATTTTATTTCTAGGTACAGTAACATGTACTTATATGTGACTTTTGATCTATATACAATCATCACAGAGTCTATACGTAAAAAAGAGGATTATTATGATTCAACTCAGAAACAAAGATATCTTAAACTTATTAAAGA
This sequence comes from Helicobacteraceae bacterium, assembly GCA_015488775.1. Lineage (GTDB taxonomy): Bacteria > Campylobacterota > Campylobacteria > Campylobacterales > Sulfurimonadaceae > WFNF01. The sequence continues at coordinate 44,215 of WFNF01000038.1, forward strand.
AAATTATAAATATCTAGAGATCTTATATAAAATAGAGCAAGAGGTGTTTTTCCAAGAGATACATACAATTTTGCCCATCCGACTATTCATGAAACAGATGTCTGTAGATGCACTAAATGATATACATGAATTGCCAAATGTACGCAGTGAGAAATTGGCCTCTATGTATATTTTAACATTACTTGGAGCAGAAAAAACAGCTGAACAAGAGACATCATTTCTAAAAGAAATAAATCAATTTATAAAGTTATATGACATAGATGAGGATCCCTATATAGCATTTATTCAAGCAAGATATTATGCTCAAAAAAGAAATTATAAAAAAGCTACAGAGCATTATTTAATTGCTTTGAAATATGGTAAGAATTGTATGGGGGTACACCTTAAAAGTATCATCAATGAAGGATTAATAGTATCTGCACAGGATACTAGAAAGAAGCAGATAGACCTAATTAATGCTAAAAGTCCATTTACAAAGTTTTATAAAGAAGCTTATTTATACAAGCTTATTGATTATTTGCCAGATGAATTAAATTTGCATTTTTTAAATGATATGAAAAAGAAATTTGATTTTAAATATAAAAACTTATTTCCTAATACAAAGAAAGCAGACCCCAATAAGATGGTACGTAATCTTGGTATTGTTGACACCAAAAAGATTCAAAGAATAAAACCAGACCTAGAAAGGCCTAATAAACTTATTCGCAAATTGTATACAAACGATCTACCACAATTAATGCATTTTGTAGGTAAGCTTGATTATGACAATGTTATAAAACTGATTTCAAAAGGTGCAGATGTAAATTATGTAAGAGCCAACGACAACCATACAGTACTTATTGCTCTAGTAGAAGGTACCGTAATAGGGGCACTTCCAAAGGAACGAAGTACAGAAGAAAATAGATATAAAATAGCTGAGTTGTTAATTCCAGCTATGGAGATTGAAATATTGAATAAAAAACTTGTAAAAAAACAAGAAACGGCATTATCATATGCAATAGTCAATGGATACACTGAAATTGTTAAGCTACTAATAGACTATGGAATAGATTTAGAACAAAAAGCCACTTGTGATGAAATGTCAGCTCTATATCTATGTATTCATTGCATAGGTTTTTCAAATAAAGACAAAATATTTGATTATGAAAACCCTGATTTTCATGTGGTAAATCCATTAGAGTCAAGAAAAGAGATGAAAAAAATTATAAAGGCGAATGTCTCTCCTGTGACAACTTTTGATGAGGATGTTAAGAAAATGCTAGACATGCAAGAATCTCCCGCATTTCAAGCTATTCAAGATGAAATCTTAAAGAATGAACTGGAAAAGTACAAAAACAACCAAGAGGCGTACTACCAGATATTTGATTTGGTTTTGCAAGCAGTAAAGAAAATAGATATTCCACATAGATTCAATATTACCCCTCTTATATTTGCAACCGAATTAAACGAAGTCGAAATAGTTCGTAAACTTTTAGATAAAGGTGCAAATCCTAATTGGAATACTGATGATTATTATACGGCATTGGATTATGCAGAAAGAAACAAAAACAAAAAGTTAGTGGAACTATTGGAGTAAAGATTTATATTATAATTTAAGTTACCATTCCATATTTATTTTATACACTACAGAAAGTAAAATTAACTTTATGACTTAATTGTTTTTAGATATAATCTTTTTAAAAATGATATGAGTGAATTTGACTTTTTTTAATAAAGTATGATAAGATAAAAAAGCCTTAAAATTACCTAGTATATGGTGGTTTAAAAAAATTATAAAATATAAAAAGGATGATTATGGAGTGTGAGTTTCCAAGTGTAAATGCAGATAAAAAGCAGATTAAAGAGATATTTGATACGGTAAAAACTATTGCTGTTTTAGGTTTGTCTCCAGATGAGAGTAAGGCTAGTCATAGGGTTGCTAAATACCTTAAAGAGCATGGTTATAAAATAGTTCCTGTTTATCCTAAAGAGGAAACAATCTTGGGTGAAAAGGTTTATAGGTCTTTAGCTGAAATACCTTTTGAGGTTGATATGGTTAATATATTTAGAAAACCTAATGCTTTTGATGCTATAGCTGAGGCATCTATAGAGCGTGGTGATGTTAAAGTGTTTTGGGGACAAAAAGGTCTTGTTAACAATGAAGCAGCACAAAAAGCAAAAGATGCTGGTATGATAGTTGTGCAAAATATGTGCGCAATGGTAGAGCATAGAGAGCTATAGTGTTAGAACTTTCAAAAATAGAAGAAGCTTACACTCGCATAAAAGATATTGTAGTAAAAACTCCATTTTCTTTTGCTCCAAAGTTATCCCAGATTAGTGGTGCAAATATATACTTAAAAAAAGAAAATTTACAACTGACTGGTGCTTTTAAACTTCGTGGTGCTTTTAATAAAATTTCAACTTTAAGTGATGAGCAAAAAAAACATGGTGTTATAGCTGCTAGTGCAGGTAATCATGCTCAAGGTGTTGCATACTCTGCTAAACATTACAATATAAACAGTGTTATAGTTATGCCTGAATCTACTCCACTTACAAAGGTTAATGGTGTAAAAGA
>WFNF01000039.1 GCA_015488775.1 Helicobacteraceae bacterium
ATAATTGATTATTTTTAAAAAAATGCTTATTATTCTTAAAGATTTAGTGTGTGTTATGTGGAATATATCGTTTTAACACACACTTTTGTGTGTTAATTGGAAGATTTTGGCAATAACACACACAATGTTACTTAAGTGGAGGTGTAAAATGCAAGTCAAGAAAAAATGAAAAATGGGGTCAGGAAAAATGGGGTCAGGACACAACCCACTACCCACTACTTTTAAAAGAAATTAAGCTACAACGCTTATAAAACACGATGGAGTAAACAAGAGCGAGAAGCGCACTTAACTCTCCTGTGAATGAACCTCCACTTTAGTGCTTATAACTTTTTAATCAAACTTTTTAACTCATCAAGCTCTTTTTTAGAGCTTGATTTTGAGTATCTTAGTTTATGGTAGAGTCTGTTTATCTTATTTAGCTCAGGTATATTTATACTTTTTAAAAATATATTTATATCCTCATTAGCAGCTTTTTTATATCCAAGTTTTTCTAGTTTTTTTAGTAGGGTATTTATAGGTTTTTGTGTTATATGTAGCTTTTCATCTTTTCTAAGTGAGATGCCTAGAAGGGTTGTTATAGATATAAAGATTAAAACATAAAAAGTAAACTTTAGAGCAAAACTTGAATCATCTAAAAGCTTTTTTAGTATATTCATTTGCTTGTCTCTTGTGTAGTCAAGTATCCAGTTTTCTATGATGTGTTTTAGATATAGGTAGTTTAAAGATAGTTCACTTATATATTTGTTTGGTTTTTCTTGAGATTCTATTTTTGAGGCATATATAGTTGGGTCTATGCGTTTCCACTCTTTATCTATATATACTTCAACCCAAGCGTGAGCATCTGATTCTTTTATGATTAGGTAGTTTTTGTGTAGGTACTCTTTATTGCTTTTATAGCCTGTTACTACTCTTGATGGGATGTTTAATGCACGAGCAAGTAGGGTGAATGTTGAAGCAAAATGAACACAGTATCCCTTTTTGTATTTGAATAAAAAAGATTCTTCAGGATTTTTTTCATCTATTAGAGGTTTTAGAGAATATATTAGCTCACTTTTTTTGAAGTAATTTATGAGATTATCTAAACTTTCCTGATCAGATGTTGACTTTAGTGTTTTAGCTAAGATGTTTAGTTGTGGGTATCTACTTTGATTAAAGTCAAGCGATATAGCTCTTTTGGCTTTTGAGATGTTTTCATGATTTTTACTTGAAAAATATGAGGTGATTTTATAGTGTGTTATATCTTTAATTGCTTTGTTTGAGATGATTACACTGTCATCATTTATCATAGAGTTTTTAATCCCCTCTTGGGCAAAATCTAAAGAGTATATGTATGGTTTATAGGTTGGGTACAAAGTAACTTTATAAGTTGTTTTTTTTGCCTTAGCTCTTAATGGTTTAAAGTAATGTTTTTTAAGTTTTATCTGCTTCCATGTGTCTGTGTATTTTGTGTAAAGAGTTGAACCTCTAAAGTATAAATCATCACTTTGTGGTACATCACCATCAAAAAGTATCTCCATAACTATTCTACTTGATGGTACTAAAAGTGAACTTGAACCTATCGACATCTCCCCATCATGTGAGGTTCTTTTTATATCATCATTTGTAAAACCATAGTTTGATGTCTCAAAACTTATGCGTGGGAAAACTAAAAAAAGTATAAGTACAATAGGCAGAGATAGTAAAAATATACTCATAGATTTTTTTAAAACTACACCTAAAGTTGTATTCATAACGCTCCATAAAAGCATAGTAGAAAAAGTAAAAATTGCAAACACCATATATAAAAGCATACTTATGGAGTTATAAAAGAAAAAAGAGAGTATTAGAAGTAGAGCAGGGGAGAAGAGTAGGTAAAAGTTTATACTTCCACTTAATCGTTGAAGCATAATAACATAGATTAAAGTTGAACTTGTAAGTTTTATAAAAACAGAAAAACGGCTAATCCCTGCGTAGTTCAACTCACCATAAAAACTTACAAATATAATGATCAAACCTAAAAACATAAAACTGTTTACCAAGCTTTTACTGACATTTTTTACAAATATAATCATTAAACTAGTAAGTATTAAAAAGATTAACATAAAGCCGTTTAAATATGGTAGATGTGGTAAAATAGCCACTATAAGAGCTATATCTATGCGTCTAAGTGTAGATGGTTGTTTAGTAAGTGCTAAGGTGTTTAAGAATTTCATCTATACTCATTTTTGTGGAATCTAGTCTTGTGTTAGGCATATTTATAATAAAATCTTTTTTAGTTTTTTCACACTCTAATGCCCATAAACAAAGTTGTGAAAGTTTTGACTCTTTATCTTTTGCACAACTATTATAATCAAACACAAGCTCAAAATTTTCTTCATTGAAGTTGTACTCTTTAACATAAAGTTTGTTTTTAGAGGCGTAAAGTGGCCAGTGTATATTTGCGATTTTATCTGATGTTTGGAACTCTTTTATATTTTTAAAATCATCTAAATCTCCACTTATACTGTAGTTTAAGCTTAAAAACTTTTCTAAACTAATCCCTTGTGGTTTTGGGTAAACTAAGATATCATCAAATTTTTTTAACTTATAAAAAACTTGTTGAGGGAGTGGAAATTTTGATAGTAGCTTATAAGCTTCAAGTTTTTGAACACCCCTTTTTTCACAATATAAACTAAGTGAGCTAAATATAGTTTTATCAACATCATCTAAGAAAGTAATCTCTTTATCTTCTCTATCAGACAAATATATGTTGTAGGATATATTTTTTGCAGATACTTTAAAGTTTAAACTATTTGTTGTATCTGCGTAGAGTCTTGTTTTTTCTAAAGTAAAATCTATATCTTTTATATTTACTCTACCAAAATAGTAGGAACTTATCGCTATAGAAAATGTAAAAAACATAGCAAGATACACTATGTTATAGTTATGGAAAAATGCTTGTGAAAACAGACCAATTAAAAGTAGTATAAGCAGATATATGTAGGGTGTAGGCTTTTCGTAAGCCTCCCTCTCAACATTTTCATATCTGCGATATAAGGAGGCTTGCCATCTCTTTAGCACTACTTTTTCCCTCCTTAAGTTCTAGCCTATGTGCTACAATATACTCTAAAGTTTCGCTAATATCTGATGGTATAACATAGTCTCTACCATTGATTAAGGCATACGCACTCAATATCTTTACTATATCTAAAGAACCCCTAGTTGAGATACCATAGTAAAACTTGCCTGAATCTCTTGAAAAGTTTAATATATTTTGTATAGAGTCTAAAATCTCATCACTTAGATAGATTTCATTGACTTTTCTTTTTAGTTCGTTTATTTTACTAAGTGGAAACTTTCTAAGCAAATTGTAATCAACACTTTTTCTTTGTAATATTGCTCTTTGAGCTTCTTTTGAAGGGTAGCCAAGACTTAAACTCATAGCAAAGCGGTCAAGTTCAGATTGAGGAAGTGTATATACTCCATGCTCCTCTATGGGGTTTTTAGTTGCAATAACAAAAAAAGTATCATCTAGTTTATATGTTGTAGAATCAACACTTACAGTTTTTTCACTCATAGCCTCTAAAAGTGCAGATTGTGTTTTTGCTGAGGCTCTGTTTATCTCATCTGCTAATACAAATGAGTTAAAAATTGGACCTTTTTTAAACTCAAAACTAGATGTTGAGGCATTAAATATATTTACACCTATTATGTCACTTGGCATCATATCTGATGTAAATTGCACCCTTGCAAAATCTAACTCTAAAATGGAAGCAAAAGCGTGTGCTAAAGTGGTTTTACCAACACCTGGTATATCTTCTATAAGTAGATGAGAATTAGCTAAAAAACATGTAAGAACAAGTTTAATCTCTTTCTCCTTACCGAATACAACTTTTGAAATTTCATCTACTATATCTTGAATCATTTTTACTCTTTTATAAGTATTATCCCTGCTTGTCTTCCTGTAATATTATCTCTTCTATACGAGAAGTAACTTTGATCACAAGATGTACAAACTTTAGGATTATTTATATTGATGATACCCTCTTTTTCTAACTGGTAGATTAATATAGAGTTGATATCTAAAAAAAACTTCTTGTTTTCCTCTTTTATGGAAAAATTGTAAGGTGTGGCTTCAAGCTCATGTGCTATCTCTTTGCCTACCTCATAACAATCTTGACAAATAGCAGGACCCAAGTCAACCTCTATATCTTCACTTTTGCAAAAAAAATTATCTCTCATAGTATCTAAAGTGTTTTTAACTATGTTTTTTACAGCTCCTGCTCTTCCTGCGTGTGCAACTGCTATAACAGCTTTTGTTTTATCGCTAAAAAGTAAAGGTGTACAATCAGCACTCATTATCATTAAGGGTGTATTTGTTAGCTTTGTTACAAGTGCGTCACACTCATAGGGAGTGTTAAAATTATCTTTTTTGTCTACAACTTTCACTATGTTGGAGTGTATCTGTTTCATGTGGGCTAATGAGTTTAGATTATAACTCATCTGATCAGATAAGATTTTATGGTTTTGTAAAACTATATCTTTGTTATCATTAACATGAAAGGCTAGGTTTAGGGAGTTATAATCTTTGCTAGATTTACCACCATCTTTGGTGGTAAATTTTTTGATGATATTTTTATTTAATCTCATCTGGGACTTGGTAATCAAACATTTGATTTAATAACAGTTGCCCACTCATATTTTTTATAATTGTTTGTGCTTCAACAATTAAAGCATCTAAGTCTGTATTAGAAACATCTGGTGTATTTAGATGTAGGGTAGCTGTAATATTATTTTTACACATAGGTTTATTTAAGATTTTTGATGCATTTAAATCGTAACCAGTTGTAGCTGTAACATCTTTGTTTTTTGCATCATAACATTTATACTCAAAACCGTTAAAATCTTCTATATCTATATAGTCTGTTTTACTAAATAGAGTTTTGAAATCAAAAACAAAAGTTGTATCAACAACAAAGAAAAAATCTTTTATTGTGTATTCAAAGTTTTTATTTGAACTTAGATTTTTTAATACATCAGGTATAACATCTTGGTATGATTTATAATCAACCCCATCACCGATAAAATCAAGATTTTTTAAGTTTATATCTTTTGCTATAGTTAAAGCATTTGTAAAATCTGTTTTTGCAGTATCTAGTCTTGCAGTATCATTCATTGCAAAAACTTTATCCGTATCTTGATTTAAAACACTAACTGGATCAACTAATAGTGGAATGTATCCATCTACATTTGTTTTATAGTAATTCAACTTACCATAACTGTATGAGCTTAAAAACTCTAGTTGGGCAGCTACTGTTAAAAGTACAACTCTCATAGCTTGCGCATTGTCATAAGTTAGACCATCTCCACTCCAGTATCTAAAAACATAGTTTTCATCAGGAAAAGATAGTTTTAATTTATCGCTTAAGTTTCTAAACTTTTTAGCTGAGTCTTGAGCAAGGCGGTTTACCTCATTTATATCTGTTATATTTACATCTATATTTGAGTTTACAAGATAGTCTGTAACACTTGAACTCTCAAAAGCTGTCATAAACTCTGTAACAATTTTATCGTAGTTTTTAATATCAAACGAAACTATACTTTTTAAGATTGGATCTTCTGTTAAGTCAAAAACATCCATAAATGCTAAAGCTGTGTCTATATCTGGACTTGTTTCACCATTTACAGGGTTTTCTAAAATAGTTCTAATTTTTGCAACTATCTCTTTATTACCTAAATTAGATGTTAATAAACCCTCAAAAGTTGAAAAAGCTTTATTTACAGTTTCAGATTCATCAAGATATTTTTTCTTTGGTACTGGTGGTACATATTCTTTTTCATTGGTGTTTTGCTCACCACATCCACTTAAAAGTAATATTAGTACACTTGTACACATTAATAAGATTTTTTTCATAAAGTTCCTTTGTTGATTATCACTGAGCTATTTTATCATAAAGAGGGAAGATTTGGTGTATTTGTAAAGATACTATCTTAAAGTGTTACATTAAGCTACTCATTTACTATGGGTTATCTTAGAGTTAGTAATATTTGGTAATTAAATTAAATATTTCAAGGTTCTTTATGAATAAATCAATTAAAACACTTCTTTTAAGTTCTGTTCTTGCTCTAGGTCTAAGTGCTCAAACTATAGTTACAGTTAATGGCGTAAATATTACAAGCGAAGATGTAAACAAAGTTTTACAAGAGGGAACTCAAGGTCGTTTTTCAACTTTGCCAACTCAAAAGCAACAAGAGCTTACTAAAAGGGTTGTTGATAATATGGTTGTTCAGGAATTAGTTTACGCAGATGCTAAAAAGTCTGGAGTTTTAAAGTCTAAAGAGTTCAAAACAGAGTTAGATAAAGTTATGGTTAATGTAAAAAAACAACTTGCTGCAAAAGTTTGGGAAAAACAAGAGTTTGCCAAAATTAGTGTGAGTAAAAAAGATGTTAAGGCTTATTATAACTCTCATAAAAGTGAATTTGTTGAGAAAGAGAAAGTTCATGCTAGGCATATTTTAGTAAAAACTGAAGATTCAGCTAAAAATATAATTTCACAACTCGCATTTTTAACTGGAGATGCTTTAAAAGCAAAATTTATAGAGTTAGCAAAAACTGAATCAACTGGTCCTAGTGGTCCAAAAGGTGGAGATTTAGGATCTTTTCCTCGTGGTCAAATGGTACCAGAGTTTAATGATAAAGTTTTCTCAATGCAAGTTGGCACTATAACAAGAGAACCTGTTAAAACTCAGTTTGGTTACCACATCATCTATCTTGAAGATAAAAAAGCTGGTAAAACTTTAACTTACAATGATGTAGAAAAGTTTATAGATCAAAAATTAAAACTTGAAAAATTTAAGAAAAAGATGGAAACTAAGATGAAATCTTTAAAAGATGGAGCAAAGATAACTTACGCTAGATAAGTTACTATAAATCATTATGAAAGTAAATTATGAGTTTTTACTACCATCGCCAGTTGAAACTTTTAACTTTTATAATAGAAAAATCTATATAAAAAGGGATGATAAAATAAATCCCCTTTTTTCTGGAAACAAATACAGAAAACTACACTCATACTTTGATCAAGACTTAAGTAATATAGCTTTTATAATCTCTTATGGTGGAATCCAATCGAATGCTATGCTCTCCATTGCATCGTTTGCTTTTTTACATAATCTTAAATTTTTCTATATTGTCAAAAGTGTACCTAGCTTTTTAAAAGAGAACCCACATGGCAACTATGCTAAGGCTTTGGAATTTGGTATGAAAGTTATAGAAAAAGGTTATGATAATTTTTATGACAAAGTGGAAAAATACAAATATTTAAAACGCTCTATGTTTATAAATCAAGGTGGCGCTGATGATGCTGCTAAAGATGGGGTAGAAGAGCTTTCTCGTGAGATTGTAGATTTTATGATAGAAAATCAGATAGAGAAATTAAATGTTATAACTCCAAGTGGAACAGGAACAACATCTTTTTATCTTGCTTATTTTTTAAGTGAAATGGCCAATATCTACACAACTCCAACTGTCGCTGGAAAAGAAAACTTAATAAATCAGATGAAACAACTCGGCGATATACCAAATATAAATATCATAGATACTAAAAAAAGGTTTAAGTACGCTAAACCTTACAAAGAGTTTCTAAATATGTATCACTATCTTAAAAATTTTGATATTGATATTGATCTGATTTATGCTCCAAAAACACTTATCGCTTTAAAAGAAAACTTAAAAGATATTGATGGGGATATTTTATATATTCACTCTGGTGGACTCATTGGAAATGAGTCTATGTTAAAGAGATATGAAAAGGATAATATCTAAAAGATATATTTAATCCCTAGAGTAAGTATATGTTGGTTTAGGTAAGAGGTAGTATCTGTTTTAAGAGAACCTAGATATCTATATGTTAATGTTGGTACAAAAGACTCTGTTACTTGGTAACCAACAGCCATAGATGGTGAAAATGCAAGGTGTGCTGGCTTTGTTTCAACTAAGTCACTAAGTCCTGTAACACCAAAGCCTAAACCTAAAGACGTGACATAAGGAGTTTCATTTGTAAACTCATAATAGTATGAGAGTAGATATGTGCTGTTTACTAAAGTACCACTTGCTGCGATTGGTGTAGATGAATCTATAGACTCCAACTCATTTTGTGAATAGTAAGTTGTAAGTGAAAATCTATGCTCTTTGTGTTTATATCCAATTTCACCAACTCCTGCAAAACCAGTTTTAAAATTTTGCTTGTTTGAGTTTATCTCAAAGTTATCTACATTTGTAGCACCAAGTCCAAGTTCTAAATAGATTCCGTTATCTGCATTTAGTGTACTTACAAAAAGTAGTGGTAATAATAATTTTTTAAAATTCATTTTTTTCCTTATGAAAAGTTTTTGAGTGAAGATAAATGCATATTTATATATTTATCTTCACTTAAGCCATTAAACTTATAAAGTTCAACGGAGTTTTGAGTATCAAAATATACTACATTTTTGCTTATCATTTGCACCCATTCTAATGATCTAAGCCGTTTTTCATTAAAGTTTTCAAGTCTTTTGTGGTAAAAAGTATTATTTAACTCTCCATTATTATTAAAAAGGTTGTTGTTTTTTACAACAGCCTTACAAGTTGTATCAACAAGTATATCATCGAAGTACGGTGTAAGAGGGTAGATTATACATGCAGGTGGACGCTCATTGTAGATGCTACATCTATTGTCTTTTAAAAACTTACACTCTTTATCTTTAGGAGTAAGTTGCATTAAGATACGCCACTCATCATCTATTTTGGCAAAAAGTATAGCAAAATTTTTATATACAAGTTCAAAATCTTCGAGCAGAAGTGGAGCATGTGAAAACTTAAGACCTGAGCAACATGAGAGTTCACAACCCTCACAAGACTCAAACCCAAAATCTGTTTCATTTGTAATAGAGATATAAATGGTATAATTCCTTTATGAATATTAAACAAGAGTTATTAAACGATAATGTAATTTTACCAGAACAATTTTTTGATGATGTTGATATATATGTAGATACACTCCTATCTTGGAATAAAATACACAATATGACAGGTGCAACTACTCCAAATGAGGTTAAAGAGTTTATTTATGATGCTCTATATCCTATACATTTTTTACCAAAACTTAAAACTGTTCTTGACATAGGTACAGGGGCAGGTTTTCCAGGTCTAATTTTAGCTATGGCTTTAAAAGATACACATTTTACTTTAGTAGAACCACTTAGAAAAAGAGCTAGTTTTTTACAGTTTATGAAAGCAACACTAAAACTTAAAAATGTAAATGTTATAAATAAAAAAGTTGAGTTCATAACTCCACAAATATTTGACATGGTAACCTCTAGGGCAGTAACAGATACAGATATGCTTATGGAACTTTCGGCTCCACATATTGAAAAAGGTACATTATTACTCTTTTTTAAAGGTGAAAATGTCTATAATGAAGTGGATGAAAGTATGGATTATAAAATTATAAAACATAAAAAAAGACACTATCTTCTGATAGAAAATTAAGGGTAAGGTATGATAATGAAATTGTTACTAATTTTGCTAGTTGTTGGGCTTGTATATTTTCTTTTTATAAAGAAAAAACCAAAAATTGCAAAAAATAAAAAAAATAAAAAAGATGAAAACGCTGAAACTATGATTGAATGCTCTAAATGTGGTGTTTATGTTAGTGGTGATGAGATGATACTTAGTAATGGGAGTTACTTTTGTTCAAATGAATGTCTTAAGGCTTAAAAATGAAGCTTATAGGTTTTAAAGATATCCCATCAAACAATATCTTAAAAATAGACTCTTTTGATCAGATAGATACATACAATGTAAATAGTATTTTTTATGTAAATGGTGATGATTATCAACTGATAGATAGATGTAAAAAAAGCTCTTTAAAAGTTTTATCTAAGGCTGATACTATAAAAGATTTGATAGTTTTATACAATAAAGATGTTGACATAATTTTAGTAGATGAAAATTTTGCTACTGAAGCTATGAATATTGCTAATAATTATCTATTTGATTCTAAAATTGCTGTTGAGGTAAACTCTTTAGATGATATAGAAAAATTTGTAAAAATTGGTGTAGATATATCTATACAAAAAGATATACTTGTTTAAGTTAATAATTTTAGCAATAATTTTACTATCATTCACATCTTGTTCAACTAGGATGGCTAAAACATCTAAACACAAAAGCACTATACACCATAAATCTAAAAAACAATCATCTAAAAAAGCTGTCCATACAAAAAAACACTCCTCAAACTCATTAGAGTTAAACAGACTATATGGTTTTTATGAAATATGGAGAGGAACCTCTTATAAACTTGGTGGTTTAAGTGTAAGTGGAGTTGATTGCTCTGGTTTTATACAAAATACTTTTAAAAGTGTTTATAATCTTAAAATTCCTAGAACAACAAAAGAACAGATGTATTTTGGTAAAAAAATATCTAAATATCAACTTAGTACAGGAGATGTTGTTTTTTTTAAAACAGGCTATAACACAAGGCATGTTGGGATATATCTTGAGAAAAATACCTTTATGCACGCTTCAACTTCAAAAGGTGTTACCATCTCATCTTTAAGCAATGATTATTGGAAAAACAAGTACTATATGTCAAGAAGATTTGTTAAGTAATTTTTAACTATTTTTTTTGTATAATTCCAAACATTTTTTAAAAGGAAACACAATGTTAGAAGGAATACTTAGAGAGAGTACTGGTAAAACGTCTGTAAAGGCATTACGTAAGGATGGTTATCTAATCGCTAACATTTATGGAAAAGGTCTTGAAAATATCAATGCTGCTTTCAAAATGAATGAGTTTATCCGTGCTGCTAGAAATAAAGAAAATATTGCATTTGATGTAAATGTTGCTGGAACTGCTTTAAATGTAGTTGTACAAGGTTATGAGTCACATGCGCTTAGTGGTAATTTATTACACGTTGATTTAATGGTAGCTCAAGCAGGTGTAGAAGCTAATTACTCTGTACCAGTAACTACTGTTGGAACTCCAGTTGGTCTTAAAAATAAAGGTATGTTACATATATCTAAAAAACGTATTCAAGTTAAAGCTGCAATCGAAAATCTTCCAAACACAATTGAACTTGATGTTAATGATTTAGATGTTGGTGATTCTATACTTGTACGTGAACTAGCTGAAATTGAAGGTGTAACTTTCAAAGATGCTGGTCGTGTTGCTATACTAAGTATCATTAAAGCTAAATAGTTTTTAATGTACTTAATCGTAGGTCTAGGTAATCCTGGTGACAAATACTGCGATACAAGACACAATATAGGTTTTAAAGTTATTGACTCTTTAGTCTCTAGCTTTAAAGCCACTCCTATAAATAAAGCCTCATTTGAGGGTGAACTTTACAAAACTCCAAACTTTTTTTTATTAAAACCACTTACTTTTATGAACCTTTCTGGTAACTCAATTGCAAAAGTTAAAAATTTTTACAAAATTGATGAAGTTATAGTTATACATGATGATTTAGACCTGCCTTTTGGAACTTTAAAGTTTAAGCGTGGTGGATCATCTGGTGGACATAACGGTTTAAAATCAACTGATCAAAACATAAGTAATGATTACACTCGTGTTAGAATGGGTATAGGTAAACCTGAACATAAAGGTGCAGTTGCTGATTATGTTTTAAGTGATTTTACTAAAGAAGAGGAAAAACATTTAGCTTCATGGATAGATAAAACTGTTACTTCTGTTTTAGCTTTAATGCAAAATGAGTTAGTAGAAGTTAAATCTAAACATAGTATTAAAAAAAATCCGTTATTATAGGTAAAAAGATATTACTTGCTTGCTTTTAAATATATAGCCTTTCATTACCTTAAATACTTTTTGATAATTTTAACTGCATTAGTCACATTTATGGCTGGTTTTGACTATCTTGACTTTGCTGCATCTTTACCAGATTCTGCTAATCTTGTTTTACTTTACGTTATGTATAAAGTGTTTTTTGCTATAGATATGCTTTTACCTTTATCGTTAATATTTGCTATGATTGGTACTAAAATATATCTTATTAGAAGTAATGCCTTAGTATCTTTTTACTCTCTTGGTTACTCTAAAACACAGATTTTAGCCCCTTTTGTTTTTGTATCTGTTAGTGTAGTTATAATTTTTATCTCTCTTCATGCTACCTCGTTTGCAAGAGCAGATGAGTTTTCAAACAATATTAGAAAATACTCAACAAACCTAAAACCTACACATAACCTCTTTTTCTCCTATGAAGATAAATATATATATTTTGGTGAGTTACAACCCTTAGCTGAACGTGCAAAAGATGTAAGAGTTTTTATAGCCCAAGATGAACAACTTCATATTGCCATTGTTGCAGATTCTGCAAGATATGATGGGAAATACTGGGTAATTGATGGTGCTTATCAAATAACTAAACCTTTAAATATCTCTGCTGCTTCGAATGGAGTAGATATAAAAGATTTGGATAGTATAAAAATTTTAAAAGGTTTTAGACCTAAGATTATTGATCAAGTACACGCGGGAAAAGTTAATTATACTATTGGTGATGCTTTTGATGCTGTTATGCTTTTAAGAACTCAAAATGTATCTATTGATAGAATTAAAAGTGCTATTTATAAAATATTTGTTTATCCATTTTTTGTACCATCGTTAATTATTATAATATTTTTCTTTGTACCTATATCTTCTAGGTCAGTAAATATCTCTCTTTTCTCTTTTGGTGCTATTTTAGCTACTTTACTAATGTGGGGAGTGTTGTT
The DNA here is from genome assembly GCA_015488775.1 of Helicobacteraceae bacterium. GTDB lineage: Bacteria > Campylobacterota > Campylobacteria > Campylobacterales > Sulfurimonadaceae > WFNF01. The sequence goes on from WFNF01000039.1 coordinate 12,731, forward strand.
TGCTCTTATTGAATTATCTAACAATAAAACTATCTCAAGTGAGATAGGTATAGTTTTGCCAGTTGTAATCTTGGCACTATTTGCAAGTTTTAGATGGTATAGAACATCTAAAGAGGGTCTTATTTAAGACCTTCTTCTTCTGTTTGAGTTAGAGCTCGAATTGCCTCTTGAAGAGTTACCTCTATTTGAACCACGTCTTTTACCACCACCATTTTGTATAGGTTCTGCTACTATTGTAGGGTCAACTCTAAAACCCTCAATTTTTACTTTTGGTATAAGTTCATTAGTAAGTTTTTCAATATCTTTAAGATAATCTAACTCATCTACACAAACTAATGAGATAGCTTGACCACCTTTACCAGCTCTACCAGTTCTACCAATACGGTGAACATAATCTTCAGATATATTTGGTAGTTCAAAGTTAACAACATGTGGTAATGAATCTATATCTATACCTCTTGCTGCGATATCTGTAGCAACTAAAACTTTTATATCCCCATTTTTAAAATCACTTAAAGCTTTTGTTCTTGCATTTTGACTTTTATTTCCATGTATTGCTGCTGCACTTATACCATCAGATTCTAACTGTTTAGTTAGTTTATTTGCACCATGTTTAGTTCTTGTAAAAACTAAAACCTGTTTCCAATCACCCTTAATTATAAGATGAGTTAAAAGTTCTCTTTTTCTAGCCTTATCAACTCTATGTACTACTTGATCAACTTTTTGGTTAGCTATGTTTGCTTTTGCAACTTCAATTAATACTGGAGAATTTAAAAGTGAATCTGCCATTTTTTTAATCTCATTGGAAAAAGTAGCTGAAAATAGTAAATTTTGTCTTTTGCTAGGTAGAAGTTTTAATATCTTTTTTATGTCGTGGATAAAACCCATATCTAGCATTCTATCTGCTTCATCAAGTACAAAAAACTCTAACTCTTTAAGTTTTATATTTCCTTGAGATATATGATCAAGTAAACGTCCTGGTGTTGCTACTAGTATATCTACACCTTTTCTTAAAGCTCTAACTTGAGGATTTATGCTAACACCACCAAAAATTACTGCACTGTTAATATCTAGGTGTTTACTGTAAAGTTCAACACTTTCACCAACTTGCGCTGCTAACTCTCTTGTTGGAGTTAAAACAAGAGCTCTAATATTGTGTGCACTTGCTTTTTTCTTTGTATTATGAGTTAATATTTGTAACATTGGTAAGGTAAAACTTGCAGTTTTTCCTGTTCCAGTTTGTGCACCTGCTAATACATCTTTATGATCCAGTATAACTGGTATTGATTTAGCTTGTATAGGTGTTGGTTCTTTGTATCCTTGTTCTTCTATTGCTTTTAAAATTGGTTTTGATAAACCTAAGTTGTTAAATGACACTATTAATAATCCTTCATAGCTCTTGCTATATCTCTTTTTTGATCTTTCTCTTTTAGGTCATTTCTTTTATCGTGTAGTTTTTTACCTTTTCCTAGTCCAATTTGAACTTTTATAAGGTTTCTATCGTTAAAATACAGTGACAACGGTAAAACATTTAATCCATCTTTATCTACACTACTACTTAGCTTAGCTATTTGCTTTTTATGTAAAAGGAGCTTTCTACTACCTCGCTCCTCATGAGCGTAGTGAAAGTTAGTTGTACTAAGTACACCTATATGGGTATTAAATAGTATTGCTTCTCCTCTAACAAACTTAACAAAAGAGTCTTTTAGATTAACTCTTTTTGCTCTAACGGCTTTTACTTCACTTCCACTAAGTACAATTCCAGCCTCAAGTTTTTCTATTATTTCATAGTCATGATAAGCTTTTTTGTTTCTTGCTATAGTTTCACCCAAAATGTATCCAATGTTTTTACAAAATTATACTACAATTACGCAAAGAAACCATATAGGATAATTAATTGAATACTTTTCAGATACTAATGTTGATGGCAACCGCCTTTTTTGCTTTTAAAGTTTATGAGCATATTACCTCACTAGAAGACAAAAAAAATGAAGATAATGATGATTCATCATCTAAAAGTGATGTTCTTAAAATGATTGAAGAAGCAGATGCTGCTTATGAAAATAAAGATCTAAATAAAGCTGAGATGATACTAACGGAGGCTTTTGCTAGAGATAGAGATTCAAGTGTTGTTTTAAATAAACTAGCATTTATACAAGCAGAACAAAATAAAAATGATATTGCTCTTACATCTTACCAAGCTTCACTAAAAATAAATGCTAAAGATGAATCTACACATTTAGCTTTAGCATCACTTTATAGAAAGATGGGAGATTTAGAACAGTCTGCTTACTATTATAATGAAGCATTTTTACTTGAAGATACTAATCCAATAGCCTTTTTTAATTACGCAAACCTTCTTGTTGATCTAAAAGATAATGAAAAAGCGATATTGTCATATAAAAGAGCTTTAGAGTTAAAACCTGATTTTAAAGAAGCACAAGATGCTTTATCTGAGTTAGAAACACAAGATGCATAATCAAAAAAAACTTGCTATCTTAATTGATGCGGATAATGCACCTTCTAAGGCTATTGAAGGTCTTTTAGATGAAATTGCACTTTTAGGTGTATCTAGTGTTAGAAAAATTTATGGTGACTTTACATCTGCAAATCTTAAGGGTTGGAAAAATATTTTAAATTCACATGCGATTGTTCCAGTTCAGCAGTTTGCTTATACTACTGGTAAAAATTCCAGTGATGCAACTTTAATTATAGATGCTATGGATCTGCTTTATACAAAAAATTTTGATGGTTTTTGTATAGTTTCAAGTGATTCAGATTTTACTAGACTTGCATTAAGAATAAGACAAGAGGGTTTAAGTGTATATGGTTTTGGAGAGAAAAAAACGCCAAAAGCTTTTGTTAGCTCTTGTGATAAATTTATATATATTGAAAATTTAAGAAGCGATGTAAAAAAAGAGAAAAAAGTTGTTGAACAAAATGTTACACGCAAATCTATATATTTATTTATAGAAAATGCTATTAAAGACTTAAGTGACGCTGCTGGTTGGGCTATTTTAAATAAGGTCAAAGATAACTTAGTTACAAGAAATAGCGACTTTGATCATAGAAACTATGGAGCTAGAAACTTTTTAGATTTAGTTAAAAAGTGTAAGGATTTTGAGATTAGAGAGATAGACCCTTTTACACTAGAGCCAAAAATATCTGTAAGAATTAAAAGAAAATGATTTTAAAAGATATTTACAATATACTAGATGAGATTTCACCTTTTTCCTTGCAAGAAAAATGGGATAATTCTGGATTAATGCTAGGATCATTTACTGATCAGATTAAAAATATATATCTTAGTATAGATATAGATATGCAGATGCTTGAAAATATGGAAGAGAACTCTTTAATTATAACTCATCATCCTATTATATTTTCAGGTATTAAAAGTTTTAATACAGATATTTACCCATCAAACCTTTTAAATATTATGATCAAAAAAAATATATCCAATATAGCAATGCATACAAATTTTGATAAAACACATCTAAATGATTATGTTTCATCTAAAATACTTGGTTTAGAAGTTTATAAAAAAGATGAATTTGTAAATTATATGAGATGTGACATAGGTTTTGATCAATTAGTTGAAAAAGTTAAAAAAGCTTTTTGTAATGAAAAACTTAAATATGTAAAATGTAAAGACAAAATCTCTACAATCGCCTTATGCACGGGAGCAGGAGCCTCTATGTTAAACGAGATAGATGCAGATGTTTTTTTAACAGGTGACATAAAATATCATGATGCAATGGCTGCTAAATCAATGGATTTAAGCCTAATAGATGTGAAACATTTTGAAAGTGAAAGCTTTTTTGCACAAATTATGCTAGAAAATTTGAAAAAATACTCACTTAGTGCTATAATTTCACAATCGAAAAACCCTTTCACTTATGTGTAACAGTACCCTTAAAGGAAATTAATGAATCAACACTTACAACAACTTATAGATTTATCTCATGTAGATAAAGATATTGATGCTTTTGAACCACAAATTGAAGAAGCAAATTTAAAGCTAGAAACTGTTTTAGCAAAAAAAGAGACTAAAGAAAATCATATCGCTCAACTTGAAGTTGAGATTGCTGATGAAAGTGCTAAAAAGCAAAAAAATGAGATGCACATAGCAGAACTTAGTGCAAAACTTGAAGATAATTCAAAAAAAGGTTCAAGTGTAAAAACTGAACGTGAGATGAAATCACTTCAACTAGAAGAAGAGATTGCTAAAGAGCAACTATCTTTTGCAAATGAAGAGATAGTTAGACTTGATAAAATTATTGACTCTAAAAGTGAACAATCTGTGTCTGAAAAAGCTTTACTTGATGAGATTGATGCTTCAATTGCTGCAATAAAAAGTGATGTTGACGCAAAAATACAAATTATTGATAAAGATAGACAAGTTGTATTTATTAAAAAACAAGAATTGATATCTAAAATGAATCAAAAAGGTCTTGCTTTTTATCAAAAAATTAGACGTTGGGCTAAAAATACAACTGCTGTTGAAGTAAAACACCAAGCGTGTATGGGTTGTTTCATGGCAATTAATGATAAAGTTTATTCTGAAGTTATAAAAGGGGAAGAGATTACTACTTGTCCTCACTGTGGAAGAATTTTATATATGCCTACACAAGAAGAGCAAAGCGCATAATCTTATGTCAAGATGGTTTGAATATTTTTATGCCATCTTGAGTGTGATAATCTACATTATATTTCTCCCAGTTTTACTTTTTCTTTTAAGAAAGCCTAAATACAAAAAATCAATACCTGCTCGTTTTTTTCTAAAAAATAACCCTAGTTTTAAAGATAAAAGATTATGGTTTCATGTTTGTTCTTTAGGTGAAGCTAAAGCTATTGAACCCTTTTTAAAAGAGTATAACTCAAGAGTAAATATAAGTGTTATAACTCCAACTGGTTTTGAAGAAGCTTTAAAGTATGATGCAGATGTTAGGTTTTTACCTTATGAACTGTTTACACCATTTTGGGTTAAAAAAGCAGATGTTTTGGTGGTTTTAGAGGCAGAATTTTGGTTTATGTTTTTTAACTCTTTTGTAAAAAGAGGTGGAAAAATAGTTCTTTTAAATGCTCGTATTAATGAGCGTTCATATAAGAAATATTATAAAATGAGATTTTTTTACAAAAGGGTTTTAGATTTATGCTCTTTAATATATGTTCAATCTTATAAAGATAAAAAGAGATTTGAATCTTTAGGTACAAAAACTCAGGTTGAGGTAGTTGGAAATATAAAGTTAGCTAATGAGATAAAAGTTAGCAAATTTTATGAAAAAAGTGATATTGAAATTATTACAGCAGCTTCAACTCATGAAAATGAGGAGTTGTTAATCTTAAAAGCTTTTTTAGCATATAGGAAAGAAAATATCTCAAAACTTATAATTGTTCCAAGACATCCTGAAAGATTTTTAGATGTTTTTGATATTATAAAAGAAAATTGTGATGATTTTAATATCTCTTTGTTCTCAAAAACAGGTAATTTTGATTCAGATATAACTGTAGTTGATAAAATGGGTGAACTTATTAATGTTTATAACATAAGTGATGTAGTTATTTTAGGTGGAGCTTTTGAGAAAATTGGTGGTCACAACCCACTTGAACCAGCTCATTTTGGTGTAAAACTTATAAGTGGTGAAAATATATTTTTACAAAAAGAACTTTTTAAATATATAAAAAATGTTCAATTTGTTAAAGATGATGAGCTGTTTGAAGCTTTACAAAATACACATAAACTGCCAAATGCTAGTTTAAGTGAAAGTTTTGATAATACTAAAGTTAAAGATATTATTGAAAATATAAAAAATTTATAGGATAAAATTTGAAAAAAGATAAAGCATATAAAATTTTAGCAACTCAAGAGGGCATATCAAACTCTCAAGCTAAAAACCTTATAGATAGAGGTTTAGTTTACGTTGCAAATAAAAAAGTTATGATTGCTCGTGGTGAGTTAGATATGAAAACTAAGTTTAATGTTCAAAAAGTTGAAAAAGTTAAGGTTATATTTCAAGATAAAGACATTTTGGTAGTTGATAAACCTGCTTTTGTTAACTCGGATGAGATTACATCTCAGTTTAAGGGAGCAATACTTCTTCATAGACTTGATCGTGAAACAAGTGGTGTTTTGATGTTTGCTAAAAATGAAGAGTTTCAAGAAAAAGCTATAGAAGAGTTTAAAAAACAAAATGTTTATAAAGAGTATGTAGCTTGGGTTGATGGAGTTGTTACAGATGAGTTAGAGATAGATAAGCCTATACTCACTGTTAAAAAAGATAACCGTGCAAACTCAACAATTTCTAAAAAAGGGAAACCTTCACACACTTTTATTTATCCAGAAGAGGTTTCAGGTAAAAAATCATTAATTAAAATAGTAATTAAAGAGGGAAGAACACATCAAATTAGATGTCATCTTCGCTCAGTTAATCTACATATAATAGGTGATGAACAATATGGTGGAAGACGCTCAAAAAGAGTTATGTTACATGCAAGAAATGTACAGATGTTTGATTATAATTTCACATCAGAATTACCAACAATATTTAAACACTTTTCACAGTAAGGAGATTTTATGTTAAAAACTAAAACAAGTAATGAAAATTTTAAAAATGAGTTTAATGAGCTTTTAACTCGTGGCGCTATGGATATGGATAATGTTTCTAAGATAGTTGGAAATATTATTAATGAGATTAAAGAGAAAAAAAACTCTGCATTGATTGATCATATAAGTAAGTTTGATAATTGGACTCCAATGATGGACTCTGAGTTAAAAATAGATGTTAATGATATGAGAAAAGCTTATGATAATATAGACAGAGATTTAAAAGAAGCTTTACACATGGCTTACAATAGAATTAAATCTTACCATGAAAAGCAGATGCCTAAATCTTGGTTTGACACTGAAGCTAATGGAACTATACTTGGTCAAAAAGTTACACCTGTTGATAAAGCAGGGCTTTATATACCTGGTGGAAAAGCAGCATATCCTAGTTCACTTTTAATGAATGTTATCCCTGCACAAGTTGCAGGAGTTGAACAGATTGTAGTTTGTACACCAACTCCAGATAATGAACCAAATGAACTTTTACTTGCTGCTTGTCATCTTTGTGGTGTAAGTGAAGTTTTTAAGGTTGGTGGTGCTAGTGCAATAGCTGCAATGGCTTATGGGACACAGACTATACCTAAGGTTGACGTTATAACAGGACCTGGAAATATTTTTGTAGCTACTGCTAAAAAAATGGTTTTTGGTGAGGTAAATATAGATATGATTGCAGGGCCAAGTGAGATAGGAATCCTTGCTGATGATAGTGCTAAAGCTTCACATATCGCAGTTGATTTACTTTCTCAAGCTGAACATGATGAGATGGCAAGTTCTATTTTGATAACTCCATCACAAGCTTTAGCTGATAGAGTTGAGATTGAGATAGAAAATTGGCTTTCAAAACTTAATCGTCAAGAGATAGCAAAAAAATCTATAGATGAACGTGGAGCGATTATTGTAACTCATGATATGGATGAGGCAGTTGCTTTAATGAATGAGATAGCACCTGAGCATTTAGAAGTTGCAACAAGTAGTCCTTTTGAACTTTTAAGTTCTATAAAACATGCTGGAGCGATTTTTTTAGGTTATAATACACCAGAAGCTATAGGTGATTATGTTGCTGGACCAAATCATACTTTACCAACTGGTGGAACTGCTAAGTTTTACTCACCATTAGGTGTTGAAAATTTTATGAAAAAATCATCAATAATCTCTTTTTCTCAAAAAGCTATTGATGCTATAGGTGAGCAGTGTGCAATGATTGCTGATACTGAGGGTTTAGATGCTCATGCTTCATCTGTAAGGGTTAGACTAAGTAAATAATATATAAGACTTCTCTATAGATATAGAGGTGTCTTTAAGTTGAAATTAGTTAAAATATTTGAATGGATATCAATTTATATATAATAATAATAACACTTATTTTTTGGAGTGGTGTGATTATTTATACTTTTTCAAAATTTCTCTTATGTACTAATAATCATATACTATTTAAAACTTTTTATGGAAGTATCTCTTTCTTTTCTATTCATTTTTTACTTACTCAAATTTATAGCTTAATAGTTCTTTTGAGAGAAAACTCTTCTAGTTTACTTGAATATGTAGATTTTATAAATCTTCATTCTTTTTCTGTTATCAATACCATGTACGATGTGTTACTTTTATTGTTTACTTTTGGATTGCTTGTTTCAGGTGTAATCCAAAAATATGCAAAAACTATGATGTCAAATGAGATTAAAAATAAAGTTTTAGCTATGGAAGCTGAAAACCAGAGAAGAGATACATTAAAACAAAATAATATTATTGAACTTTACGATTCTATAAATAAAATTAAAAATATGCTTTCATCTACAAAAAGTATTGATTTTATTTATAAAGAGTCTTTAAAACTTTTGAGTGAATCTGGACACTATGATGTTATGTTTTTTGGATTTTTTAAAGATTCAAAGCTTGATGTTAAGTTTTTCAGAGATTCAGCACTTATGCCATTTATTAGTAATGACACAGATATAAGATATAACGAAAATTTTACTCGAGAAAACAATCCAGCTATTGAGGTTATTGAGAGTCCAAATGTTATTGTAATTGAAGATGCGACTAAAGATATTAGGTTAAAAAATTTTCATTCTCAAATTAAATTTTCTGGTATAAAAAGTAGCATATCTCTACCTTTACGAATGTCAGTTTATCACTCTCCAATCGCGTCATTAACACTTTTTTCAACCCAAAGCATTGTAGAAGATTCTAATGAAGTTGGAATATTAAAAGAGATAGTTGAATTAATTACTGCGAGAATTTTACTGATAGAATCAGAAGAGAAAAGAGAAGTTCAAGAGATAGAGCTGATGCAACAAAATGCTTTACTTGAAAAAATCATAGAAACTGTTCCTGCAAGAATTTTTTGGAAAGATACAAATTTAGTTTATCAAGGTTGTAATTCATCTTTTGCAAGTGATGCTGAAACAAGTGTAGATAATGTTGTCAATAAAACTGATAAAGAGTTAATTTGGAAAGATAATGCTGATGAGTATAGTGCAGATGATAATTTTGTAATTGACAATAATAAAAATGTTATAAATAGAGTTGAAAAACAGGGTGAAAGATGGATTTTAACAAATAAGGCACCATTTAAAGATGACTCTGGAAAGACTATAGGGGTAGTTGGTGTATATATAGATGTTACCTTACAAAAGCAAGCAGAAGACTACTTAAAAGAGAACGAAAAAAGGTTTAGAGAGCTTTTAGAACTTATCCCAAATGTTGCTATAAATGGGTGTAATGCCGCATTAGAGATATTGTATTGGAATAAACAGTGTGAAACTCTCTATGGTTATTCAAAAGAGGAAGTTCTTGGTAAACGAATTGATGAAATTTTATATAAAGATACAAAATTAAATAGTTTTAGTAAAGGGATAAAGGCTTGGATATCAAGTAACATTACTTTAGAATCAAATGATCAAATAATCAAATCAAAAGATGGTAATACTTTGGAGGTAAACTCATCTCATGTTTTATTAAATAGATTAAGCTCATATCCTGAAATATTTAACATAGATATAGATGTAACATCTGAGAGAAAATCAAAAAGAAAATTAATTCAAGCAGCTAATTTTGACAATTTAACTCAATTACCAAATAGATTTAATTTAGAGAAATATATTAAAAAGATTTTTGACTTAAAAGATAGACCTAAATTTGCTATGTTTTTTATGGATATAGATAACTTTAAAAATATTAATGATTCTTATGGCCATAGTGTTGGTGATATGCTTTTGGTTGAAGTTTCTAAAAGACTAAACTCCTTTATAGACAAAAATGAGATTGTTGCTCGCTTTGGTGGTGATGAATTTATTATGATGTTAACTTATAAAGATAAAAATGATATTGCTCTTAAATCTAAAAAGTTAGTGAAGCTTATGCGGGAAACATTTTTGCTAGGAAACTCTGAATTTTACATCACTATGAGCATTGGTATAACATTTTTAGATACACAAGTTGATTCATATAAAAAGTTGTTACAACAAGCAGATAGTGCTATGTATAGTGCTAAAGATAATGGTAAAAATGTCGTAAACTTTTTTACAGATTCAATGACTAAAGAGGTAACTAAAAAAGTTAAGGTTGAACAACTTTTACGTGAAGCTATAAAAAATAACCTTTTACAATTATACTATCAACCTCAAGTCTCAATTAAAACAGGAAAGTTAGAGAGTTGTGAAGCTTTAATTAGATGGAAAGATTCAAATAGTGGTCAATTTATACCACCAGATATATTTATACCAATAGCTTTTCAAGCACACCTTATGGATGATATAAGTAGGTTTGTTATTGATGATACTTTGAAAACTTTGAGTATTTGGCAAGATAGTCAGTACAAGGATATTAAAATATATGTTAACCTACCATCAAACCAATTGCAAAATGTTACTATGGTTAATTATATTTTAAGAGGTCTTGAAAAGTACAAGGTAAAACCTGAAAATTTTGGTATTGAAATTACAGAAGATCAAATTGTAAAGCTAAATGATAAAAAAACACTTGAACATATACAAGCATTAAAGAAAATTGGTGTAACTTTAAGTATAGATGATTTTGGAACAGGATACTCATCTTTACAATACTTAATGAGTTTAGAGATTGATACTATAAAAATAGATAGAGATTTTATACTAAATTTAGATACTGATCATAATCAAATTTTAGTAAAATCTATAATTGCTATGACACAAGCCTTAGGTTACAATGTAGTAGCTGAGGGTGTAGAAACTCAAGTTCAAAAAGAGTTCTTAATTGAGCATAATTGTAATCAAGCTCAGGGTTATGGTTATCATAAACCTATGCCTAAAGATGAATTTCAAAAACTTTTAGTACATAAATAATTTAAGTGTCTAGTATAAATATTCTTTAAGGGAATTTAACTACAATTCTATACAATAAACGTGATAATATATTAATTATTACACTTAAGGAGAGGATTAATATGATACATCCAATAATGGTACATTTTGCAGTAGTTTTACCAATAGTAAGTTTAGTTTTTATAGTTTTGTATGCTCTGAAACCAAGTGAGATTATGTCTAAAATCTCTACAAGAGTTTTAGTGTTTTCAGCTTTATCTATGGTCGCAGCGTGGTACAGTGGTGGTCTTGAAGGTAAGGAAGTGTATCCTTTATTGACAAGTGATGCCACTAAGATACTTATTTCTCATAAGACACTTGGTTTATACTTAGCAATTGCTTTAGGTGTGACTGCCATAATCAAACTAATTGGTTGCAAGATAAATAATTTTAAATTGGAGATGTTAGCTTTAGTATTATTACTTGGTGTAGTTGCTACAACATTTTATCAAGGTAAAATGGGTGGGTCTTTAGTCTATGAGCATGGCGCACATGTTGAAAAATATAGTGATGGTTTAGATGCTATAGATGAACTTAAAGAACTAGATGATGAGGATGAGGATTAATCCTCTTTCTTAAGCTTCAACTCCACTATTATATAGAGATTACTCTATATGATAATAATTACTAATAAAACTTAAACTTTCCAAAATTACACACTCTATTTTATAAATATCAAGATTAACAACATTTTTTAGTGACAACTTATAAATTTTTAGCTATTATCGCCTTAGCAGAAGGCCATAGGTTAAAGTAATTTATGGTAACTTATATAAGTTATAATCTGTAAAAATAATAAATCAAGGAGATTTGATGCAATTAGGTTTCTTAGTTGACCTTCATCTTTGTATGGGTTGTAAGGGCTGTGAAATCGCATGTAAGGTAGAGAATGAAGTTCCTCTATCTACATGGAGACTTCGTGTTAAATATGTAGATATAGGTACTTTCCCGGAGACAAAACGTACGTTTACACCACTACGTTGTAATCACTGTGAACACGCACCATGTGAACGTATTTGTCCAGTTAGTGCACTACACTACATTGAAAATGGTATCGTTAATATCGATAAAGATAGATGTATTGGTTGTGCAAGTTGTGTTATGGCTTGTCCTTATGGAGCTATTTATATAGATCCTGAAACTCAAACAGCAGATAAGTGTACATACTGTGCACACCGTATTGCGTCATCTATGATGCCTGCTTGTGTTGTAGCATGTCCTGTTGAAGCTAATATCTTTGGTGACTTAGATGATAAAACTTCTAATATATCAAGATATATTCAACAACATGAGTCAGATGTTCAGGTGCGTAAACCTGAAAAAGGTACTGAGCCTCATCATTTCTATGTTGGTGCTGGTAGTGTTAACCTTAATCCTTTAGCTTCTAAAAGAGAAGAGGGATACAGTTTATTCAATAAAATTACACATCTTCCATTAGGAGGGCATCACTAATGATACATGAAACAATAGCTGCAACTAATGCAGTAGTTACACTAGACATACCTTTACCAGATATCTTTTGGGGTTGGTTTGTTACGATGAATATGTGGGCAAAAAGTATAGGTACTGGTCTTATATTTATGCTATTTTTACTATTAAGAAAAAATTCTAGTGAGATGAATGGTCTTAGAACACCTGTTATTATAATCTCTTTTGTTATGATGAATGTTTTCTTATTATTTACATTGGCAGATTTACATCAACCACTTAGAATGTGGCATATCTTCTTCTATCCTCATTGGACATCTGCAATTACTGTTGGTGCATGGATGGCATTGGTTTTTGTTGGTTTAGAATTTGTTATGATAGCTGTAATGTTAAGAAAAGAGAAATGTTTAATTACTAAAGATGCTAATGGTTTCTTTGATAAAACGCTGTTCTGGGTTACTCTTCTTGCTATTCCTGTTACACTATATACTGCGGGAATTATGGCTGAGTCAACTGCAAGAGAATTATGGCAAATGCCAACTGAAGCTGTTCAAATGATTTTAGCTGCAACTCTTTCTGGTTCTGCTGCAATAATCTTGATTGGTGGTTCTAAGTTAAGTGATGAGAGTAAAAACTTTTTTGCTTCAATCTTAGGTCTTAGTGCATTAATGGCATTTACAGTTTATATGTCAGAATATATCTTTGGTGCAATGAAAGCTGAAGAAGTTGGTGCTATATTAGCATATGTAAAAGGTGATGGTGAATATGCAACTATGTTCTGGGTAGGACAATGGTTAGCTTACATTATACCTATGGTTTTAATCGGACTATACAGATCAAACAAAAACGCTTCATTATTAAGTCTTGCAGCAATACTTGCAATAGCTGGATTATGGATAGTTAAACATGTATGGTTAGTTATACCACAATTATTACCACTTAGTTAGGGAAGGGATATAAATGTATTTACAAAGTAGAAGAACATTTTTAAAAGGTGCTGCATTTACTGTTGCTGGTGCAGCGATTGCTAATGGAGTTTTTGCTACAGATTCTGTAGCAGAATCAGTAAGTGATTCAAAGTTTACGAACACACCTGATACTATCTCTTTTTATCCTGATATAAAAGAGTGGGATAGTTTTAAAGAGTTAGATGGTACAGACTGGAAGCGTGGTGGTATTAATCGCCATGGTGTAAGAAGTGAATCAAATCCAGATGGTATTCAAGTAAATGACTATACAATTGTTCCAACAGTTTGTTCAAACTGTGAAGCTGGTTGTGGTCTTACAGCGTGGGTAAACAAAAACGAATTTGAAAAGGGAATCCTAACTGTACGTAAGTATATGGGTAATCCACTTCATACAGGTTCTCGCGGTCGTAACTGTGCAAAAGGTTATGCTGTAACATCTCAAATGTACGATCCAGATCGTATACCTTTCCCAATAAAAAGAGCTCCAGGTTCTAAACGTGGTGAGGGTAAATGGGTTCGTGTTACATGGGATGATGCAATGGAAGTTATCGGTAAAAAAATGCACGATACACTTGCAAAAGGTGATGAAGTTTCTAAAAAACAAATCATGTACCATGTTGGTCGTCCAAATGAGAATGGCTTTGGTCCTCGTGTGCCACAATCTCTTGGAATTGATGGATACAACTCTCACACAAATATCTGTTCTGCAGGTGCTCGTGAAGGTACTATTCAATGGGCAAATGATGATAGAAACTCACCAGATTGGGCTAATGCTAATCTAATATTTTTACAATCATCGCATGCAGCTGATGCAGGTCACTACTTTCAACAATCAGCAGGTTTAATTGCTGAAGCAAGAAAACGTGGTTCTAAAATGGTTGTTATTGACCCTCGTATGTCAAACTCTGCTGGTATAGCAGATCTTTGGATTCCAGCTTGGCCAGGAACTGAAGCAGCTCTTTATTTATACCTAGCAAATCGTATTTTAAATGAAAATAAAAAAGATGGTTCAGCTATAGTAGATCATAAATATGTAAAAGAGTGGCTAAACTGGGACAGATTAATGGCAAATAAAGATTATCTTAAAAAGATGATTGGTTATGGTTATATCTCTAAAATGCCAAAAGATGATTCTTATGAGTCATTTATTGAGTTAGCAAAAGAGCTTTATTCTCCTTATACAAAGGAATTTGTAGTTAAAGAGTGTAAACTTGAGGGTATGGAGTATAAACTTGATGAGCTTTGGGAACTTTTTGTTCCAGCTGGTGCTAAAATAGCTTCATATCTATGGCGTGCAGGAGCAATCGGTCACCGTGGTGGTTGGATGAATACTCGTGCAGGTTTCTTACCTCTTGCTCTAGTTGGAGCTATGCGAGGAGATATTGGTGGAGTAGGTATGCACCACTGGCACGAAATTTCTGTAGCTGGTAAAGGTGACAAGGCCACTGTAGCTGGAAAACACCCTAGTAAAACTGATGCATGGAATGAGATTGCTTGGCCACCTGAGTATCCAATATCAACATATGAAATGGGCTTCATGATGCCACAAATGATGATGGATGATGAATGGCACAATAAATGGACAGAAAAAGGTCTTAAAATTCCTAAATCTATTGCTGTATATGTTCCAAGAATGCACAATCCACTTTGGATTAATCCAGATGGTTTCAGATGGATGGAAGCACTTAAGCGTGAAGATAAATTTGAATTAACATTTAACCTATCTCCAACTTGGTCTGAGACTAACTGGTACTGCGACTATGTACTTCCTGTTGGACTTGCTGGTGAAAGAAATGATCAACAATCAACTCCATCTAAACCTGAACAAAGAATTGAGTTCCGTCAAGCTGTTCTTCGTGTTGCAGCTGAAAAATCTGGTTGGAAAGCAAAAGATCCAACTCGTGCAACACTAGAAGCACATATGAAATATGGTCTTGGTGAAGTATGGGAAGAGTCAGAATTCTGGCCAAACCTTATATTCCACCATGTAGATAAAGATGGTAAATTAGGTATTAGAGATTACTGGGCAAGTAAAAAAGATCCATCTCGTTGTGTTAGTGTTCCTGAGTATTTTGATGCTGCGTTAAGTCTTTTACCAAGACTTAAAGCTGCTGCAACAAGTGATTCTAGATATAAAAATGAGGAGTATCCTGTATACTCTTATATTAGAGATCATGGTGCATGGACTGAGAAAACTAATGTGTACAAACCTCAAGAAGAAGAGCTTGAATTTGATGGTACACATTATATTGCTCACGGTCATAAACATCATAAAGATGAAGTTCGCAAGGATGAATTTGGTGCATTATGGGTTAAGGATGGTGAGTTAGAGAAATCTATTGGTATTGATGTTGATGGTAAATTGCATGAAGGTTTTCATACATTAAGTAAAAAACTTGAGTTCTTCTCTGAGTGGTTAACTGAATGGAAATGGCCAGAATATGCAGTACCTATATATCCAAGAAATGATGCTGAAAATGATAAAATGGTAGAACTTGTAACACAAGTACACCATAAATATATGAAAGCAGATAATGAATTTGCACTAAATACTATTTATCGTTTACCATATAACATTCACACACGTTCTGTGAATTCTAAACATCTTATGGAGATATCTCAAAACCATAACCCTGTTTGGATTTATACAAAAGATGCTGAGAAACTTGGTATTAAACGTGGTGATGCTATTAAGGTTCAAATTGAAGATACACTTTCAGGTATTAAAAGTGGTTACTTTATTGCCATGGCTGTGCCAACTGAAGCAACTCGTCCAGGTGTTCTTGCATGTTCACATCACGCTGGTCGTTGGAAACTTCAAAATTCTGTTGATATCCCTGGATTTGAACACAGCTTAGGTATCATGAGTTTAGGTTCTCCTAAAGTATCTATGACAAATGATGGTAAAGTTGGAACTATGACAACTACTGAGGGAATTAAACCTCATAAAGCATGGCAGTTTAAAGAGTACAACAGAGACTTAGATGATATTTGGTGGAATGGACTCTCTGGCGCATGGCAAAATGCTGTAGCTCCAGTTCATCCAGACCCAGTTGCTGGTAATCATGGTTGGCACCAAAAAGTTATTATCTCTAAAGCTGGAGCGAATGATAAAATTGGTGATATTCATGTAAATTATGAAAATAATTTTAAGGTTTATAAAGCATGGCAAGCACTAGCTCGTCCACTTACAGTAGGTGATCAATGGCGTCGTCCATATCACATTAAGCGTCCAGTGAAACCTAGTCAAAAAGCTTACAAAGTTGAGATTAAAGACGTTTAACTTTTAAATTAAAGCCCACTTCAAGTGGCGCTTTAATATAATTCCCCAATTAGAAAACTTCCCATAAAGGTACTTTATCAAATGAATGATGAATTAAAACAAGAGCAGATTGCTCGTATAAATATATATGCACTCCTTTCAAGACTAACAATGTCTGAAGTTGATGAAGGGCTATTAAAATCAATAGAAGAAGATGAAAATATGCTTTCATTTTTTCCAAGCTATGCTAAATGGAAAAAAAGAGATGAATATGATAGAAAACACTTGATTGAACAGTACCTCAATGTTGATTTTACTAACCTTTTTTTACTACACCTTATTCCGTATGAATCATTTTATACAAGAGAAGACCAGATGATGGAGACAGGTGGAGATAATCCTGTACAAGCTATATTTAATGCTTTTGAGTTTAGAGTTGAACTTGATAAAGCACGTGTTATGGCAGCAGATCACATAGGAATAGAGTTAGAGTTTATGTATGAGTTATGTAAAGCAGAACTAAAAGCTCTTGAAGATGGAGATTTAGAGATGGCAAAACAACTTGCCCAATTACAGTATGGATTTATGAGAGATCATATTGTAGAGTGGATGCCTATGTATTTAATAAATGTTAAAAATGAGTCAGGAACTGCTTTTTATTTTGATTTAGCTGATTTTGTTTTAGAGTTTATAATGAGTGACTTTCAATATTTAAGTGATTTAAAAGATAAAGAGTATAAATACATAGTATGAGTTTATTGACTTTAGATGTTTCAAAATGTGTCCATACATCAAATAAATTTGCTATTTGTGATAAATGTGTTCAGTCTTGTCCGGTTGAGACAATCAACATTACTAATGGGCTTATCTCTTTTACACCTAGTGAGTGTATCGGATGTGGCGGGTGTAATGCTGTATGTCCTACATCAGCATATGAACTAGATGAATTTAAGTCATTAAATTATGTATTTGATTTTTTAGAGAATGATTTAGATCTTATTACTTGTAAAAGTGATCTTCCTTGTATTGCAGCACTTAGTGTTGAAGAACTATTAAGCTTAGCTCTAATCTCTCCAAAGAGCTTAAAAGCAGACATTGGAACTTGTAATGAGTGTCCAATTGCTGAAAAAAATCTGCAAATAATTGAAGATAGAATTGAAGAGGTGAATTTTGTTTTAGAAGCTATGGAGCAAACTAAATCTATATCTCTTGAAAATTTAGATATTGAAGAAGAGATTAAAGAAGTTGATGCACTTACAAGGCGAGAACTTCTTTCTAAAACGGGATTAAAAAAAGCTGTTAGTATTAAGCAACGCTTTGAAAATAAAGTGGAAGCTGGTAATACTACTACTAAAGTTCATAATGTTACAAGTGCTGATATTGCTAAAATAAAACAAAAAAGTATTCCAGATAAACGAAGTTTACTTTTAATGGCTATGAAAAGAGCTGTGGTTCCTACAAAGTTTCATACTATTGACATTGCAGATATTAGTTTTATATCGCAAAAAGATTTAGATGAATCAACATGTACAAACTGCCAAATGTGTTACAGAATTTGTCCTACAGGAGCACTTTCTTCTGATGGAAGAGCTTCAGTTATTAATTTTAATCCACTTTCGTGTGTGCAGTGTCATAGCTGTCATGATGTTTGTGAGCCTGATGCTCTGACACTAAGAAATACTTTTTCGCTCTCAAGCTTTTTTGATCCAAAGATTGAAACACTTGTACGTTTTAATATTAAACGTTGTGAAGAGTGTGGTAACTTTTTTGACTATCATGGTGGTGAGATTTTATGTCGAAGATGTATTATTGAAGAGGATGATACTAGAGAACTATGGGGGATTAAATAATGGATGAGGATATGCAAGATATTGATACAATGAATTCTAATAATGAGATAAAAAATGAGACAAAACTTTATGGACTAATAGCAGAGTATGCAAGTTCTAATCGTTTGTTTGTTATGTTTAACAAACTTATTAAAAGTAAAAATAGTGATGCTATGATGATTCCAATGAATATTAGAGAGGATGATTTTTACTTTACACTTTCAAATATGAAAAAGTCTCATGTTAATGGAGCGTATATTGCATTAGAGTACCAAGAGAGAGCAGTAGAACTTTTAGATGAAACAGATGAATTTGTGCAGGTTTATAATAAATGTGATTTCGTTGTACGTGATGGTGAGCGGCTTCTTGGTACTTACTTAGAAAAGAATGGCGCTTTGGTTGGTGAAGCTTTAGTAGAAGAGATATACAAACAGTTTATAAAATAAAGGAAAATTATTATGAATATGAAAGATTTAAATGAACTCAGAGGTGAGTTTGAACAGATGCAACAACAGATTTGTTCTGATGATAGTTGTGATACGGATGCACCTGAAGATTATCCTGATTATCTTAAGGCTATTTATTCAGAAATTATGCCTCCTCAAAAGAGTGGTATTTACTTCTCAAGATGGGATTTAAAAAGAATGGCTGAGCAACTTGACGAGTCTTTTGCTATTGATGTTCGTGAGAGAATGTTTCAAAAGTTTATGCAGTGGGTTGCAACTCCTGATGATTTTAAATCTGTGATTGAATGTTTTAGTGAAAATATGGATTTTAAAAGTGAAATTTATAAGGAATATTCACAAAAATACCCTGCTACAAAAGAGATTTTTGATGTTAAGATAGAGAAGGTAGAAAATGCCAAACGCTATTTTGAAAAGGTTTATAATGAGTTTTTTACTGAGCATTAGGGAAGACTTTTAATAGTCTACCCCCAATAAATCCTCCTCTACATCATATTTATCTGAATCCTCTTTTGTAAAATGAGTCAAAAACTTTGTTAGATTTTGAATATCATCTTTTGAAAGGGCATTTACAAATGTAAACATTATCTCTTGTTTTTGTGTTGTTGCTATACCTTTTTTAAAGTTATTAATCTTATTTGTAAGGTACTTTTGTTCTTTATTTGCAAGACTAGGATAATAGTTACTTCCTTCGGCATTTGTACCATGGCAATTTGCGCATCCATTAGCATAGTATATTGTTTTTCCTTTCTCGTAGCTATTATCTTCTTTTGCAAAGAGATTTAGTGTGTGTAGTATAAGTAGTATTGTTAAGAAAGTAAGTTTCATTATTTCACCTTTTTAAGTAGATTTTTTTTAATAGTATGAAAATTATGCTCTACATTTTTATAGAGTATCTCTTCTAAGAGTTGCACTTCGTGTGTAAATATATTGCCTTTATTTAAATTAATAAGCGTAAATATTAGTCCTGTTGGAGTCTCTGCCTCTTTTATAGTTTTGTACTCTTTTGAATACTCTTTTTTTCTAAAAGTAGGAGATTTTATTTTTGCTGTGAGGTAACCACTAAAAAATATAATGATATAGATAAAGTATTTTTTAAATACTTCTGTATTTATGAATGGAGTTTCTTTTGGATACTCATCATTGTCCAAAAGTTTTGATGTCTCAATAGCTTCTACTTTTATATCCTGCTCTGGACTTGTTAAGGTATAAAATGTCTTTTTAGTTGGTGAGTATGCTTCTAGTTTTAGTGCAGGTATTATAAAGCTATTTTTTGCACTTAAGGCATAGATATACTCACGTTTAATAGCATAGCCTTTTTTTGTATTTTTGTTATAAAGATCATTTATTTCTGAAAATATAGTAACATCTTTGATAGTGCTGATAGGTTTAAAACTTTGCTCTTCATAACCTTCTCCTTGCAATGTATAGATGATATTTACAGATTCATATTGATTTATATTTTTTTGTGTAATATTTGTGTTTAGCGTAAAGTCTCCAACTAAATCTACATCATGTTTTAGTTTCATTATGTTCAACTTGAGTGGCTTTACTTTTATAGCTGTATCGTGTGTTTGTGTAGCTATACTATCGTCGTGATCATCTACAACACTATGTGCAACTGCCTTATCGCTAGCTGTGCGTACTATAAAATTAAAATCTACAGATATATCTTTCGCATTAAGTCCAAATAGAAGATAAGTAAATTTAGCACTAGAATTATGTCTTTTTTTATCATCTACCTCTTTGTTGAGTAAAATTATTTTGTAATCATTGCTTTGTTTTGCTTGAAGAGAAAACATCATATTGTCAGTGTGATCTTTTTGTATTGTTGTAAATGTGATGACAAGTGCCTCTTTTGTGTAGGCACTTGTCTTGTTGGCAGTGAGTTTGTATTGTACAAGCTCTTTTGCTCCAGCATAACTCGTAAGGAGTAAAAATATTAATATAAATCTACCAAGGCTCTTTTTCATCTGTATATCCTTTGTTTATTTTTTCATAAGCTTTATATGTAAACCTATAATTTCCTTTACGTTTTTTCGATGTTTTAAGTTTTTGTATCTTTTGTTTAGATTTTTTCTTACTTGATGTACCACTACCACTATCAGAAGAATTGCTTGAAGAGTTTTTACTTTTACTTTTACCTCCACTTTTATTCTTTTTATTTTTGGAACTTTTTTGCTGTTTATTATTTTTAGTATTACTTTGATTTTGTGGTAGCATTTTACTTACATCTTTTTTAGTTTTTAAATTCATTTTTCTTAAAAGGTTAAGATTATACAGAGCATCTGCATCTTGATGTAGGGCAAGTGCATAGACATAGTACTCTTTGGCCTTGTTATATTTTTTTAGTTTTACTGCTATATTTGCAAGATTATAATAGATTTTATGTTTAAGTAGTCTATCTTGTGTCCTGATTTGCATATAATATTTTGCTGCTTCTTTATAAGCACCAGCTTTATAGTAAGAAGTGGCAATATTGTAATAGCTCTTTACGGAAGGAGTTACTTTTGTAAATGCAATAGCAGACTCTTTATAGTTTTTTTCGTTGTACGCTTTTTGTGCTTTAGAGATATGATAAAAGTCTAAAATACCTGCTTTACTAGGAAGTGGTAAAAATAACAATAGTGGAATAAATATAAAAAATTTTTGTGAAATTTTTGTTACTCCTAAGAAAAAAAGTATGATTGCCAAAAGTAAAGGGATAAAGAAAAGTTCCTTATATGTTTTTACTTCTATAGTCTTTTTTTTGGACTGCTCTGTTTGTAAATCATTTGACAATGTATTTATATCATCAAGAGTTTTAAGTTGATAATATTTTCCTTTGCTTGCATTAGCCAAATCTATCAGCATTGGATTTATTTTTGAGATGACAATAGCATCTTTTATATTTTTAATATATCTACCATCTTTTTTAAGTGCTGCTCCACGAGTTGTAGCTGTAGCAACTATATAGGGGGTAATATTACCCTTTTTAAGAATGTTTGTGAGTTCTTGTATATTATGTTCATCACCACCATCACTAAATATAATTAAATTTTTTTGTTTTATTGGAAGTTTGCCAACTGTTGTAAAAAGATTTTTTAAATTTGTACTTTTTGTAAGTATATATTTTGGATTAAGTGCATCTAATGCCATCATACTAATCTCATAGTCATTTGTTGGTGGAGAGATAAGTAGGGTAGAAGAGGTGAATGCAAATAGGGTGAATCTATCTTTAGGATGTTCTTGTATAAGTTTTTTTATTGCTTCTTTAGAGAGTATATATCTTGTTGGCTGTATATCATCTGCTTGCATTGAATAAGAGGCATCAAGTGCTATTATGTAGTCATGAGAGTTGAAGTTTTCTTTTACATAAGCATTTTCATAGGCAGGTCTTGCAAAGGCTAAAAACATGAAAAATAGACTTAGAAATAGAAGTTTTATCTGTTTATTTGGCAGAGTTTGCTTTTTATAAATGTAGTAAATTGGGATAAGTCCAAATAAAATCCATGAATTTAGTAGTGTCATTTAGCTTCTCCTTTTTCCTAGAAGATATAAAAGTAGCAAAATACTAATTGCTAAAGGGTAGGGGTATAGCATATGTTTGTTGAGGTAGTTTTGTGAACGAATACTACTTGGTTCAAGTGAGTTTAACTCTTTATATACATCTAATAAGCTTGTTGTGTCTTTTGCATCAAAAGAGGCACCATTAGTATCTTTTGCTATTTTTTCTAAAAGCTTTGCATCATAATCACTTTTTTTTCCTAAACCTATTGTATAAATCTTAATATGAAGTTTTTTTGCAATATCTACAGCATCTGCAATTTTTGTGCTACCACTATTTTGATACCCATCAGTAATAAGAATTATAATTTTATTTTTTGCTTTTGCCCGCTCTAACATCTCTAATGAGCGTGCAAGACCATCCCCAATAGCAGTAGAATCTCCAGCCATACCAACTTCTAAAAAATCAAGCATATAGTTTAAAGAGTGCATATCATAAGTAATAGGCACTGGGCTAAAGGCATAAGAGCCAAAAATAACTACACCTACATTGTCATCAAATCTTTTTGTGACAAACTTTTTTATCAGTGAGAGTAAAATGTCAAATTTTGCTTTTTGTGTATCTTCAGCAGAGTAACCACTCTCACCCATAGAACCACTAGTGTCAATAGCAAAAACTAAGTCTCTACCTTTTCTTTTGTTTGCAAGTTGATCATCATAACTAATTGGTGAGGCTAAAGATATAATCATCATTGTTAAGATTAATGAGTAAAGTATTCTTTGCATATTAAACCAATGAGTAGCATTGGAGAAGAGATTAAGATGTGGAAAAATTATTTTTTTGATTGTAAAAGGGCACTTGTATATACAAATTATTAAAATTAATAAAAGAAGATAATAAGGATGCTCAAATTCAAAATAGTTCAATAAATGTATCTTTTTCTTTTAATTATAACAAAAAAGCGTAAATACTTATGTTAAAATGGTTTTATGAAATATAAACCACCCTATACAATCACATCTACAATTCTTATGCAAGTAAGTAAAATATCAGAGTTGATTTCTGATATAAAACATCTTGAAGCAAAAAAAATAACACCTAAACTTCGTAAAAAAAACTTAGTTCGTTCTATTACTGGTTCTTTACAGATTGAGGGAAATAGCTTTACTGAGGAGAAAGTTACTGCTATATTGGATGGGAAGAGAGTTTTAGGCTCGATTAAGGAAGTTGAAGAGGTAAGAGGGGCTATTAAAGCTTATGAGATGCTTGGTGAGTATAACTACAAAAAACTTAGTGATTTACTACACTCACATAAACTTATGATGGATACACTGCTAACAAATGCAGGAAAGTTTTGTTCTGGAAATGTAGGAATATATGGAAAAGATGGAGTAAGTCATGTTGCACCTCCACCATATAGAGTTAACGAGTTAATGATAGATTTGTTTGATTGGCTTGCTACTACTAAAGAGCATCCTCTTGTAG
>WFNF01000040.1 GCA_015488775.1 Helicobacteraceae bacterium
ATTTAAAACTCTTATTCACATGAGAAACAAGAGCACTAGTAACACCTAAATGTCTTGCGATCTCTCTTTGAGTATAGCCATCTTTTAAAGCTAATAAAATCTTTTCATTCCTATCTTTTAAGTTTTTAATCTTTTTAAAGTACTTGGATAAAGGTTTTTATTTTTGCTTTATTAAACCCTCATCAGTATGTTTGTATTTTTCATTCATAAGTTTTTGTAAAGTAGCTATTGCAAGCTCTTTGAGTATTTTATCTAAACTAGAAAACATAGCCTTATCATTTAAAATACTTTCCTCAAAAAGTGTTCCTAATTTCTGATCAAATAGTAATTAAAGCGTCCTTGCCATAATGGACCAATGCGTTTATACTCTTTGTTAAAGTATGAACTGTAGTCCAAGGGTTATCTTCTGGTAAAGAGCTAAAACTATAAATATCTAATTCTTTAACATACTTTTTGTCATGTCGCTTTAAAAGTTCTACTATCATGTCCATACTGCTAATCTCTCTTCATTTTTAATATTACACACCAAAATGCGTCAGATGTTTTCTATACAACATAAGTTTGAAGTAACTTCTCAATCTCATCAAATCCCTCTCTTGCTTCACTCCCACCATCATCTAACGCTGTCTCATCACAGTCATTTTCTTCATTAGGATTGATACCCTCTTCAAGTAAAAACTTAACAGCCTCATAACATCCAAATTGTGCAGCTAAAAAAAGTGTTGTTTCATCTCTTGATGTTTTAGTAAAAAAGTTACAATTATTGGCTTTAAGAAGTTGTAAAACCCCAAGGTGTCCACCCTGTGCAGCGTAGTGTGCTATGCTTTTACCCTCTTCATCTTCAAAGTCCATGTCTAAGCCATAATCTAGCAACACTTGTACTTTTTCTACTATATCTTTAGCAAAACTAAGCCTATTTGTATGCTCGCTATCATTACAAAAAGTCTCACCTTCATAATCATTCCAAGTTGGCATTAAGATGTGATGTAAAAATTTATCATAACCATAAATCTCTTTCATATCTACACCTTGTTTAACGATGCGTTCAAGTAAAGCGACCTCTGCTCTGTGAATAGTTACCGTCATTTGTGCAAAGTATGGGTTTACCTCTGCGCCATAATCTAGCAAAAGTTTTAATATCTCTACATCTTGGACACCAGCAAGAGGGGTCATACCTCTATGTGATTTCACATTAACATCAGCACCATTTTTTAGTAAATATTCTATTATCTCTATACGTTCAAACCTTACAGCATCATGCAGTACACACAAACCATAGTAACTATCTACTATGTCTGTTTTTGCACCATACTCTAAAAATAACTTAACAAAATTTATAGAGTTGTAACCCCACGAGTCCCACTCTATAGCCGCGTGTAGTGGAGTTCTTTCACTGTCTGTAGGGTTTTGTATATTAACATCAGCACCCTCTTCTAAAAGTTTTTTCGCTCTTATATAAGTATCTTCCATATTTCTGACACGATCACCTTCAATAACATCCACACAGAGTTTGTCTAGTAAATAATTGTCTTTTTTATAGGTTGAAACAGCTCCCTTTTCTTTTAAAATCTCTTCTAATGCTTCAAAGTCACAATAGTTGTTGTTAAGTGCGTAAACATGGTCTAGTACCATTTTGTTTTTGTTATCAAGAAGAGATAAGTTGGCACCACTTTTTATTAAGAGTTTAAAAACTTCCATATCCTTCTTTCTGCGTGCTAAAAGTTGATGAAAGAGGGTTTGTTTAGACTTATTTTGAGTGTTAACATCCCAATTATTATCTAAAAAAATCTGTAAAAGATCCGTAGTTAAACGTGTGAAGTTTTCATTTAAAGCTGTGTTTTCATCATCATCTTTTATATTGGCATCCGCACCATTTTCTAATGCAAATTTAATGAGGTGTCTGTCTTCTTCAAAATCACACTCATGTAAAAAAGTCTCGCCACGGTAGTTTACTTTGTTTACATCATATTTGTACTCTATAAACAGTTGCATCACTTTTAAATCATCTGCAACTTTGTTTTCTCGTTCATTAGATTTATCACATAACTCTGATAAAAGCGTTTTTTTATCCAAGTGTGGATCAGCACCCCTACTTAAAAGTAGTGCTATGGCTTTTATATAAAAGTCTACCTGAGTTGATGTGTTTTCATCATCTGTATAGAGTTTTATAGTGAGAACTAAAGGGTTTTTATAAGTATCATTAACATCTGCACCCTGATCAATCAAAAACTCTATTAGCTCAATATTTGTAGAGTGTTCAAGAGCATCTCTCAAGATATACATATAAAGATGTTCCTCATCTAAACTTATATCTTTTTTGGAAGCCATGCCTGTTATTTTTTGTAAAAAAGTTTGTTTGTTTATGGACTTATATAAAGTACTTTTTTTAGCAAGAAAAATCGTTTTAAACTCTTGAAAGGGAGTTTTGTTTTGTAAAAGTTCTTCCATTTCATCACTAAACTTCTCTTTTAATTCTATCATCTCATCTTCACTCATCAATATTTACCTTTGAAAAATTTTATTTTGGACTTCTTATATAAGCTCTACTCGAATTAGAAGAGAC
The DNA here is from genome assembly GCA_015488775.1 of Helicobacteraceae bacterium. Taxonomy (GTDB): domain Bacteria; phylum Campylobacterota; class Campylobacteria; order Campylobacterales; family Sulfurimonadaceae; genus WFNF01. Next base: position 2,564 of record WFNF01000040.1, read on the forward strand.
ACAAGTTAACTTGATTACTATCTATACTTTTTATAACCAGACTAGTTCTAGCTATCTGAAAAGTCATTATAAGAGACCGCTGATTTTTCACGTGAGGATTGTACGGTTTCAGCTAGAAGCTGTGTACACAAACTATATGTTTCACTAGGCTTACCAAGAGAATTATGATGAAAAACTGCTATATGAACTTTTGTCTGTTCTTCTTCTAGCTTAGAAATAATCTTTTGTGATATTAACTTAATATCTTCAACTCCACAATCAATTGCCACAAAGATTAAATCATCTTCAATCGTTAAAACAGCAGTAACAAAATCATATTCATCTTCATCCATCTCAGCATCTATAGTTTCTAAAATGACATTTTTCATAAAAGCAAGTTCAGCATCAGACTTCAATAAAACAAGATAGGGAGTATCATATCCTCCTAGTTTGCTTAAGTATGTATCTATATCCATACTCTTTTCACTTGCACTAACGATACTTTTTACTTCTTTTGCAATACTACTGTGTACACTACTCAATGCATTTATATCTTCTTGAACAACTTTTAATGCAAAATCCATGTCAGACTTCAAAGATATATCTGCATAACAAAAGGCTTCTCCTTTTTGTTTAATAGCTTCAAAAACAACTGTTTTGTCTTTTTTCATACTATCATCTGCAAAATCCAACGCGTAGCCATTGTTCTGCACCGCTTTTATAACAACATCTTGGTCTTTTTTTAAATCATCATCTACAAAAAGTAAGGTTTCCCCGTCTACCTCTAAAACTTCTAAAACATACTCTTTATCTTTTTTCAGAGTGTCAGGAGCAGACATAAAAACATCGTAGTCAAGTTCTACCAATTCTAAAACAAATTCTTTATCTTCTTGCAAACTTTTATCAGCATAATGTAGTGCAAGATGCGCCTGCCAATCAACAATATCTGCTATAAATTCTCTATCTAAACTAAGTTCATGAGGTACTGATATATGGTAACTTCCGCCTTTCCAAATTGCTGCTAAAATAATATCTCTATCATTTTTATATTGTTCATCTAATGTATCATAATATTTAGAATCGCGTTCTATCTTTTTGATTATTTTTTCTTTTGTCATTGTTTATCTTTCCTATTTTATTTTTACTAGATTATACTCAAGACTAAACTACTTAAGTTCATCATCTTTTTCATTGCGTTTTAATGCTTTTGCAATCGCCTCTTCATACTGTTCCTTAGTTAGAGTTCTAGTACCACTATAGTAATTATTTTTATCTTTTGCCCACCTTGATTTTTTTAAAGTGTTATATTTTTCATTGTCTGATTTTGGGTCTTGTATTAGTTCAAAACTAGCTATATCTACACCTTTTAACTTATATGTAGAATAAAATACATTTTTTTTATCTTTTGAAAAATGTCCCATATTTTCCCATGATG
>WFNF01000041.1 GCA_015488775.1 Helicobacteraceae bacterium
AAAGTTGGAGCAACAGTATCAGCAACACTTTCATCAACATCAATAATAGTTATAGTAATGTTTTGATCAGTACTATTATTTGAAGCATCAGTAGCTTTAGCTGTAAAAGTGTAAGAGTTCTTAGTTTCAAAGTCAGGTGCAACTTTAAAAGTAACTACACCACCAAGAAGATTAAAACTTGTTGCATCTGTTCCAGATATGCTGTAGGTTATAGTAGATTCATCATCTATTGCTTCAAGGGTAAGCGCATCAGTTTGATTTTCATTAACACTTATTTTTGATGTTGATTTAAATTTTGGTGCAGTAGTATCAGGAATATTTTCATCTACATCAACTATATTTATAACTATAGTCTCTGTAACAATGTTATTAGATGAATCTTTAGCTGTAGCAGTAAATGTATATAATTTTTTAGTTTCATAGTCTGGTGCAAGTTTAAATGTTACAACTCCACTACTACCATCAATAATAAATTGACTAGAATCATTTTCACTTATTGAATATAAAACTATTGATTGTTCATCATGAGCAACAAGAGTAAGTGCAGATTTCTGATTTTCATTTACATCAACTATTGAGTTTGATGTAAATTTTGGAGCAGTGGTGTCTGCTGAGGACTCATCTATATCTTTTATTTTGATAGTAATATTTTGTGTTGCAATATTGTTAGCACTATCTATCGCACTTGCTTTTATAGTGTAAATATTTTTTTTCTCATAATCTGGAGCAAGTTTAAAAGTGATAACTCCACTAACTCCATCTATATTAAATAATGATGAATCTTTTCCAGATATAGAATAAGATATAGTAGATTGATTGTCAGTAGCTTTTAGAGCTAAAGCACTGATTTGATTTTCATTAACCTCAATTGTATTTGTTGAGGTAAATACTGGAGCTTCAGTGTCTGCTACACTCTCATCTACATCTTTAATAAGAACTTTAATCGTTTGTTGAGCACTATTCCCAGCCTTATCACTAGCTGTGGCTATAAAAGAGTATACTTTTTTTGTTTCATAATCAGGTGCAATTTTAAAGAAAATCTCACCACTTAAACTATCAAGTGAAAAGTTGAAAGCATCACCATCAGATATAGAGTACTTTATTGATGAATTATTGTCTGTTGCTTTTAGCGTTGCTACATAAAGTGTATTTTCTCTAATACTAAAGCTAGTATTTGATTCAAAAACTGGTGCTATAGTATCAAATGGGTTGGTAACTGTAACTACTACAGTATCTGATAAACTTCTTTTTCTACCATCACTAACAACAAGCTCAATAACATACTTACCCTCAATATCTGGAGTAAAACTTGGATTGGAACTATTACTACCTGATAAAATAACCTTACTTTGTATCGGTTTTTTTATAATAGACCAATTGTAAAATAAAACTTGTGAATCAGGATCTTTGCTAAGACTACCATTCAATACTACTTTTTCGTGTATAGATACTTGTAAATCTTTCCCTGCATTTGAAAAAGGACTATTGTTTACAATTTGTATTGTAGTACTCTCACCACTGTTTTCACACGATGCAGTAAACAATAAAAGAAAACTTGCGAGGAGGAGATGATAAATTTTTTCATTTTTCATTTTTATTTCCTTTTATAATATCCACTATGGATATTTAAATATATGTGATAATATTACTTTGTGATATTGTAACATATATTTACTACATCGATAAGGTAAATCAGATTAGTATGTGACATTATAAACATATTTAGAGATTTTATTTTTATACAAGTATTTATGTCGCTTAAGTTTCTTGTTACTGAACCAAAAATACTAATATTTTTTATTTTATAAAATGATTTAATTTATTAAAAAATAAAAAAAGTTTGTATTTAGTTATAATATCAAAAAAATTAGGATACTTTATATGAGTAGAGCAAACACTTCAAGTATAGATTCAGGTAACTCTGAAAAGTTGGCATATTTAGCTACACAAAGAAAAAATGATAGTCTTGGTGAAGATGGTGTTTTTACGAAACAAACTGATCAAAAGATTAATGCTAGAAAAGCTACAAATGTTGCAAAAAACAAGGCATTAGCTAAGAAAAAAGCGAAAATGGCAAAAGCAAGTAAAAAGAAAAATAAAAAGTAGTTTTTAATAATACTTTTAATATAGAAAATTAAAATAAGGTATAATAATTAATGGGAAAATTAGCAGCACTACAAAAGAGTATAGATCAAGTTGCTGATAAAGTTAGACATTTACGTTATATTTTAATTTTGCTAATGTCTAGCATTATAGGTGTAGTATTTGGTGTGTCTCAAAAGAGTATTGCTGAAAATATATTAACAAATACTCTTTTAATACTGGGTACAATGATTTTTGTATTAATAGGTATTATGATTAAAAAAGAAGAAGATAAAAGAAATAAACTCATTAAAGAATTAGAGACTACAAAGGATTAATTATGAGCATTCCAGTAATAATTGCATTGATAGGCATATTTGGAACAATATTATATTTATTATATTCAGATTATAAACAAATAGAGAACTTGTAATTACAAGTTTGTGTAAATTTAAGTGATAGTATAGTTTTAGATAGAAATGACACCTTGGAAAGGTGCCAAAAGTTTTACATAAAAAATGAGTTAACCTACATTAGTTAATCAAAAGTCAGTTTTACAAAGACGTATTTGTAAATCTAGTAAAGTTTTTATAAAAGTTTTTAAGAATTTTTTGTGTGGATTGTTTTCTTGAAAGTTTTTTAATAAGTGGTGGCCTGTCTCGGAATCGAACCAAGGACACAGTGATTTTCAGTCACTTGCTCTACCGACTGAGCTAACAGGCCTTCTTAATTTCTTAAGAGGGTGGAATTATATACACTAGTTCCTTACATAAAGCTTAAAGTAAAAAGAAATGTTGTAATTCTTTTTACTATCTGATTTTTAGAGATATAAGTGCAATTATGTTTGATAAAAAAGAGATTATCCAAAATCTTACAATTATTTTATTTTCTGCCCAGTTTTTCATTTCAAAGTGGTGGTGTATGGGTGCCATAAGAAAAACTCTTTTTTTTCTAAGTTTGAAAGATCCAACTTGAAGTATGACTGAAACTGTTTCTATTACAAAGATGCTACCAATTAAAACAAGTAATACCTCACTTTTTGCGATAATCGCTAAGTATGCTATAAACGCTCCTAGAGTTAGTGAGCCACTATCTCCCATAAAAACTTCAGCAGGATGTGCATTAAACCATAGAAAGGCTGCTAAGGCACCTACAACAGCACTAGAAACAACAGCAACCTCACCAATTGGTAAATTTGGCAAGAGTAGGTAGCTACTAGCAACCGAATTACCAATAACATATATAATAACACTAAGGGTCATAATTGAAAACATTGAGGGAACTGTTGCTAAACCATCAAGTCCATCAGTTAGGTTTACAGCATTAGAAGTTGCGATAATTACAAATATCCAAAATATAAACGCACTCCATCCCATATCGAAAACTGGATTTTTTAAAAATGGTAAATAAAACTCAGTATTAAAACCAGCTACAAAAATCAAAAAGCCTATGATTATAGATGAAAAAACGATTTGAAATATAAGCTTAGCTCTTGGGGATAACCCAGCAAGGTTTTCATTTTTACGAACCTTCGCATAATCATCAATAAATCCTATGATTGCAAATAATACAAGTGTTAAAATTGCACCAAGTGCGTACATAGATTCAAACTTTATGGTTAAAAGGGAAGCAACAATACTTGAAACTATAAAAACAATACCACCCATTGTTGGAGTCTTTGCTTTCTCTTTATGTGCTGGAACCCACTCGTTTATAGGCTGAACACTTGAACTTCTTTGAGCCCATCTAATAAACTTAGGCATTAACAACATTGTTAAAGTTAAAGATATAAAGAAGGAAAAGCCCGCTCTAACAGTGATATATTGGAAAAGATTGAGGTCAAATACCTCGTAAAAATAATAGAGCAATATGCTAACCTTAATAATTAATATTTCATTTTGCAGTATTTTAATATAATTCCACCTAAATTTTATTAAAAGTAGGTAGAAAACTTGTCTAAAAAAGCTATATTGGTAATTACAGATGGTATTGGGTATTGTGCAAGAGAAGAGTATAACGCTTTTTCTATGGCTACAAAACCAACTTATGATGCACTTTTTGAAAAAACTCCAAACTCTTTAATTGATACTTCTGGTTTAAGTGTTGGTTTACCAGATGCTCAAATGGGTAACTCTGAGGTTGGTCACATGAGCATAGGAAGTGGAAGAGTACTTTACCAAGATTTAGTAAAAATCTCTTTAGCTATTAAAGAGGACACTTTAAAAGATAATGAAGTTTTAAAAGCCACTTTGAGTAAAAGTAAAACTTTACACCTTATGGGTCTTTTAAGTGATGGTGGAGTTCACTCACACATAGATCACATGATTGCCTTAGCTCATATAGCTGAGGAAGAGGGCAAAACTGTTTGGTTACATCTTATAACTGATGGTCGTGATGTAGCTCCAAGTTCTGCAAAACTTTATGTTCATCATCTTGATCCCTACCTAAGTGACAATATAAAAATAGCAACAATAGGTGGAAGATTTTACACAATGGATAGAGATAACCGTTGGGATAGAGTTAAAAAAGGTTACGATGCTATAGTAAATGCTAAACCAGCTTGTGATCAAAGTGTTGATGATTATATAGAGAACTCTTATGCTAAAGATGAGTTAGATGAGTTTATTGAGCCTTGTAGCTTTTATGGCTATGATGGGATGAAAGATGGTGACTCTCTTATAACTTTTAATTTTAGAAGCGATAGAGTTAGAGAGATAGTAACAGCCTTAGGTTCAAAAGATTTTGATAGTTTTGAAACAAAAGATATAAATCTTAATATTGCAACTATAACCCAGTACGATAAATCTTTTCCTTACCCTGTAATGTTCAGTAAAGATACTCCAAAAAACACTTTAGCTGAGGTTATATCAAACGCTGGTTTAAGACAACTTCACACAGCTGAAACAGAAAAATATGCTCATGTTACATTTTTCTTAAATGGTGGTTTAGATGAGCCATTTTTAAACGAAACTAGAATCTTAGTACCAAGCCCAGATGTTAAAACTTACGATGAAAAACCACAAATGAGTGCAGTAGAAGTTTGTGATGGAGTTTTAGGTGCTATGGATGATGAGTATGATTTTATAGTTGTAAACTTTGCAAATGGCGATATGGTCGGACACACAGGAAACATAGAAGCTGCAAAAATAGCAGTAGAAACTGTAGATACTCAACTTGGACGCATTATGAAAAAAGCTAAAGAGCAAGACTACTCTTTAGTTATTACATCTGATCATGGTAACTGTGAAGAGATGAAAGATGAAAATGGTAATGTTTTAACAAACCACACAGTTGGAAAAGTATGGTGTTTTGTTGAAGCTGATGGTGTTACAAGTGTAAAAAGTGGAGCACTTAACAACATAGCACCAACAGTTTTAAAACTTATGGATATTGAGATACCATCTGAGATGGATGAAGCACTTATTTAAACCTTTAGGTTTAGGTAGGTTTACTCTTTGTAACAACTTACTTTTTAAAAACCTATCTTCTAACTAAATCACACATTTTTTTACAAAAGTTTCAGAAAAGAACTTCTATAGAACTTTTTTATTATATTCTAAGGGATAAAATAAAGGGTTTTCCTTAAAAAAGGTCTATTATGAGTTCCACCTCTTACTTAAAATCTTTGATCAAACTAATATCTGTAATGCTTTTTGTAGTTTTATTTTTTAGCTCTTGTAGTGATGATAAAAAAGAGAACAAAACACCTCCAAACAATACATCTAAAAGCGTATCATTTAACCTTAATGGTAAGGTTCAAAAGGGTAGTTTTACTGATGGGGTTATTGTTGCCACTAAGTTAAATGGTGATGCTTCATTGGATGAGAAACATAGTGTAAAAGCTAAGATTGATGATAAGGGTGAATATAAGCTAAATATATCTTGGAGTGGGCTTACTTACTTTAGTGCATCAGGGCATTACTTTGATGAGTATAAAAATATAAACTCTAGCCAAGAGATAGAGCTAAGTGCTATAGATGAGCTTAGTTCAAACTCAAAAATAAACCTCAACCTTTTTACAACTTTACAAGCAAGTCGTATAGAGGAACTTTTAAAGTTAAAAAAAGATTATAAAGAAGCTTTAAAAATAACAAAAGATGAGTTACAAAAAGTTTTTTCACTCTCTAAAGATGTAAAAGCTAAAGATTTGGATATGTTTGATTTCTCTTCATCTATTAAAGAGTCAAATAAAAATCTTTTACTTTTATCTGCAACTTTTTTAAAAATAACACAAGACAAAGAGCTAAAAGCATCATCTGCTAGAGGTATTTCACTTAAAAAAGGTGGAGTAAGTTCAATACAAAGATTTGTTTCAGACTTTTCTAAAGATGGAAAAGTTGATGAGGTTTTTAAAGATGAATGGGAGGAGATGATAGCAGATGACCCTGTTGAAACTATTAAAAAAGTTGAATCAAATCTTAAAATAAAGCTGGAGTATGTTGCACCTGTAGCTTCATGGTCAAAACGCTTAGAGTTAAGTGTATCTCCTGCTCAATACATATTTGATGGCTCTAAACTAAAACAGATAGTTTATGATATAACAGTTCCTCTAAGTAACTATATAGATAGATCTAAGTTTTATAAACTAAGTTATACTACAAAAAATGGCACAGCTCTAAGTGGAAATGATTATAAAGCATCTAGTGGTGAACTTAGTTTTACTTATCTTAAAAACACAGCAAAAATCACAATAGATGTATTGTCTCAAAGCGATAGTGCAAAACATTTTAGTCTTAATTTTAATGGAATAACTCCTGGATTGAGCATAACTAATGATACTCTTGATGTTGAGATATTGGAAAAAACAATTAAAGCTAATTCAAATCCAAAACTTACCTCTTTAGTTCTAAATAGCATAAAAGTTGATGGGGTAAAATCTGCACTTTCTCAATCTTCAGATATAGTTTTTAGTGGATCAAACTCTAGTGATGTTGAGCTTGGTGTCAGTTTATCCTCCAAATCTCAACAATCTACACAGTATTTTGCAGATATATATCTTAGTGCAGATGGACAAACACCACTTTTTATAGATAAAGTTTTTGTTGCACCATTAGGTGATGTTGGTTCGCGTATATTTTATCAAAATGTTAAGTTCTCATTTGCTTTAGATAGTAGAGTAAAAAACTTTATAGCATACGCAAAGTCCAAATCTAAAAAAGTTAAGCTTTTAGCGAAGGTTGATGTTTTAGATAATGCTTTAATTGAGATATCATCAAGGGAGCTACCAAAATTTGCAAAAGTATCTAATGAGTTAAATAAAAAAGTAACTCTTTCAACTTTTACATATATACAAGCTATGGATAGCAGCTGTTTAAGCCCAAGTAGTGATGTCAATTTTGATCAAAGTAGTTTTTATGCCTTGGTAGATATGTATGGGATGTTTCACACCTCTTATCTTAGTTCAGATATAGGTGTAAATTACGATAATGTTTGTGTTAAACTTACTTACAATTCACACTCAAATGAGTATCTTATATCTCATCAAAATGGTTTTGGTTCACTTGATACAAATATAGAAGTTGATGTTAATGGTTATGATGTAAGTTTTGAGGGGGTTAAACTTTATAAAGATACAATACAAAGTGTTAAAAACCTTATTTCTTTACCAAAACACCACACTTTACATTTTATGAATCAAGATGGGAGTATCTCACCAAGAGGGGAAAGAAAGCTTGCATTTTTAGCTAAAAGCTACTCTTTAAATGATGATTTAAGTGGTGTTGATTTAGAGGGTGATGTTATAGATAATAGATATTTACACGCTAAAGACTTGCCTTTTTACCTAAGTGTGAGTAGTGCTAAACTAGACTCAAAAGGTTTACATCTTAAAAGTGATAACACAATATACGCCTTTGCTTATGCAAATATAGGTACAAATAATGCTCAAAGATTTTCAAAGCCACTAAGCTCAACTTATATTTTTGACTTAGATGAAAATGGTATAGATAGTGATGATCTTATAAATTTTGATGCAACTACTGCTACAAGTCAATTTCCAAAACTAACAACAGATATACCAAGCTTTAGTATAAAACTAAAAAACAGTAAGATAGTACAAACAACTACAACGCAAAATGAAAAGTACAAGATTAAGTACGCTCAACATTGTGTTTCAGATGTATGTAGTGGTGGTAAAAAATATGCTCAGTTATCGTTAAATACAGACACAACAACCCTTTTTAGTGATGGCTCTAGTATAAGTGAAAATCCTGAGCAAAAATTAAATATATCTTGGGGTGAAAAAGACTCTAATGCAGTTTTTAGTAGAAAAAATGATAAAGGTGTAAGTATCTATACTCCTGGTTTTGTTTTAGCAACAAATAGTGCAGAAAAAGTTGGTGAGTATCTATACGGTAGTGTAAAAAAAGCTACAAACACTTTAGTTCACTACCCAAGTAGTTCAAAAGATGCAAAAAGTGGAAAGTACTTATACTCTGGAGTAAATGTTGGCTCACTAGAGGCTTCAAAACTGCAATCAAGCACAACACCAAATATGAGTGTTATAGTTGGAGATAACCAAAGGTTAGATATTAGAAATACTAAAGATACAAAGTATTATTTAAGATATAGTGGTGTTACTGGTGTTTTTAACTCTATGGATGATAGCTTAAGTAGTAAGATTTATGGTTACGACCTTAACTTAGATAACTTCTCATTTAGACAAGTATCTAACACTATAGATACTTACTCTAAAATCAATGGTTCATTACATGTTGGTGGTCTTGGCGATTTTGATGTTGCTTTTAAAAGTTTAGCTCTTGATTGTGCTGGAAACCTAAACCAAGCACAGATAAATACTGATCAAGAAAACATAATTTTAGATACTTGGAAAATTAGATCTGTTTTAACAGATATGGAGTTTAAAAATGCTCAAAGCGATATTTGTAGTGATGAAAGAGAGTTGTACCTAGGGCATCTTCTTAAACTTATGGCTTTTAAAGATAGCATACAAATTGGTACTTTTTGGCAAGTTGATGGTACACCTAGAGATACTCTAGTTAATGCTAATACAGATAATCAACTAGATGGAAACAAAAGTAAAGATGGTGAGTTAGACAATGATGGTTACGATATAGCTTTAAAAACTTTAGATTTTAATTATGAAAAAAATGGTGGAGATCCTCTAGGATGGATAGAATCTGATGCAATTTTAGGTTTGCCATTTTGGGGCGGACAAGATATAAGTTTAAGAGCAACAAACAAAACACCTTTTTCAAGAGATTTTACTGTTGTTGCATCAAAAGATGAACTTTATGATGATGTTAATCGTACCCGTTTAAACACAAATGAGGAGCTTGCAAGTGATATTAAAAAGAATTATTCTCAAAAAATTATAAAAGATATCTTTAATGTTATAGACTTTAGTTTGCCTGCTTACTACAACAACTCAAAAGATGTAACACCTGAGTTTACAGGTAGAGTTTATAAAAAAGATTTATATGTTTTAAAAGTGAATGCAAATATTGACAAAATCACACCTAAAGATACTAAGGTTAGTTTTGGTGCAAGCGCTAGTATAGACCCAATTTTAGAACTTGATTTACATATAGATCCAAATGATCCAAAAAGCTTAAAAAATATAGATAAAAAACTTGCAAAAATCCCTGGTGTTGGTGAAAAAGTTTTAGAAAACTCTTTAGGAAAGATTTTCCCAAATTTTAAAAAGTTTAATAAATATGTAGATGACAGTTTTAGCGTTGGTTTAGCCGTTCCACTGTTTATAAGTTTAAAAAGTTTAGAGCTTTTAGATGAGAAAGATCCTTATGAAATTGCGGCAGATGCAATGGTTTATATTTACAATACATCACCAATATTCATACAAAAGTTTAAAGATGAAATTTATGTAAAGATGATGAATATTTTAGATGAAGAGATAGCAAGTTCAGCAGATAGAAGTAGGGAGATGCTTAAAAGAGTAGAACTTTATGACAAACTAGTTATCTACACTCAAAAAAGTATAGACAAGTTGAGAGGGATGAAAGATCTTACTGCAGATAGCAGAGTTATTTATAAAATTAGAAATGATTTTTATAAGTACGCATTGGGTTCATCTGATGTTAATTGTTCTTGGGACAATATTATGAATCGTCAAAGTGAATACAAACCTATTGGTACTATGCTTGATTATGCAGATACAGTTAAAAATTATGATTATAACTCACAAATAGATATATTAGCTGGAATAACTAAGGGTACAGATTTTTCTGATCATCTAAAAAGTGTACAAGAATCTTTAAATGATATAGAGTTTAAAAAGTTAAATGAATCTCGTGAAAAAGCAAAATACTGGGTTGATAATGAGTTTTGTAGTTTAGTGAGATACGATATGGATCATTTTGATGATTTTAATAATACACTAAAAAAGATAGATGATGCAAAAGATAAAATTCTAGGTAGATTAGTGGTTTTTAATGAATTATTAGTGGATTCAGAAACAACAAACTTGATGCTTAAATTAAGAACAATGAATGAAGATGTAAATATAACTGAACTAAGAGATAAATTAAGAAAACTATTTGTTGATAAGTATGCACCAGAGCTAGATAGTATGTTAGCTACAGCTAAAAAGATGAATATCAGTACAGCAGATGAGCTTAGAGCTTTAAGTGTTTATGCATTTTTACAACTTAAGTCCATTAAAAAGTTAGATAAAAAAATGAAAGATTATTTTAGACCTTTTATGCAAAAAGTTCGTAAATTTGTTTTATCTATTGTAGGTGTTCATGATTCTATTTTACAAAAAGCTTTAAAGAAGATAAGTGAAAAAACCTCAAAAGCTTTTGAAAAAGCTAATGCAAGTTTAGAAAAACTACCAATACATGCAGCAGATATAGATGGATATGCTCTTTTAGGTAGAGATGATATAAAAAGAATACACCTTAGTGCAGGTTTTAAATTTAGATCAGATAAAAATGAGACTGATGAAAAAAATACAGATGATAGTACAGATGATAGCTCAACAAACTCTGGCAGTGGTGGTAGTTTTGGAGCATCTGCTAGAGTGATTAGAAGAGGCTCTGGCGGTAGTTTTGGTGGAGGAAGTTCATCAAACGATGATTCTACTAGTGATAAGCAGGCAAATAGTTCAGCAGATAAAAAGGCTATGGACTTTACTGCAAACCTAGATATTATTAACGAAGCTTACGAGGGGAGTGCTGGTTGTGTAGGTGAGGGTGCTCAAAGTAATGTTAAGGCTTCAATATCAACTGAGAGTGTAAAGATAAAGTTACTTAAAAAAGAGTTAATGATTGATTATCTTGAGTTGGGTGTAGCATTAAATAAGATTGATATTCCAGATTTGGGGATATCTTCACCTTTAGGTGTTGCTGAGCCATATATCCATCATGCTCTTGTTGTTAAGGGTCTTTTTGGTGCAATCATATCAAATAAAGGTATGGAGTTTAAAGGTTTTAAACTTTTTAATATGGGTTTAGCTATAGGTTTAGGTGGAAATGAGGAGTTTATAGGTGCAAAAGTTAGTGCCATTAAGTCAAATACTCAGCTTGGGATAAACTTTTTAGTTGGAGATGTTTGTAATCAAAAAATTATAGAATCTTTAATGCCACCTAAAATATATGAGTTTTCTAAGGCTAAAAAAGATCAATTTAACGGTTATATGCTTTATGGTGAGTGTCAAATGCCAATATACGGGAGTATTGGTGGAAGAGTTCAGCTTGGTACATGGTCACTTGATGGTCCACCTGAGGTTAAGGGTGCTCTTCTTGGTGCTGGACTGTTTGGTAGCTTTAAAGTGTACCAAATCATAGGAAATATGCAACTTCTAGGTGAGGGAGTTGGTGCTGATACACATTACGCAGGCGATGGTTGGATAGCTTCAGGATATGGTTTAGGTTGTGAACCTGCTGCTTGGCATGTTGTTGAAGATTCAAGAGCAGATGATGATAAGTGTAAAACTATAGATATTGAGTTTAAGATGAATCATTCTGAAAAAGAGGGTTGGAAAGCAAAATTTGAAAAACCAACATTCCATTTAAAAGGGTAGATGATGAAAAAAAATGTATTAATACTTATAATAATCTTTTTAGGGCTTGGTTTAAACCTATTTGCTTCTAATGATAGAATGTTTTACTTTATGGGTAAAGAGGATAGATTAGGCTCTATCTCTAAACTTTCATCTGATCAAAGAGGTATATATCTAAAGTGGAATCTTGTTGAGGGTAGCTTACCCTTAGATATAGTAAAAATCAAATTATTAAGATTAGATAGCGATGGCGATAAAACACTATTAGATATATCTAGTGATGCTAAAATGGATACTAATGCTATATCAAAACTATTTAAAAAGTCTAGTTCACAAAGGGATTTATACTCAATAATAGATTTTATAGATAAAAATGATGATGGTACTTGTGCAGGTGCAAATTTGGGTAATTTTGCCCAAAAGATATATGATTGTCTAGATGATAAAGCTTTTAGTGAAGCAGCACAGAGGATTAACTTTCATTTTGCTATGGCTAAGTATAGAGCTTATATAGATACAAGTTACAACAAAACTTTAAGCAGCGTAAAATATAGACTCCTAGGTTTTGATGTAAGTGGGAGTAAACATATAGTACTTGGTGAGGCAGATGTTAAACTAAATACAACTCCAAAGGCTTTAGTAGCAAAAGATTTTAAACAAACAAGAGCATCAAAATGTAACGACAACAACTACGCTTTAGATGATTTTAGAGTAGCGTTAAATTGGAATGATGGCTCAAACAATGGTAATGAGGAGTTTATAAACTCTATCATGGGCATAGGGTATGATTTGTATTATTCAAGCTCTACTCTAAGTGAAAATGAAGCTCAAAACATAGATATAAGAGCCTTAGCTAAAAACAAAAACCATAACTCAAATGGTGAGGTTGATTTATCATCATATAAACTAAAAAAAGCTAGTAAAATCACGCTTTTATATCCTCCATATTATGAGAGTATGAAAAGTTTAAAAGAGCGTGGTTTTAAGCCAGGGGATAGTTTTTATTATTTTCTAGTCTCAAAAGATTTTACTGGAAATTATGGTAAAACAACTTATGTTAAAGTTACCATACCCGACCTATTAGCACCACTTCCACCTAGTGATATAGTAGTTCTTGAAGAGGATACATCAGCATCTTTAGATAAGGTTGAATATAACGCTGTTATAAAGTTTAACACTGTAAATTTTAAAAATTTTATAAAAAATAATCCAGATTTAAAAGTTTGCTCAAACATCAGAACCTCTGAATCTAATAGAGTTGATTTTACCTATAAAGATAAAACTTGTAAAGAGAGTTTTAGTGTTAATTTTGATGTTGATAAATATTATGTTTATAGGTTTGATAACTCAGCAGATGCTTCATCTTTTGAGGATTTAGATCTTGATGGTTACAACGATGCAGATGAGCTAGATGAGCAAAAATGTGATGTTGAGACTTATCCTATTGGAGGTCAAAACTTTTTAGTGAAAAAGATAAACCAATCTCAAAGTGAAACTATAAAGTTTAGTGATACAAGTTTACAAAAAGGTAAAAACTATTGGTATAGATTTGTTAGTGTAACATCTAGTGCAAGAGCATCAAACATGAGTGCACCAATATCTGCTTTTATCCCAAAAAGAGAGTATCTTGATAGCGTAGATATGAGTGTTACATATAAAGAGTTAGAGATAATTAAAGAGCATAAAATTCATATAACAACTGTTCTTGCAAAAGATAGCCTCTCTTTAGCTACTAAGGTTCGTTATGAGTTTCTAGAGGGTGTTTTTGATGCACCTTTCAAAAGTGGTGTAGCTGAGATAACTCAAGAGTTAAAAGATAAACTTTTTAAAGTTCATCCTCAAGGTAAGATAAAAGTTAGTTATCTAAATGGGGATAAACTAGTTTTAAGCTCATTTGTAGATGTTAATAGTTTGTTCATTTTTAGAAAAATTGTAGATAAAACTGAGACTACAAATGAAGCTCCAAATTTATCATCAGTTATTGTTATACCAAACTATGAGGTAAGTGTGTTGGGCTACAAGATATCTACAATGCCTAGGTACTTAAACTTGGTAGAGAGTGAAAAAACTCTTGAACCAGGAGATGAAGTGGTTGGGGGATGTGTTGAGTTACACTTTGATAGCGATTTTATTAATAGATACAAAAATGAAGCTTGTTTACAAAAATCTTTAAAAATAGGGAACAATAGATATAGCTTGAAAAAAGATTGTAATATAAGTGAGGTTGAAGAGTTATGTACTGAAACTTTTAATGGTGAGATGTCATCTGTTGGTGTGAAATTTGTTTTAGATAGTGGTACTACAACTCCTGAAACTTATGTAAACTATATACCTGTTCGAGTTCTACAGACATTACCATATACCCCTGTATTAAAAGATTTTAAACTAGATTATGCAAATAAACAAGCAAAGGTAAAACTACAAACTTTAATCCAAAGAATCACTGGTGCTATAGTTGAGTTTAACAAAGAGGGTAGCGATATATCTTATACACAAAACATTGCTCTTCTTGGGAAAACTCAAGAGCTTATAGATCTTACTCAAAGTGATTTAGATTTTAATGAGGGTGATACTTGGTGTGTAAGAGCTAAAAATATAGGCACAAATGGTGCAATGTCACCTTGGAGTGAAAAGCAGTGTATAGATATAGCTATAGAGGGTTCACTTTTGGACTCTTTAACTTGGCCAAAAGTTAGTAATAGAGTTAAAAATATCCATCGTGATTTGAATGCTACATTTAACCCAATAACGCAAAGAGTTGAGATACTTTTAGATAAAAAGGTAATTTTAAGTGCATCAGATATATCAACTAAGATAGTTACAAAAGCTGATTACTCAAACCTTATCGCTAAAGATATGGTTTTATCTAGTGCTAAAACCTTAGAGTTAAAAATGATGGTACAGGGTAAATCGCCATTAGATAAAAAGTTAATAAAAACTATAAATATTGTTAAGTATTTTGATAATTTTTATCTTCCTAAAAAGGTTTTAACACAAGATGAGGCTAGTCGAGTTAATCTTCTTATTTTTACTTTTAAAGATAAAACAGGTGCAACACTTGGAGATAGTGTTGAGAAAAAACTAAATAATGTCTTAAAAGTTGTTAAAAAAACTGAACTTAACTCTCTTGCATTAGTTGAGATACACTCAAAAACTATAAATAGAGATTGTGTTTTAAAACCATTGTTTGATAAATACAGTAACTATGTTGTTTACAGACAAGAGTTAGGCTCTTTAGGGCAAAGAGATGGAAATTTTGTACAGATATCTCCACTTATACAAAAATCTGTATGTACTAAAACTGGTATAAACTTTAGTAATAATCTTTTTTCATTCTCAAATAATGAAACCACAAGAGTTGTAAAGTTTGCAGATAGGTACCCTTATGAGGTTGGTTCTAGTTACAGATATATGTTTCTATTTTTTGATCAAAACGGTGAGCCTGTAAGTTACTCACTTAGTAATCCAGATGTTATTAAAACATACTAAGGGGTATAAGATGAGATACTTAATAAAAACAATAACTATTTTAGCTTTTTTTGTCCTTACACTTAATGCACAAGATAACTCTTTTGTAAGTGATAGAGCAAATGTGTGGGTGCTTAAGGGGTCATCTATAAGATCGTTTCACGCACCAATGTTGTGGAGTAAAAATGCAGATGTAGTCTCTGGTAATGTTTTAGTTGACTCTGTAAATTTAAGTGATGGTGCACTAGATAGTACACAAGTCATAGTAAATCATTTTTTAAGCTCATACCCAACTTTAAATGGTGTAGATTATCCAGCTTTATCTCTTGTTGGTTTAGATAAAGCATCATGGAGCATTTTAGATAGTTTAAATGACACTAAGTTAGATGTAACCCCAGATGGCGGAGTTTTTGATAATACAATTAAGATTAATATACATCTTAATGCAACAAGTGAAGTTTCAAAGGGTATAGAGTATCAGCTAGATAGTGGTGCTGTGCAAACTAAAACACTATCTATTGTACCTGAACAAAATAGTAGTGTTTCATTTTATTTGAGTAAAAGTGGTGTACATACTTTAAAATATAGATTTGTTGGTGAGTCTTTTAAATCTTTATCTTTTACTATAAATAACTCAAATCTTATGCGTGATAGTGATGATGATGGTATCCCAGACAATATAGAAGTTGAGTTAGGTTTTGATCCTTTAGATGTAAGTGTAGATGGTAACGGTTTTTCAAAATTTGATATCTTAATTCGAGGTGAAGATATAAACGATAGCGATAATGATGGTTGGAGTAATTTTGATGAGATATACCTTCGCTCTACAAACCCTTATGATGCTAACTATAAACCAAGTGTTGATTCTATTTATGGTGTTGAATATAACTTAAGTGTTGATAGTACTTTTTTAGATGCACCTTATGATAGAGTAAGTGTTACAAACCTTATCTCAGATACATTTTATGATTCAAAAGAGGTTTTAAATTTAGCACTTACAAGTGATTATTATAATATGGCAATTAGTGATGTTATAGATGAAAATCTTAGTGATGCTTTAGATAGTGGGGTTATACCAAGATTAAGAATAAATGGCTCAATACCATCTATTTTTAGAGTTAAACAGGGCAAGGATTACAACACAACAGTTTTAAAATCTTTTATACCATCAAAAGATGATTTGAGTGTCAAAACTTATTATCAAAGTCTATTAGATAGTGGAGTTAGTGATATTGGCTCTGCAGATTTTATATCTGGATTTATTAGTTATATGAAAGATAATCTAGTCCAAAATAAAAAAATAGTTTTAGATAATAACTCTAGTTTAATAGTTGGCTACTTAGAAGCTAACTTACAACTCTCAAGCTCAAAAGATAAACTTTTACTTATAAACCCTGAAAGTTCAGATGATTATTTTGATTATGTTAGTAGAGATGTAAATAAACTTGTAGAGGACTTGGTATCTATTTTTGATAAATTTCCACTTGAAACAAACGGTTTAGCTTTAGCACAAAAAGCTAATGAAAACAGTTCAGAGTTTAATCTAGCAGAGTTTTTGCAAACTAAACTTTTAGATGTTGATAGATACAAAATCGCGCTAATGAAAGAGATATCTTTTGATCAAAGTCAAAGTAATATATCAGATGAGATATATTACTTTTTAGCAGATAGTGATGGTGATGGTATATCTAACATGGATGAGGTTTTAGCAAGTAGTAGTCCTATAGATGTAGATAGTGATGATGATGGTTACAATGATGATGTAGATATATGTGTACAGAGTGTAGGTTTAAGCTGTTTAAGTAAAAACTCCAATGACTCTGATTTAGATGGAGTTACAGATAGTATAGATAACTGTCCATTTAATCCAAATCTTGATCAAAACGATAGTAATAATGATGGTATAGGTGATGTGTGTGCACAAAAAGGTTTAGCACTTCTTTCGCCATATTATAATATTGAACTACCAAAGGGTAGTAAGTTTGATTTTGAAGCGAAAAGGTTAGATGGTGGTAGTGAGATATATTGGTTTGTTGATGGTGTAATTGTATCTTCACAAAGCTCTGAAAATATGAGTAGATATTTTAATGATATTGGTACTTTTAATGTATGTGCATCAAAAAGTTTAACTTTAAACTCTTTGAACTCAAGTTGTGTAGATATAAAAATTTTAGATTACAATCAAAACTCTTTAGTTAATCTTTATGCTATAGATACACAAGAACAAAATACTGACAATCCTAGAGTTATTTTATCTTTAGAGTTAAGTAAAGAGTTATCTCAAGATAAAACATACACTTACACTACACAAAGTTCTAGTGCTATAGCTGGTGAGGATTTTATTGCAACAAGTGGTGAGATAAATCTTAAAAAAGGGGATAAAAGATACTTTTTTAGTGTAGAGGTTAAAGCAGATACTATTTATGAGCCAGATGAATACTTTTATGTAGCACTTTTTGATAGCTCAAACAATCAAATCACCCGTAAAAAGATTACTATATATAATGATGATTTAGTTGCAGACAATAATAACAGTTCATCAAATAACTTTAGTGATAAATTTTTCTTCTCTTTTGATGATGGTGTGCATGGTGAAGAACCTTGGTATCTTGATCAAAACTCACAATCAAGTGCTCATATCCTTTATGATATGGTTGAAAATGGTGATTCTTCACCTAAGCACTTTACACAGATGCAAGATAATATCTTTTTTGTTGCAAAAGATCTAAATGGTATCTTAGGTTTATATCTAACTGACACAAGTGCAAAAACACCAACTCTTATAGAAAGTTTTACTAGTGCAAACTCCATAGATGAGTTAAATGTTGTAGATAACAAATTGTATTTTTTAGTTCATGAAGATGGTGTTGTTGATCAACTATATGTAAGTGATGGTTTAAGTGCAAGTTTTGTTACAAATATAGCTGATGATTATGTTTTTAACTCATCTCAAAAACACAAGCTTTTAGTAAGTGGACTTAAAATATATATTATATCTCAAAGCAAGGTTGGAGCAGATATCTTAGAAGATATATATCTTTACGATACAAGAGACTCTACTTATACACTTTTTAAAGATATGCCAGATACTACAAAGGCTTTAGATAATTTAATCTCAACAAGTGATGGATTCTATTTCTCATTTGGCTCTAGTGAAGTTTGGTATAGTGATAAAGAAGATGCACAACTATTTGTAGATATCAATAACTCAAGTAAAATTTTAAATATTAAAAAAGTGGATAATATGGTTTATGTTTTATCTTCAAAAGTAGATGGAACTTATCTTTTATATACTAAAAATATACAAAGTGGTGAGGTTAAAACTCTTGAGTATAGTGAAGCTGTAGAGCTATACACTACATCACAAAAAGCTTACTTGGTTAAAAACTCAATATCTGTATATGATATAAACTCTAGTACACCTTTTGAGCTTTTTAGTGTTGCACAAACACAAAATATAGATGAAGTTTCTATACTCAATGATGCTCTATTCCTTACTACAAATAGTGGTGTTTATAACTCTAGTGGTACAGAAATATTAAGTTTAAGTTCTACTGGAAATATAAAACTTTTTAGCAATAACTTGCACGATTATATTTTTGCACAAGTTAACGATAGCTCTTTACAAAATGGCAATACTTACTCTATAGAGATGATAGATACAAGAGATAACTCTAAACATTCTATAGTTCAAAATGATGTTGCACCATATTTTACAAGTGCAGATACATTTTATATAGATGAAAATGTAAGATATATTGAAGCTATTACAACAGATGATATAAATAGTACTCTAAGCCTTGGAAGTGGTGGTGATGAGAGTTTTGTTAGTTTAAATAATGGTGTTTTAGAGTTACTTCAAAATAGTGATTATGAAACAAAACAAAATTATAGTGTAGAGCTTATTGCTGAAGATATAAATGGACATCAAAGTACACAACTTATAAGTGTTATAGTTAGGGATTTAGATGAAATCGCACCAGTATTTACAAGTGCAAATACATTTACCATGGATGAAAACCAAAAATATGTAGGTTTAATAACAACAGATGATATAAATAGTACTTTAGCTTTAAGTGGTGTTGATGCCTCTTTATTTAGTCTAGTTGATGGAAATCTAAGTTTACACTTTAACGCAGATTATGAGAGCAAATCATCTTACTCTATAGTAGTAACTGCTACAGATAAAGTTGGAAATAGTTCTACTCAAAATATAAATATAAGTGTAAATGATTTATATGAAACGAGTTTAATAGAGGGAAAAATCTTTTTCGCTTTTGATGATGGAATACATGGAGAGGAACCTTGGTATTGTGATGTTAATGACTCAAACAATACCCATATGCTTAAAGATATAGATGTTGGTATAGGATCAAGTTATCCAGATAGTTTTATAAATGTTGGTAAAGATGATGTTTATTTTACAACAATTAACAGTGATAGAAATATCTCACTATATATTACAAAAGGTAGTGATGCCACAACAAGTAAAGTTGGAGTTATAGTTGGAGATTATATAGCTGATAGTGTTGATGTTAATGGAACTTTATATTTTGTAGTTCACTCATATACTAATGAAGTTGTAGATAAACTTTATAAAAGTGATGGTGTAAATATCACATACTTAACAGATATAGCGAATGATTTTTTAGCTGATTATTATGATGTTAAAAAGATGACACTTATAGATGGTAAACTTTATATTATTCATCAATCTTTAGATGGAGTAAATAGAGATGAAGATATATATACTTTTGATATTGCAACTCAAACATACTCACTATTTAAAGATATGCCAAGTGATGCTAATGGTATAAATTTTTTAAGTGTTGATGCTAATGGGTTTTATTTTATATATAGCAATAAAATATACTTTAGTGATAAAACAGCTTTGGGTACTGTAGTTGAAACAACTTTAACTAATACTTCTGAAATTGAAGAGATGGTGATTGCAAATGGTGTTTTATATATTAACGCTCGTAGTTCGTCTGGTGACTTAATATATTATGTTTATGATACAGTATCTAAACAATTAACTGAAGAAAATTACTTTATTAGTAGTGACTATATAGAGTTATTTGTAGTAGATGACACTGCATATATGAACTATAATGGTGATGAGATATTTAGTTTAAATGGCACAAGTAAAACATCTGTATTTACAATTTCAGATGGTGATTATATTGATCAGATATTTACAACAAAAGATAAGTTTTATTTCACTACATTTACATCTTTATTTGATAACTTAGGAACAGAAGTGTTGTACTTTGAATATTATGCAGATGTGAGTTTTGTAAAAGGAACTATAGATAACAAATTTTTAGTTGTAACTGATGAATATGATGGTTTAGGAAATAAAATAAACTTTATTAATGGGGTTAATTTTAATATTGTAGCAAATGTTACTATTGGTGCAGAGTTTACATCTACTAACTATACTTTTGTAGATGAAAACACTTTAGATATTATCCAAGTTACAACTGATGATCCAAATGCAAATATCTATCTAACACAAGATAGTGCTTCAATGTTTGACTTAGCACCTGATGGAACTTTAAGTTTTAAAGTTGCTCCAGATTATGAAAATGGAGATAGTTTTTATATGGTGTATCTGTATGCTATAGCGTCAAACTCTGCTGTAACATACCAAGATTTTGAAGTTAGTATTAATAATGTTGCTGAAGTTGTTCCAAGCATAAACCCATTTAGTGGCACAGTTGATGAAAACCTTAGTATCTCAAGTGTTGTTGGTAGTGTTAGCATAACCCATATGGGAGATGATACTCCAATAGACTCTATGAGTTTAAGTGGGATTGGTTCAGATGATTTCACTATAAATCCATCTGGAGTTATAAGTGTTGCAAAAGCATTAGATTATGAGACAAAAGATGAGTATAACCTAAGTGTTGTTGCACATAATGCTGCTGGTGATAGTGCAAGTGTGGCAGTTAATATAGCTATAAATGATGTTGTTGAAAGAGATGCTTTATTAACTCAAATAGCAAGGGTTATCCCTAATGATTATAATGAAAACAAATATTTTGGCTCAAGCATTGATATTGATGGGGAGTATGTTGTTGTTGGGGATAGTTATGAATCTTATGTTTATATATTTAAAAGAGATGGTAACGATACTTTAACTGAGGTATCTAAATTTAGAGCAAGTAACACTGTAAGTTCAGATCTGTTTGGAGATAGTGTTGTTATAAAAGGTACAACTATCATAGTAAGTGCCCCTCAACATACAAGCTCTACTAATGCAGAGGGATCTGCTTATATCTTTGCTTTTGATAGAGCAAGTGGCAGTGTTACTCAAACTCAGACTCTTAGCATTGTTACAAATGAGTATGCCTTATTTTCAAAAGGTATAGCTTTTGATGGGGAGTATCTATTTTTAGGAGTACCATCAGATAGTAGTGGTGGTAAGGTATATTTTTACACTTATGATGCAGCTACACATCAAGCTTCAAGTGTAAGTAACTTCACATCTTCAAGCCTTAGTGTTGGAGATAAGTTTGGTTATAGTATAGCTTTAGATCATAAAAATCTTATTATCTCAGCTTACAACAAAGATGTTAACTCTAAAACAAAAGCTGGTGAAGCGTATCTATTTAGAGTGGCTGATGATAACCTAAGTGTTACTCAAAAAGCTATTATTCACTCTAGTGATTATGATAATTATGACAAATTTTCACAAGCTGTAAGTATGAGTGGCTCTTATGTAGTTTTAGGATCACCTTACGATGATGATACAGATATTAGCACAGGTAGTGCATATCTATTTAAAATAGCAGATGACAATAATTCTATAAACTTTATCTCAAAAATAGTAGCAACAGATCCAAATAAACTAGATGTATTTGGATATAGCTTAGATATGGATGAGAACAGAGTTGTTATAGGGACTCAAAATGGTGAAAGTGCTTATGTTTATGATATAAATAGTAGTGATGATTCATTAAACTTGGTTCAAAAACTTAAATCAAATATAGACTATGATGGCTCTGTATTTGGTAGTAAGGTTAGTATAGATAACTCTACTATAGCTATTGGTGCTAGTGGTGAAAGTAAAGAGTATAAAAATGGTGGTAGTGCTTATATTTTTGATGATATAGTTTTAAATAAAATTTATGAATATAGTGCAGATGATTCTGTAGATATATATGAAAATTTTGACTCTTTAGTTTATAGAGTAGATGTAGGTAGTAGAAATCAACCTATAACTTACTCTTTAGATGGAGATGATGCGTCTAAGTTTTCACTAAATGAAAACAATATTAGTCTAGTTTCAAGTCTAAATTATGAATCTCCAAGTGATTTGAATGGGGATAATATATACGATATATCTATAGTTGCTGAGGATTTTAAAGGTTATACATATACAAAAGCTATGAGTATAAATATACTTGATGAGTATCTTAAACAAAACGATCAAACAAACTCAAATGAGTTAAACTCAGATGCACTTGGTTATAGTGTAGATATAAGTGGTGATATAGTAGTTGCTGGTATCCCTTTCTCTGATCAAAATTTCTCAAATGGTGGTCTTGTAAAAATCTATGTTCATAACCCAGATAAACTTGATTATTTAGGTAGTTTAAGTTCAAGTGATGTTAGTGCAGATGACAACTTTGGTAAAGCAGTTGCAATACTTGGGGATTATATAATTGTTGGAGCACCAGGTGCTGTTCCTCGTGGAGCTATATATGTATATAAACGAAATGGCTACTTAACTCCAACACTTTTAACAAAATTTACACCAAGTGATACTGGAGATACAGGTTTTGGTAATACGATTAGCATAAGTTCAAGTGTTGATTTTCCAAATAAATACTACTTTGTTGTTGGCTCAACATCAAGTAGTTTTGAGGCTTTTTCTATAGATATTACTAATGATTCTATATCTAGAATCCTAAGAGTTGAAGATCCTTATGCCTTAGATTATACTGACAATAGTTTCGCATCAGTTATTAGCATAAACAACAATAGAATCTTAGTATCTGCTCCAGATAGATCAGTTATAATATCTGGTACAACATATACAAATGCTGGTGTTGTATATAAGTATGACATAGGAAAACTTGGAACAGGTGTTCAAGAGACAATAAAACTTGCAAATGCAAATAGTAATGATCATTTTGGTAGCTCTTTAGCTATAACTCAAGATTATATAGCTATAGGTGCTAGTGGTAGGGATAGTGTTGATGTATATGAAGATATAGGTTTAAGTTTAACCCATAAATACACCCTAACACCAAATGACGCAAGCAATATATCTTATGGCTCTAGTGTAGCTCTAAATAACACAATGTTACTAGTTGGAGCAAAAAGTGATGATAAAAAAGTTCATAATGGTGGAAGTGTATATGTGTACTCTTTAGATGCACAAATGGATGCAACTTTGAAACAAAAGATATCATCAAGCAACTCAAGTGCATACATGGGAAGCTCTATATCACTTGACGCATCTGAAACAATCATAGGCTCACCTGGCTTTAATCAAAGTAGAGGAAGAGTTGATTTGTTTAGTAGAGATACTAACTAGATAGACTAAAGTAAGCATTCCCAATATGTATATTGGGAATGAGCAACCTTAAACAATTTTGTATTTTTTTTAAAATTCATCTTATCTATTAAGTATATATTTTAATAACTATTGTAATATATATAAGTTACAATACATATAGATTAAAACAAAGGATATAAAATGTTAAGTTATGGAGTAACAGATATTCAAACTAAACCATCTCTTATCAAAGCTATGGACATAGGTGAGATAGTAGATAAACGAAAACATATTACACTTGGATATTATATATCTGCTAAATACGAAAGCTATATTCGACCAGTTATTGATAAAATAGATAAAGATGAAAAACTTGCTAAACTTAAAAAACTAAAAGCACATCAAGATTTAGAATTTGTAGAAGTTGGGGTAGATGATGGACTTTAAGAGAGGTGATATCGTTACAGTAAATCTTAATCCTAAGAAAGGTCATGAGGTTGGAAAGATTAGACATGCTGTGATTATATCAAATGATGATGAGAATGATATCTTAGATACTGTAATACTAATGCCCTTATCAACTGATTTACTTGATGATATGGATCCATATCGTATGAGAATATCTAAAAGGGGTAACCTTAATCAAGACTCTGATATTTTAATCAATCAGGTACGAACACTCTCTAAACAGAGGGTTGGTAAAAAGATAGCAGATATCACGAACTCTGAATATACTCTAGTGATTGCATCACTTTGTAAAAACTTCGTATAGTAAGAGAGTATAATATTTCGCAAAACATTTAAAATCCTATCAATTTAACACTATGGCAACTCAAAAATATTTTTTGGCTATAGATTTTCATATTTTAGATAATTTTGACTAACATTCCATATTTTGGTATAAACAAATTGTTTCATTGGATTTATCTAGTCAATATAGGTATTAAAAGCTTAAGTTAGCTCTTTTTAGATAAAATTTCATTAGAAAATAAAAAGGGTATAGATGAAATTTACAGGAAAAAATGTTTTAGTTACTGGTGGTAGTCGTGGTATAGGAGCGGAAATTGCAAAAGTTTTAGCATCTTATGGTCTTAAAGTATGGATTAACTATAGAAGTGGTGAGGCTGAAGCTTTAAAAGTTCAAGATGCTATCTTAGATGCTGGTGGAGAGGCTGAGGTTATCGGTTTTGATGTTAGTGATGATAGTGCTTTTGTTGCTGCAATGAAAGAGATAGCAAGTAAAGATGGTGAGATATCTTACCTTGTAAATAACGCTGGAATTACTAACGATAAACTAGCACTTAGAATGAAAAATGAAGATTTTATGTCTGTTATAAACGCAAATCTTACTTCAGTTTTTACTGGTTGTAGAGAGTTTATGAAGATACAAAGAAAGAAAAAGTTTGGAAGTGTTGTAAATATTAGCTCAATAGTTGGAGAAACTGGTAATGCTGGTCAAGCTAACTATGCGGCTTCAAAAGGTGGTGTTATTGCTATGACTAAATCATTTGCACTTGAAGCAGCAACTAGTGGTATCCGTTATAACTCTTTAACTCCAGGTTTTATTGCAACAGATATGACAAATGAGTTAAGTGATGAGATTAAAGAGAGTTTTACTTCAAATATACCAATGAAGCGTTTTGGTAATCCAAGTGAGATTGCAGAAGCTACAGCATTTTTACTTTCAGATAGTTCATCATATATAACTGGTGAAACACTAAAAGTAAATGGTGGTCTAAATATGGCTTAAGGTTTATCCTTAAGCTCTAAGTTTATTTAAAGTTTATGAAAATACTTTTTTCATAGCTTTAAAAAAGAATGCAAAGATACCTTTATTACCGATGAGTTTATCTATATACTCATCATAAGTCATATTTTGATCTTCTAAAAATCCAACTAAGTATTTTGAAGAACCCTCAACACCACTTTGTGACTCTATCTCTAGTAACTTTTCATATAGAGGTGTAATCTCTTTTATCATTTTATCTGTCGCAGCTTTTCTAAAAGCTCTATGTGAGTTTACTTTGTTTGTAAGTGGATCAATCTTTGATTCAAACTCTGTAATTACCCAATAATACTTACCACATTTAGATAGATTTTTTACAAGAGCAAAGATGCTTTCATGTTTAGCCAATCTTTCCCACATCAACTTAAATATAACTTTTGGCATATCTGGGTGTCTAATCATATTATGGGGTTGACCTATAAGTTCACTCTCTTTATATCCACTAATCTCTACAAAGTAATCATTTCCATATTCAATAATTCCTTTTTCATCTGTTCTTGAGACTATATATTTACTCTCATCTAACACTATCTTTTCATCTATTGGTGTTGGCTTTAACATCTTCTTCCTTTTGCTATGTATTGGAATTTACAATTTTATTTAACTAATTATAGTAAATTTTAGTTTAATATTAAGAATTTTATAAAAAAATTATCTAAATTAAATACTATAAAAGGAATAAAGTAAATTAAATATATTATTATTAAATATAAATTAACGCAAGGGGTGTCTTATGTCAACAAAATTATTAAGTGAACATTTGAAAAACTTATCTAAATGTATTCATAATGAAACAAATAAAGTGAGATTATTAAACAGTAGTTTAGTTATAGATTCTGATCAAATAAAGTTAAATTCTGAACAAAGTAATTTTAATGATTGGTTAAATAATGATGGGGAGTATATTCATCAACATCTACATGGAAGTTTTTTTAATGATATAAAGCTTTTGCATGATTCATGGCATGATATATATACTAAGGTATATAAACTTTTATATGAAGATAACAGAGGGTTTTTTAGCAATAAACATCTTCCAAAAGATTTAAACTCTCAAGAGCAAACTAAATTGGGATTTTATTATGATGATTTAAAAGAGATAAGTATAACACTACAGCATAAAATTGAGATACTAAATCTACGTATTTCATCTAGTCAAGAGATGGATGATGATGACATAAATGATCTTAGCTTATTGGGTGCATAATTATAAAATAATAGTTTTTTAGATAAAATTATCATAAAGATATTTTTAAAATATTTTATATTGGATTTTATTTGAAATATATTGTTGCACTTGTCTTTGTATTGCTTTTTAACTCTTGCTCTAAGTTGGAGGTTATAAAGTCAAATACCTACCTTATTACTATAAAAACTGATAAAATTAAATTTAATGATTATGGTTTTGTAAAACACACTTCTAAAAGTGTTATTTTAGAGCTATATGAAGCAGGTATGTTACTTAAACAAATAAAAGTTTATGATGATGAGATATGTGTTGAAGAGGGTTGTGTATCACAGCAAAGATTTTATAAAGAGTTTTTTAACTCAAAAGATTACCCTGACCAGATTTTAAATAATATTATTAATCATCATGAGATACTTGATGGATTAGATCGTGTGCAAACAGCAGATGGATTTGAGCAAATAATTAAAAATGATAAATATAACCTAATATATAAAGTATCTAAAAATAGTGTTTACTTTAAAGATAGAAAAAGAAAAAATTTAATTAAAATCAAGGTGGTTCAATAATGAAATATATAGGCGCACATACATCTGCAAGTGGTGGTGTTTTCAATGCAGTTGAAAACGCATCTAAAATAGGAGCAAAAGCCTTTGCTCTTTTTACTAAAAATCAAAAAAGATGGGACGCTAAGGCATTGGATGCAAAAACTATAGATAAATGGTTTAAGGCTTTAGAAACGCACAATATGAGTGCTAAACAGATTTTACCTCACGATAGTTATCTTATAAATCTTGGTCATCCTGAACTTGAAAAACTTGAAAAAAGTAGGATGGCATTTATAGATGAACTTCAAAGATGTGAAATACTTGGACTCGATAGACTAAACTTTCATCCTGGATCTCATCTTGAAAAGTTAAATAAAAAGCAAAAAGAAGATTTAGATCTTATAGAAAAAATTGAAAAAAAATCTTTAGATGTAGTGGTTGAATCTATAAATATTGCCTTAGATAAAACATCAGGAGTAAGTGCAGTTATAGAAAACACAGCAGGTCAGGGAAGTAACTTAGGATATAAATTTGAGCATCTAGGTTACATTATAAATGGTGTTGAAGATAAAAGTAGAGTAGGTGTTTGTATAGACACTTGTCATATGTTTACAGCGGGTTATGATATAAGAACTAAAGAGACTTATGAAAAAACTATGGAAGAATTTGATAAAATAGTGGGCTTTAAATATCTTAAGGGTATGCATATCAATGATTCTAAACCACCACTTGGTTCAAGAGTAGATAGACACCACTCTTTAGGGCTTGGTGAGATAGGGCTTGATGCTTTTAAATTTATTATGAATGATAAAAGAATTGATGAGGTTCCAATGGTTTTAGAAACAATAGATGAAACTATATGGGATAAAGAGATTGAGTTACTATACTCAATGATAGAAACTAAGGATAACTAATGAAAAAAATCGTACTAACATCACTAATTGTAACATCAGCACTTATGGCTGATTCATATACTAAGTCATACACATCTGTAAGCTCTAACGCCTTAAGTGGAGCTAATGTTGCTAATGTTAGAGGTGCAGATGCATCTTACTACAATCCTGCTGCTTCTTCACTAATGGATGATGGAATAATGTTAGAGGCTGATCTAAATATGGCTTTTGATATGGGCAGAACACTTGATACAACTAACACTAAAAGTTCTCAATATTATCTTCCATCTATACACTTTGTTGCCCCTAAGATATACGATATGAGATTTACAATGAGTTTTGTATCTCCATCAAATAACTCTATAAACTCAAAAAGCAATGCTTCACTTCAAGATGAGATTTTTACTTATGAGCTTAATCCATCTTTATCTTACTTAGTTCTTGATAACTTAAGTATAGCAGCAGGTCTTTCAGCTTACTATTCAAGTTTAACTACAAATAATGTTGTTGGTGCTGAGGGTTATGACTTTGGTTATAATCTAGCTTTAGAGTATATTCCACTTACAGAGTTAAAACTTGCTACAACATACAAATCAGCAGTGGCATACAATGTTGATCAAACTGTAAAAGATGCAATTGGTAATGATAAAACTTTAATAGATACTAGGTTTAAACCAGCACTTTTTAATCTTGCAGCATCTTACGATGTAGTTGAAAACGCTTCTTTAGAGTTAGTTTACGAAAGAGGGTTTTATTTAGCTAAAAATGATCTTGAAGATTCAAATGCTATAAAGTTTGGTGCTTCTTATTATAAAGATAAATATGACATTATGTTTGGATTATCTTACACAACAGGTTCAACTGTATCAGATAATTTTTATGCAATTGACAATGACAGAGTATCTCTAAGTTTAGGTGGAAAGTATGAATTTTTACGTGGTTTAGATTTTGGAGCAGCTTTTTCTTACTCTAAGGCTTTAGAGGGTGAGTTTAAAACTCTTACATATGCAGGAAGTGATATCATAGGTTTCAATATGGGTGTGGAGTATAAGTTTTAATGAATACTTATAGGAATTTTTATGATATTGTAAGGTCAAATGCACAAAAAAAGCCAAAATCTGTAGTACTTTTTATAGATGATGAGAAAGTAAAAAATATTGATCTTTTGCAATCAGTAGATAAATTTGCTGCATATTTAGAACATATTGGTGTAAAAGAATCAAATAAAGTAGCTATAGTAGCTTCAAACTCTTTTGAGTTTGTTATAACAATATTTGCAGTTTCAAAAATTGGTGCTGTTTTAGTTCCTGTTAACAATATGTTAAAAGCTAAAGAGATAGAATTTATTTTAGATGATTGTGGAGCTGTAGCACTTGTTGGAAGTGGTAAATTTAAAAAAGAGTTAGCTCTTGTTCAAAAAAATACAAATGTTAAAAATACTATCTGGATAGACAGTGATGTAGAAGAAAATGAAACAAATATAAAGTTTGAAAACACTTTAGATATTGAAAAAACTTCAACACAAGTGGAAAGAAAACTTGAAGATTTAGCACTTATATTTTACACATCAGGCACAACAGGTAATCCAAAAGGTGCCATGATTTCAAATAAAAATATTTTATCAAACCTAGAACAAATTACAAAAAGATTACAAGTTACAAGTAAAGACAGGTTTATAACATTTTTACCAATGTTTCATGCTTTTACTTTTACTTGTACTGTAATGGAACCTATCTATGCATCTGCTTCTACTGTTATAATCAAAAACCTTATGCCTTTTAAAAACATCATTAAGCAGTCTTTACTTAAAAGAGTAACTGTATTTTTAGGTGTACCAGATATATATAATGCATTAGTTCGTGCAAAACTACCTTGGTACTTTTTATGGTTTAATAGTTTGAGAATTTTTATTAGTGGTGGATCTGCTTTAAATGAAGATACATACGATAAATTTAGAAAAGTTTTCCCAAGAGCACTTATGACAGAGGGTTATGGTCTTAGTGAAACAAGTCCTGTTGCTTGTGTTAATCCACTAGATAAACAAAAATTGATGTCAGTTGGACTTCCTTTAGATACTTATGAGTTTAAAATAGTTGATTCAGAACTAGTGGAAGTTCCTTTAGGTCAAGATGGTGAGATTATCATTAAGGGTGATTGTGTAATGATGGGTTACCTAAATAATGAACAAGCAAGCAAAGACTCAATCATAAATGGCTGGTTTAGAACAGGTGATATTGGTAAAATGGATGAAGATGGATATGTTTACGTTGTTGATCGTATTAAAGATTTAATTATCTCTAAGGGAATCAATGTTTATCCACGTCAAATTGAAGAAGAGATAAACCAATATCCTGAAGTTAAAGCAAGCGCTGTTGTTGGTCAAAAAGATTCTAATTCAGGTGAGATACCTATTGCTTTTGTTGAGTTAGAAGAGGGTGAAAATAGTTTAGATGAGGCGGAACTTAAAAAACGTCTAAAAGCCAACTTAGCTAATTTTAAAATACCAAAACATATACATTTCATAGATGAATTACCAAAAAATGCAACTGGTAAAGTTTTAAAGCGTGTATTAAAAGAACAAATAAGAAATGGCGAAATTTAAGGAAATAATTGAAATATTTAATAGAATTTGTTGAAGCAGATAATTTAAAAAAGACTCAACTTTTTGAGTTGATAAAATGTAGTGAATATGAAGCAAAACTTTTGCAATATATAACTATAAAGTTTTTAGGTGGAGAAGAGGAAGTTGTTTGTATAGAAGCACTTCAAGCCTTAGATGGAGATAAGGGTTATACTTATCTTGAACACTTGGATTGTGCTAAAACATTACTAGAACTTGGTTGGCTTACTATACAAAGTTTTATCCCTTTAAAGGTTATGGAACTTTCTAAGTTAGAACTTTTAAATTCGGCTCTTTCCCTTTCGCCATCATTTTTAAGACTTTTAGAAGAGGGTTCTGGTGATGTAGATCTTCCAGATTTAAAACCTTATACTGATCAGTTAGAGTATCTTCAAGATCAATTTTTTAGAGTTGAACTTTACCAAAAAATGAGTTCTATTCGTGTTAATGTTCATGAACAATCTTTGGGGATTAATCGTATTTTAACAAAGTTAGAACATCTTGAAAAAAGGATAAACGAGAGGCTTGAAAAAACAGAAGAAGATCTAGTTTTAGAAAAATTTTTTAAATCTCAAAAATTAGAGGAGAAAGAGGAGATAATCTTTTTAGCTCTTTTAAAAGAGGAGTATAACTCTACTGAATCCAACTTTAGAGAGATGACAACTTTAATAGACCTGATTAGTTTTGATGAGTATGACCGTATAAAAAATCGCTCACTTTTAGAAGATGGTGCTACATTACTTGCAAATGAACTTATAGACTATGATGAGATACTAAACCCTTTTGGTGGGATATCTCGCTCTTTTTATATTGTTGATGAAGTTTTACAATCTATAATCCATCCTCAAAAAAAGAAAAAAGTTAGAAAATTAAAGTTAGATATGCTTATAAAAGAGCAAGATATATTTCAACTTGTTGATCCTCAAACATCTTTAGAAGATGTTGTTTTAAATGCAAAAACAGAGGAGACTCTTAAAACTCTGATCAAACAGTTAGATAAAGATGTTATGAACCGTTTAGTAAAATGGGGCATTAAAGATAAAAAAAGTGGACTTGCAGCTAGAATAATCTTTTATGGACACCCAGGAACTGGAAAAACCTTAACTGCTTACTCTTTGTCTAAATCACTTAAAAAACAAGTTTTATCTTTTGATTGTTCAAAGATTTTATCTATGTATGTTGGAGAGAGTGAAAAAAATGTTAGAAAAATATTTGATACATATTATGATTTAGCTCAAAAGGCTAAAACTGAACCTGTTTTACTTCTAAACGAAGCTGATCAGTTTTTAAGTTCAAGAGGTTCAAACGCTTCAAGTGCTGATCAGATGCATAACCAAATGCAAAATATATTTTTAGAGCAGATAGAAAAATTTGATGGTATTTTAATAGCAACAACAAATTTACTAGAAAATATTGATATAGCTTTTTCAAGAAGATTTAACTATAAAATAGAGTTTAAAAAACCAAACAAAGAGCAAAGAGTTAAGTTATGGAATCTAGAGTTACCAAAGCAAGCAGACTTTGAAAAAGGTTTTGATATAGATAAACTTAGTGAATACTCACTTACAGGTGGGCAAATAGCACTTATTGTAAAAAATACAGCTTATGATGTTGCAATTAGAGATGATGAAATTTTTACAACTAAAGATTTTGTTGATGAGATTGAGAAAGAGAAAAAAGGAAACTTTGATTCTGAAACTTCAATGGGCTTTTTAAAATAACTTTTTAAATTTTACACAAAATCAACACAAAATACCTCTATAGTAGGGTTATGCAAAAAGATTTGCATTATTTACTAATTATAGAAGGATTTACAATGAAATATATTTTATTTGGTTTTAGTATGAGTGTTTTACTTTTTATTTATGGTCTGGGGCTAATTATATTAGGCTATATAGGTATAGAAACTTATTTTGATGCTACATGGGTAGCTATAGCTTTTTTAATCTTGGCATTTTTTGTTAGGTTTACCTTACCTTTAATGTTTGGTGCAATATATGGTTTAATGGTGACTTTTGGGTTAAATATTTGGTTCTCTATATTAATCGTTGCTCCATCAATAGTTTTTATACTACCATCAATAGTATTATATGTTTTAAACAGGGTAAATACATATAATAAGAGAATAACTATATACAATTAATACTAAGTGTAAATAACTTTTAAATCTAAAATTACTTTTGTGCTATTAAGATACTTGTGATAAAATTAATAATTCATAGGTACTATAGTTTTTTAGTACTATTATCAATGATTTAGGAGTGTTTAGTGAATCTAAAAACATTTTTTACAGAATATGGTGAACATGTTGCTGGTTATGAGGTAACAGTTATAAATGAAAGAGAAGCAAAAGCTGCTGCTGGAATGCTTTTTATGTTGGGTATGATGGTTATTTTTATAGGTATTGGTTATAACCATGTTATAGTTGCTAGGGTTTATCTTGCGTTTTTATTTATAGACTTTACTGCTAGGATTATAAGTCCTAAGTATTCCCCATCTTTGCTTTTAGGTAAGTTTGTAGTTAGAAACCAAAAACCAGATTATGTTGGTGGTATGCAAAAGCGTTTTGCGTGGAGTCTTGGTTGGCTTATATCTTTACCAATGTTATATTGGTTTGTTTTACATTGGGATATAACTTTTTATAAAGTTCTTATCTGTGTTTTATGTTTAACTTTGATGTTTCTAGAGGGTGCATTTTCTATATGTGTTGGTTGTATAATATATAAATTTATCACAAGAGAAGACCCAAAATATTGCCCTGGTGGTGTGTGTGAGATAAGACAAAAAGATCCAATTCAAAAGTTCAATCCTATACAAGGTGCAATAGCTATAATTACTTTTACTGCACTTATAGTTGGTGTTTATCTTTTCCTTGCAAAAACAGAATCTAAAACATTTTTTGGTGAGTTTTTGCATGAAGCTGTTTTAACAAAGACACAACTTAAAACTGAAAAAGATTTAAAATTTCAAGCAGAAGAAGCAGCATTTGACAGTGATGACGATGATGATTTTTAAATTTTATTTACTTTTTTCTAAGTAAACTTCTTTCCCATTTTTCAAGTAACTACCTAGTATGTAAGTACAATGGTACTTACTTTTATATTCTCTTAGCTATACTATAAAATCATTTAACACAAAAATGACATAAATTATTATATATTTTATAGGACTAACAACATGAAATTTTTACATAAAACTCTTCTTTCCTCTTTTTCGTTATTTGCTTTTGTAGCTTGTAGTAGTGACACACAATCTACAGGTAAAACATCTTTAAATGAAAAGTCTAAAGATAGATACAATGTACATAAATTTAGTGCTAATGCTTTTAATAGATTTGATCAAGATACTTTTAAAAACTCAACTTGTACACCTTTAGATATAAAAATTCCAGTTGGTATATTTGCCTCTCCAAATGGAGATGAAAATGCTAGTGGTACTCAAGATGATCCTTTAGACTTACAAACTGCTCTTAACAACAATGGTAAAGTTAGTAATGGAGAAACTTTGTGGTTGATGGAGGGGGTTTACAAGGGAACTTTTGTTAGTGAGCTTAGAGGAGGTGAAAACTCACCTATAAGTGTAAAACCTGTTCCTGGTAAGTATGTTATGATTGACACTACAGATGCTAAGTCTGGTTCTGGTTTACTTATAAATGGTTCTTGGACTAATTACTATGGCATTGAGGTAACAAGTTATGATGGTGGAAGAGTTTCTACTATAGATAACTCCTCTAATCCATCTGATATAACTTTAAATGGTGGTGTAAGTATTATAGGTTCAACCAATAAAGTTATTAACTTTGTATCTCACGATAATGCAGGTGGTATAGATGCTTGGAGTAAAAGAAAAGATGGTTTTACTGGTGTAGATACTGAAACTTATGGAAGTATTATTTATAATAATGGTTGGAGTGCACAACCAGCAGATGGCTCTTATGGGCGTGGTCATGGTCACGCTATATATACTCAAAATTTTGATGGGATTAAAAAAATTACAAATAATGTTATCTTTTATGGTTTTGGGACAGGGATTCATGCTTATCAGACTGGTAAGGTTGAGCAAAATGGTGTGCTTAGAGGCTTAGAGAATTTTGATATAGAAGATAACACTTGGTTTTTAACAGGTGCTTCAGATATAAGAAAAGGGATGAAAAAGTATGATTGTTTGGTTGGTGGTTTTCAGCCAGTAAAAAATCTTGTACTAAAAAACAACCAAGGATACTCAGACATAGGTAAAACTGTTATAGGTTTTTACTCTAACTATAAAGGGGAAGATTTTTTCAATGTTGATGCTTTGCTTGAAGATAACTATCTTGTTCAACACTTAGCACTAAGAGATAATTGGAATAAAGGTGCTATAAAAATTAAAAATACAACTGTTTATCATGGTATATCTGGGGATAAAACTTATCTTGATGACTTAGGTGGAAACGATCTAAACAGTTCTGAACCACAAACTGGAAAGAAAATCTTTTATATTAAAAATGCTTACGATCCTAGACGTGGACGTATAACAATTTTTAATTATGATAGAGATAAAAAAGTATCTGTAGATATGTCAAAGATAATGAAAGTTGGATCAGCATTTAGGGTACATTCTGTTTTTGATCTTTACGGTGATCCTATTGTTAGTGGAGTATATAAGGGTGGTGATGTTGTGATACCAATGGGAACAGTAAACCCACCTCAACCATATGGTTTAGACGGTGCAATAAATGCAGGTGAGGGTGATGATCCTTATGAACTTTTTGGTGTTTTTATAATAACTCACGCTGGGTGTCAGTAAGCATATGAAACCTTTATATACTTTTACAAGTAGTTTATCTTTAGTACTTTTTTTAGCTTGTAGTGCTGAAACTAGTTCAACAAAAACAAAGCCTTTACTTACAAA
This sequence comes from Helicobacteraceae bacterium, assembly GCA_015488775.1. GTDB lineage: Bacteria > Campylobacterota > Campylobacteria > Campylobacterales > Sulfurimonadaceae > WFNF01. Next base: position 35,965 of record WFNF01000041.1, read on the forward strand.
TAAAGATATAAAAATTTCTCAAAAAGCTTTCAATAAGTTTGATCAAAACACATTTTCAGAATCTACTTGTAAAAACTTAGATTTTGAAACTCCAATTGGTGTTTTTGTATCTGTAGATGGTAAAAGCACTGCTAAAGGTACTCAAGATGACCCTATAGATTTGGCTACTGCCTTATCTTCTAGTTCGCCTGCTAGACCTGGAGAGACTATATGGATAAAAGAGGGTGTATATAAGGGAAGTTTTAACTCTGAAGTGAGTGGAGTTTCTGGACATCCTGTTTCTATAAAACCTTTACTTGGTCAAAGAGTTATTATAGACTCATACAATAGTGGTATAAATAGCGCTGGTATAAGAGTAAATGGACAATGGAGTGATTTTTATAACATAGAGTGTACTTCTAGTGATACAAACAGAGGTAGCACTAAGGAGCGATATCCAGATGTAAAAGCTAAGTCAGGTATAGCAGTTTTTGGAGCACATACAAATATTTTTAACTGCCTAACTTACGATAATATAGGTGGAGGAATAGACTTTTGGAAAACAGCAATTGACTCTACCTTACATGGAAATATTATCTATAATAATGGTTTTGCACACTCAGGTCGTGGTGCTGCACATGGTGTTTATACTCAAAATACTACAGGTTATAAACATATAACAAACAACATAATATTTTTTGGCTTTCAAACTGGTCTTCACCCATATAGTACAGGTAAAGCTCCTATAAACAATTTTACAATAGAAAATAATGTTTGGTTTTTAGCTGGTGCATCAGATCCAAGAGATTCTCAACAAAAAACAAATCTAATTATATACACAAAATCAGGCGTAAAAAACTTACTTATTAAAAATAATAAAGGCTATTCTCAAGTAAACAGAGGCTCAAGTATAACCTCTGATGATATATCTGGAACTGCTACTTTGATAGATAATTATTTAGTTGAGAGATTAGAGGTTTATGACCTATGGGATAAGTTTGAACTTAAAGGCAATACTATCTATGGTAACATTGATCAAAAGCCAGATAATATTATAGATGATATCTCAGACAATACTTTTGAAACATCAAGACCAACATCAGGCAATAAAGTTTTTGTAGATGCAAATGTTATTGATCCAAGAAGAGGTAGAATAGTTATATATAACTATGATAATGCATCTAGTGTTGATGTAGATTTGAGTTCTATACTAAAAAAAGGGGAAGCATATAGAGTCCATAGTGTTATGGGACTTTTTCAAGAAGCTTTAGTAAAAGGTGTATATGATGGTTTAGATGTAAATATTCCCATGGGAACTATAGAGCCACCTCAACCAAATGGAAACCCTAACGGCATAGATGAAAATGATGGACCAAAAAAAAGATTTGGTACATTTATAGTTACTCATGGTGGATGTAGATAGGTATGTACTCCATAGTTAGATATTGACTTATTAGTACCTAGTAGTTTTGCTTATACTCATCATATGATTTTTTATTGATACTCTTTGAGCACTCCTCTTGTTCGCTAAGGGCTACATAGTGAGTCACCATTGAAAAACTATTATGGGTATGAGAATAGGGCTAGTTCTTACTTATAAGTTTAGCTATGAAGAAGTAATAAATAGAGTATAGTTTATAAAATGATACAAAATTTAAAAAATCTAAACTAAGGTACACAATGAAAATTTCACTCTTGCTAATGCTACTAAGTAGTATACTTTTTGCAGCAAATGATTTTAAGTCTGTCAAAGCAGATGGGCTTACTGTAAAAAAAGTATATAATCTTTTACATCCCAATATTAAAAAGTGGAAAGAAAAACTAGCAGAACAAACCTGTTGTACCTATAAGTTTGAGTGTAACGAGTTGATAAGGTTTACTTCAAATCATTCAAACTACATACTTCTTACCTATAATGAATTGAACCATCCAGATGAAAGTTCAAATTACGGCAAATATTATCATGGTGGATGGATGCTTATTAAAGATTCAGAAGTAATCTACAAAAGTCAAGAATCAGCCTATTTATCTGATTTTACATTTTACGAGCATAATAACACCATCTTTATTGATCAAGAGTCATCGAGTTCGTATCACGGTGAAGGACAATCTAGACTACTTATTTATAAACTGAAAGATGGGGCATTAACTACTATGGCTGAATTAGATATGGGCAATATATCAGCAAATTGTTATGATGAGTTAAAAGTTAAAATTACCAGAAAAGATTTAAATGGTGATGGCCTAGCTGACATAAAATTTGTAAAAACACAGCTAAACAATGAGTACATTGATGGTACATGTGAGAGTGTAGGAAGTGAAATAGTAGAGCAAGGTTCTATAATTTACAAATAACAATGATGACACGAAATGGTTCTATGACACTTCCTTATTCTTATATCCTTCACTACAATATTCCTCTACTAAATTTTTTATTAAGCATTATAGTTTATCACACTTAATATTTAACTCTAAGAGGATGTACAGTAAAATAAATAATGTGCATATAGCTATAATCCCAAATTATATGTCTATTAGGCAATTTTGTAAATTAAATATTTGGATACTTAAATGATAGATTGTTTTAAATGTAAAAAACAAATTTCTAATGAAGCTCGAATCTGTCCCCAATGTGGCCAAGCACAATTTTATTCTAGCATTTTTATCAATGTTATAATTTTGTTCATAGTATCGTTTGTATTTGTAGATGTCATTATGCATGTTTTAGATATAACATCAGCTCAGGTGGATATATATGCAGGGATAATTGCCTCAGTGTTGAGTGTGTTTGTTTATAAAAAAAGAAAAACTGAGTAAATTAGATATTTGCTTTTTGAGATAAAGATTCTTACTTAAGCAATTTATCTAATATATCAATAATGACTTTATCATAATTTTTCAAAACCTCTATCGTCTTTTCATTTTCTAAGCCTAAAAGATTGATCCACTTTTCATATCTCATCATCCCAACATAAAGTTTTTTGTTTTTAATATACATATACACCTTTGAAGGAAAGAGAGTAAAAAGTTCTGGATTGTTTTGAGAAATAGTATAAGCAGACTTGAAATTAACAATATCATAAACCCAATATGCATCATAATCAAGTGCTATGTTATAATCATTACATGCTTCTTTGTAGTCATAATAGCCAGCTATGATATATTTATTGTACTCCAAATGAGATTCAAAATTTTCCTGAAATTCATCTTTAAAATCTTCTATATTTCCACTAATGTCATGCACATAAAAAATCATACTGTTTTCTTCTATAGATGAGTACGTGATAGTTTTACTAGAAGAATCTTCTTTTAAAACACTTTTCATCTTAATATCAAGTGGCTTAAACAGAGAATGAATTATCTGTTTGTCTTTATTATTACTGTTGATATCGGATAATTCTGAGATAAGCTCAGGGCTCATATGTCCTATCCATGTAGTATTGTCTTCATCCTTTGTCTTGTATATAAGCACATTAAATGGAATAAACATTCCAAGTTTCGGATATTTCTCTACAAGCTTAGCTATATTTGCATTAGTAGTTGATACATTAAAAACACTCAAAGAATCTAGATTAGTAGAACCGTAAACTTGTTTAAAGGCCTTGTCGAGGTTTTCATGTGGATCCCATATTTCAAGTCCATGTTTTTGTAATAAAATAAGCTTTTGTTTATAAACTTTTTCATAGTTTCCTTTCGTGCCAGTAAATACTAGTGCATTTTTTGTTGAGCAAGCAGAAAATAATATAGTTATTGTTAGAAGTAAAGTTTTTAAGAGCTTAGTTTTGCCAGCTATATATTCGTTCATTTTATGCCCTTAAACCCAAATTATGCAGTAGGGAAGAACAAGTAGCGTCTATGCTTGTGCATAAGGGGCGTTTAGAAAATTTTTGCGCCTACCTTATTGGTAGGTCAATAATTTTATGAATGTGCCTTGTGTACAATGATAGATGCTTTCTTAAGTTTTCTACTGCATAATTTGGGTTAAATCTCTATCGAAAAAATTCCAATTATTATACTCTTGCTAACTTAACTTTCATATTTAAATCCAAGTAAATTTTGAGCTGTGCTCTGTTAGAAGTAAAGAGGCTATATGCTATTTCAGGTTGCATCTATATAATGTACTTCATAATATAAACAGTCTTGAAAGAGATATTATGCCAAAAAAGGAGATTGATGTTGCATTCCTATACTAGTAATTTTATAAAAATAATGATCTTATACCTATTTTCTTGCTCGGTGCTTTTTGGCTTTAGCCTAGAAAAAGAAGCTGCCCTTCAAAAAGTAAGTCAATCCCCATGGAACTTACAAGTTCTGCCTGAAAAATTTCATGATGATTTTGACATAGTGATGAAAGCTGTCACTCAGAATGCTCATACATTGGAGTATGCAAGTAAGCGGCTCAAAAACAACAAAACTATTTTACTCGCAGCTGTTAAAGAAAACTCTACCACCTTGCAGTATGCAAGTGAAGCACTAAAAAATGATGAACAATTAGTCCTTATTGTAGTTAAAGCTTATGGAGGCAACCTTAAATATGTCTCTAAATCTATGCGTGACAATAAAAAAGTTGTGATGGCTGCGCTTGGTGGGGAAAGAAACAGTTTTGATAATGAAGCACTGAAGTATGTCAGCAAGCGTTTACAAGATGATAAAGAAGTGGTGCTACAAGCAGTTAAGTATTCAGGCGTAGAGTTACAGTATGCATCCTCAATACTTAAAGATGATGAGGAGGTGGTAACTGAGGCCACTAAAGGTGAAGATGTTTACTACTTAAACACACGATATTTCAAATATGCCAGCAAAAGAGTAAGAGGCAATAAAAAAATTGTTTTACAACTTATGAGTAGCAAGGATACTGGTATAAAATCTAAGATGCTTGAGTTCTTTTCAGATAAACTCAGAGATGATAAAGAAGTTGTTCGTGCTGCACTAGATTACTATGGTCATTCTGAATTTATGTATGCCTCTTCGCTACTTAAAAATGATAGAGCTTATGTAAAAAAGTTACTTGAAGCAGGGTATGACATATATCCTTACTTACCAAAGCACTTTGGCGACGATAGAGAACTAATGAAGATTGCTATCAGCCATTATGCTGTCGCTTTGCAGTATGCAAGTAAAGCCTTACTCGATGATAAAGAGTTGGTAATAATATCTATTAAAAATTTTTCACATCATGATAGTTATTTTAGTTCTTACCGTTACAAAAACCTATCACAACGACTTCAAAAAGACAGAGAAATCTACTTACTTAGACTAAACCATGGTGTTGCAGATATAGAAGATGCTGGAGCCAAGATTCAAAATGATTATGGCATGGCATATGATTCTATACGAAGTAGTTCAACTGACTTTTGTGAGCTTTCAAAAACACTAAAAGACAACAAAACATTAGCACTTATGGCAGTCAAAAAAAATGCTTATGTTATTCAATGTGCTTCAAAGCGTCTGCAAAATGATGAAGATATTGTAAAAGCAGCGTTACAACAATATCCAGATACTTTTCAGTATGTTGGCGAATCATTTAAAGAGGATAAAAAACTTGTCCTAAAATTAATGTCTCGTAGTGACAAAATTTTTAAATTTGCTGCAAAAAATTTACAAGATGATGAAGAAGTCTTAGACGTAGCCATTAAAAAAGATCCATATAATTACTGCTATGCTGGTGATCGCATCAGAAAAGATAAGAAAATAGCCTTTAAAGTAGTTGGTATGAGGGGTGGACTTTTAGAGTGTGTTGATAAAGTACTTAAAGATGATAAAGAACTTGTAATCTTAGCTCAAAAGAGTAACCCCTCTGCTCTTATCTTTGCATCAACGCGTTTCTTAGATGACTATGATTTAGTGAAAAAAGCATTAGATAGTCCTGATTTTTCATTAAAATATGCCTCTTTGCGTTTACAACAAAAGCATGAATTTATTAATCTTGCTTATACTTTAAACAATTATTATACTATGGTTCCTTTTAATGGTTCTCATTTTTGGTATGCAAATCCTAAACTCACTCATAATAAAGAGTTTTTAACTTATGTCCTAACTAAAAATCCAAGCGATATTCGTTTTGCAAAAATTGATATAAAAGAGCCACCTTTACTTAATAAAAAAACTAGAAACCAGCCAAAGAACATACAACGCAAAGACAATGAAGTAGCCTTTGATGCATCTAGCGTTGTTAAAGCTAAAAAATTGTTATTTCCAAATACACAGGAGGCGATACAAAAAGACTATTATAAGCATCTTGTAGGTTCACAGGTATACAATAAAGGGGCTATGAGTACACATATTAAGTTTAAAAAATATCAATCCAAAATAGCATATTTTCAATATAATGAAAACAAAAAAGCCTTAATGGCCTTTGTAGAAGCCAAGAAAGAAACTCATGTAAACAATTTTGCAATAGGACTTAAAGCAAATCGTTTTATAGAAGTAGTAGGCGAGTTTGATGGTAAATTACACAGTTATATGGATGATATAAATATAATATATGAAAGAGAAGAGTATAGCATTGATAAAAGTATCACTTTGCAACAATACCAGAGGCTTCAAACACATCGTGTAAAACTAAAAATATATAAGCGCAAAGATAAAGGTTCTTATAAAATGAAAATGATGATGGGTGAGCCTATGCTTGAAGCTAATAAGGCTAAAGAGTTTGGTGTAAAAAGTGATTTTATCACTGAGATAATACTCAAAGGGGATAAAGAAGAGCTCTTGCGTTTTCATCTAAGCCCATATGTGATTCATAAACCTATAATAAAGCTATCTTTTAAAACGAAACGAGACATTAAAAAGTTTACCTTAGAGTTTCACTCTCTTGGTGGACGTATTTACACGAAACAGTATTCAATTAAGCAATAAAATATAATCTGAGTCAGAATTACAGTTTTAATGATTTTTTAGTTTTTCAGGGCTGAGTAATTATAGTGCTTTTTAGAATTTATCTACCCACCCTTACAGCAAGATTTAGTTTAACCCAAATTATGCAGTAGGGAACAACAAGTAGCGTCTATGCTTGTGCATAAGGGGCGTTTAGAAAATCTTTGCGCCTACCTTATTGGTAGGTCAATGATTTTATGAATGTGCCTTGTGTGCAATGATAGATGCTTTCTTTAGTTTTCTATTGCATAATTTGGGTTTAACATCCAGTGGCATAACTTATAAAAAGTGAGAGTGAGATTAGTACTATAATTTTGTAGATTGTTAATTTATATTCCATAATTGTAATATTAAGTTTACTTTATCTAAATTACATTTACATTTTAATAATTTTTAGCTATAATGTCGCGTTTATTACTCCCTTGAGGGTAATCTACTGGAACTTATTTTACAAAGGAATACTATGCCTACAATCAATCAATTGATTCGTAAAGAGCGTAAACGTGTGATTAAAAAATCAAAATCACCAGCTCTTGATTCATGCCCACAACGTCGTGGAGTATGTACTCGTGTTTATACAACTACACCTAAAAAGCCTAACTCGGCTTTAAGAAAAGTTGCTAAAGTTCGTTTAACTTCTGGATTTGAAGTTATTTCGTACATCGGTGGAGAGGGACATAACCTTCAAGAACACTCAATCGTACTTGTACGTGGTGGTCGTATTAAAGATTTACCTGGTGTTAAATACCATATCGTTCGTGGTGCACTAGATACAGCTGGTGTTGCTAACAGAACTGTTGCTCGTTCTAAATATGGAACAAAGAGACCTAAAAAGTAAAATAAAACACAGAAACACTAAGTTTTTGAGTAAATTATTATAATTGAAGAGGAAATATAATGAGAAGAAGAAAAGCACCCGTACGTGAGATCATGCCAGATCCAGTTTATGGAAGCAAAATCGTAACTAAGTTTATTAACAAAGTAATGTTAGATGGTAAAAAAAGTACTGCTGAAAAGATTATTTACAGTGCTTTAGATATTATCAGTTCACGTGGTGAGCAAAAGGGTGTTGAGATATTTAATGCTGCAATCGACAATATTAAGCCTGTAATTGAGGTTAAATCTCGTCGTGTTGGTGGAGCAACTTATCAAGTTCCAGTAGAAGTACGCCCTGTACGTCAACTATCTTTAGCAATTAGATGGTTAGTTGATGCTGCTCGTAAAAGAAACGAAAGAACTATGGCTGAGAGATTAGCAAACGAATTAATGGAAGCTGCGACTGATAAAGGTAACGCTTTTAAGAAAAAAGAAGATACTTACAGAATGGCTGAAGCAAATAAAGCTTTTGCTCACTACCGTTGGTAATCATTAAGTAATCATATTTCTGTACCATTAGGTGCAGAAAATTGTAGATGGGTAAAGCAGAAAACGGAAATAAAATTTAGGTTTTATTTTCGATTTCTGTTAATCCCCATTTACTACAAGATAAAAAAACAGGAAATATAATGGCAAGAAGTCACAAACTTGAAGATGTAAGAAATATCGGTATTGCTGCTCACATTGATGCAGGAAAAACAACTACAACAGAACGTATTCTTTTTTATACTGGTGTTGAGCATAAAATAGGTGAAGTACATGATGGTGCTGCAACTATGGACTGGATGGAACAAGAGCAAGAAAGAGGTATTACAATTACTTCTGCTGCTACTACTTGTGAGTGGAATGGTAAACAAATCAACATTATAGATACTCCGGGCCACGTTGACTTTACTATTGAAGTTGAACGTTCTATGCGTGTTCTTGATGGTGCTGTTTCTGTTTTCTGTGCTGTTGGTGGTGTTCAACCTCAATCTGAAACAGTTTGGAGACAAAGAAATCGTTATAAAGTTCCATCTATTGTTTTTGTTAACAAAATGGATAGAACAGGTGCAGATTTTTACGAAGTTGAAAGCCAAATTCGTGATCGTCTTAAGGGTAATCCAATGCCTTTTCAACTTCCTATTGGAGCTGAAGCTGAGTTTGAAGGTGTTGTTGACCTAGTTAAGATGAAAGAGATTGTTTGGGATATGGAAGCTGCAATGGGTTCTGATTACCATGAGCAAGATATTCGTCCTGACCTTCAAGATAAAGCTGATGAATACAGAGAAAAAATGCTTGAAACTCTTTCTGAGATTGATGGTAATGAAGAGTTTGCTGAAAAATTCTTAGAGGGTGAAGCATTTTCAGAAGACGAAGTAAAGGCTGCAATTAAGGCTGCTACTTTAGCTATGGAAATTGTTCCAATGACTCCGGGTACTGCATTTAAAAACAAAGGTGTTCAAACTTTACTTGACGCTGTTGTTGATTACCTACCATCTCCAATTGAAGCTGAAGCTATCCGTGGTACTATGATGGATAACGAAGAGGAAGAAATAATTGTTGAGTCAACTGATGATGGTGCATTTGCTGCACTAGCATTTAAAATTATGACTGACCCTTTTGTTGGTGTACTTACTTTTATTCGTGTTTACCGTGGTTCATTAGAATCAGGTTCTTACGTGCATAATACTACAAAAGATAAAAAAGAGCGTGTTGGTCGTATCGTTAAGATGCATGCTATCAAACGTGAAGAAGTTAAAGAGATTTATGCTGGTGAAATCGGTGCAGTTGTTGGTCTTAAAGCTACAACTACAGGTGATACTTTATGTTCTCCAGATGACAAAATCGTACTTGAAAGAATGGATTTCCCAGAACCAGTTATATCTGTTGCAGTTGAGCCAAAAACTAAAGCTGACCAAGAAAAAATGGGTACTGCATTAAGTAAACTTGCTGCTGAGGATCCATCTTTTAGAGTTAACACTGATGAAGAAACTGGTCAAACTATTATTTCAGGTATGGGTGAACTTCACCTTGAAATCCTTGTTGATAGAATGAAACGTGAGTTTAGTGTTGAAGCTGAAGTTGGTGCTCCACAAGTTTCTTACAGAGAATCAATTAAACTTTCTGTTGATCAAGAGTACAAGTATGCTAAACAATCTGGTGGTCGTGGTCAATTTGGTCATGTTTACCTTACTGTTAAACCAGGTGAAGCTGATACAGGTTTTGTTTTCCATAACAATATCAAAGGTGGTTCTGTTCCAAGAGAGTATATCCCAGCTGTTGAAAAAGGTTGTGAAGAAGCTATGCAAGCTGGTGTTCTTGCTGGTTACCCTATGGAAGATATTGATGTTACACTTTATGATGGTTCTTACCATGATGTGGATTCAAATGAGATGGCATTTAAACTTGCTGCTTCTATGGGTTTCAAAGCTGCATGTCGTAAAGCTAACCCTTCAATCCTTGAGCCTTTAATGAAAGTTGAAGTTGAAGTTCCTGAAGATTACATGGGTGATGTTATTGGTGACCTTAACCGTCGTCGTGGTCAAGTAAACAACATGGGTGACCGTTCAGGTAACAAAATTGTTGATGCTTTTGTTCCACTTGCTGAGATGTTTGGTTACTCAACTGACTTACGTTCTGCTACTCAAGGTCGTGCAACTTACTCTATGGAATTTGATCATTATGAAGAAGTTCCACGTAACGTTTCTGAAGAGATTCAAAAGAAACGTAACGGTTAATCCTCCTTATATGACTCTTTGAGTCATATAAATCTATTTTATTATTATTTATTAACACTCTTTATACTATACTGCTAAAAACCTATACTAGGCTCACAGATTGAAAAAACTATTATTACTATTATTATTTATATCACTTAATGCACAAAATCCTCAAATATACTCAAGATTAGCAGATAAAATATATGATGAATTACCACATATTAAAGAGCTAAAAAAAGTTGATGCTTTAAAAAATTATATTTATAGAGTTGATGAATATACAAAAAAAGTTGATGACTTAAAAGTACAGGGATATAAACTTGAAAAAAAAGAATCTTGTAAAATATCTCTAAAAGAGTATCTTTATGCACTTAGGGAACTTTCAAAAGAGAATGACTTTTTTATTAGATTAGCAAAAAAAACTTTTGATAATTCATTTCCTGAAAATAACGTTACAACTTTTAAACAGATGTTATTTACAGGCATGGTAGATATAACTCAAAGTGAAGATGAAGTTGTAAGATTTTATGCTGATAACAAAGACGACAACAATTTAAGCATTTTAGATGATTATATTAAAGACTATAATGCTAAAGTTAATCAAGAGACTCAAAAACAGTTAGTTGAACATAATAAATACAAATCTTACTACAATTTTGAGGGTGATGAAAAAGTTGATAGGATTCAAAAAGCTGAAAAAAAACGTGATGCTGAAAGATTAAAGGCTATTGAAGCAGAGAATAAAAAAGAGAAAGAAGAGGTTGAACAAAAACTTATTAAAGAGTTAAAACACTAAGGTTTTAATTTTTAGTACCATTCTACATTTTGATTAACATCAGGTCTCCCCTCTAATGTTTTATATGGCTTAAACTGTGACTTATACGATAGCGATTGGTTTTCTTCTACATAGTACCCTAAATAAATCCAATGTAATCCTAATTTTTTAGCAAACTCTATTTGTTTATATATACTAAATTTGCCTAAAGAGAGATGTTTGTACTCTGGATCATAGTAAAAGTAAATAGAACTTATACCCTCATCCAATATATCAATCAAATCAACTGCAATTAGTTTCTCTTCATCATAATATGAAACTTCAAAACCAAAATCACAATACCCCTTCACAAAAGAGTTATAATAATGTCTTAAATCAACATCCTCTTGCTCCCAATCTCTATGCTCTTTCATATATCTATGATATATATTAAAAAGCTCTATATGCTCAAGAGAGTGCCTTGGTCTAGTTATTTTAACTTCTAAGTTACTTGCTTTTTTTAGTATGCGTCTTGACGATTTAGATAGTAAATAATTATCTACATCAATTTTTATACTTTGGCACTCATTACAATCATTGCAAACTGGTCTAAAATACATCTCTCCAAAACGTCTCCATCCACTTTCTATTAGTTTAGATGAGTAGTCTTTTGAGACATTCTGTATAACTCTGTAGTGAGTTCTTTGCTCTTTATTATCTAAGTAAGAGCATTTTTCATCGTACATACATTCATTAATTTCATGATTATACATGCAAACTCCTACTTTTTTGAAATCATAGTTAAATATAGCTAAATTTTTGATATAGTTTTTACTTGAAATAAAATAAGGAGTGATTTTGGAAGTTTTAGTAAAATATAAAAAAATTATAAGTAGAGTTATAGGTATAGTTTTTATGACATTGTCTATTGGATATCTCTTTTGGGATTATGCTAACTCGTCTGTGTCTGTAAGTCAAAGTGAGATTATGGCACAAAAAAGAGTTACTATGATGGAAGCTAGAAATGAAGCTAAAAGTAGTGCTAAGAGTACAGATAAACCATCATTAAGTAATGTAGATTTATATAAACAAAAAACTGATACAAAAATATTATTGATAATAATGGTCTTATTAGGAAGTGTCTCTTTTCTGTACTCATTCAAAAAATCTTAATTGGAACTGTTTTTGCTTAGTTATGTAAAAATAGTGAAGGTTAGAAATGAATATCGTATTACAAAACAACCTAATTCACATAAAAATGGACTACAAATATCTAGCTAAGTCTTGGATGAAAGACCTTTTTGAAGTTTTTTCAAATGATCTTTTATTTTTACCAAAAGCAATTTTGATTTTTGATAATGCTAAACACAATAAAGATAGAGTTAGATTTTTATCGCGTTTAGCTGACTTTTATTCTAGAGAAAAATCTTATGATGGTGACTTTTATTATAAAGCATTAAAAGTTTACTCCTCTCAACCAATTAAGATAGAGTTGATCAATGTGCCACAAAGACATAATGTTAGTGTAGAACTATATGCTCACGATAGTTCAAGTGTAGTAATATCTTTGTTTGCACCTAATACATTTGTTATGGGATATATAAAATCTCAAATGGATATGTATATTATAAATGCTAGTGATACATCAGTTGTATTAAATGTTGAAAGTATGAAAGCAAAAACTAGACTAGAAAAACTACTTAACAAAAGACATATTTTAAACAACTCTATACAATACTCTTATGATTCAAACTTTATGCAAAGACTCTATGGTGACTTTGCTGGTTTTGATTTTGAAGATGACGAGGTAGATGAAAAAGTATCTGAGTTTATGCATTACTATACTGTTTTAGAGTGCCCCGTTGGTGCAAGTAGAGATATATTAAAAGATAGCTATAAAAAATTGGTGAAGATATATCATCCAGATAAGATTTTTAATGATTCACCAGACTTAGTTACAAGATACACCCAAAAGTTTCAGTTACTACAAGAAGCTTATACTGCATTGAGAGTTGTTAGTTAGCTATAATTAAGCTAAAAACAGCTCCATCATCAACATTTTTTACACTAAGTGCTCCACCCATTTTATGGGCTATTTGTGTGCTCATATATAGTCCAATTCCTGTGCCATTTGATTGCTCTTTTGTTGTAACATTTGGTTTAAATATATCGTTTATAACATTACTTGGTATTCCACCTGCATTATCAGCGATCTCTAAAAATATACCTTCTTTGTTTTTATAAAAATCAATATTTATAGTTCTATTTTTAGTTTCTTTCTCTATAAAAGCATCTTTGGCATTGTTGATTATGTTTATAACTAGATGTTTGAACTCATTTTCAATACCTTGTACAACTATCTCTTGATCAGAAAGTATATTTATCTCTATCTGATTTTTCATAAACTCATCTTTTGTTAAGATTAAAACACTTCCAATAGTACGTTTTAATCCAAATGTACTTACATCTTTATTTGGTCTAAAAAATGTTCTAAACTCTTTTAGAGTAGACACCATATGCTCAATTTGATTTTGTATATCCTCTACATATGTTGAGATATAACCCTTTGAGATGATATTATCATCATAATCACTACTTAAGAGGTCTGTAAGCATACTTATAGCATTTAAAGGTTGTTTCCATTGATGAGCAACTGCATCCATCATTTCGCCAACTGCTGCCATTTTACTTTGTTGTTCCAACATCTTTAAAGATTGTTCAGACTTTTTTTTCTCTTGGTATATTTGAGCTTTTTGTCTTTCGTTTTCCTCTTGTAAAATTTCCTCATGTTCTTCACCACGAAGAAGGAGAAGTTTTAACTGCTCTTCAAAGTCAAATTTATTTTTTGTAGTAAAAGATTTATGTAAAGCATCAGTTAATTCTTTTGCACTCATTTTTTCATAAATGCTGACAGGATTTTTTCTGCGTTTTATAGATGGTGATGATTTGATAAAAGGGGAATTGTTTTTATTAAACATATTAAAAATATATCATATTTGATATAGTGTAAAGTTTAATTGACTGGTTTTTAGTAGATGTTTTTGATTTTTTTATTAAAAAAGAACTTTTTTTAATAAAACAAACAGATGGAAAGAACCATCTATTTATAAAAAAGTGTTAATACCTAGGTATTAACATTGGTAAGTTGATTTAAATTCGTAAGCAGTTGGACGACCTTCATCAGGATAAATGTCTCTTTCAAATTTATAGTGTTGGTAAGCTTCTATCATCTCATCAGTAAAAACTGGTTTAAGGAAATCATTATCACCAATTAAGCCCTCTATCGCTTCACGTAAAGTATGTGGCATTTGTGGAATACCTTTTTCACGAATCTCATCAAGAGAAAGTTCAAATAAATCTTCATCCATTGGACCTACAGGATTAGTTCCCTCTTTGATTCCATCAAGACCAGCAAGCATCATAACAGCAAATGCAAGGTAAGGACATGAAGTAGAGTCTGGGAATCTCATCTCAATACGCGTAGCCATCTCACCAGCACCATAAGGGATACGACAAGCAGCAGAACGGTTTTGTGAAGAGTAAGTTAAGATACTTGGAGCTTCATAACCAGGAATAAGTCTCTTGTATGAGTTAGTTGAAGCATTTGTAAAGGCAGCAACTGCTTTAGCATGTTTAAAGATACCACCAGCGTAGTTAATAGCCATATCAGAAAGATTACCATAAGCTCCTTCGTTATAGAAAAGGTTTTTACCATTTTTCCATAATGATTGGTGAACGTGCATACCGTTACCATTATCACCATAAAGTGGTTTAGGCATAAATGTTGCAGTTTTACCATTAAGGTGAGCAATCATTTTTACTACATATTTGTACTTTTGAACATTATCAGATGCACCAATGATGTCAGAGAAAACTATACCGATTTCACCTTGACCTTGTGCTACTTCGTGGTGACCAAGAATAACTTCAAGACCAACTTGCTCAAGAACTTGCATCATCTCAGCTCTCATATCTACCATAGAATCTGTAGGTTGAACAGGGAAGTATCCACCTTTAGTTCCAGGACGGTGAGCCGTATTGTACATATCTTTATAGTTAGTGTTTGAGTTCCACTCACCCTCTTCAGTATCTACTCTATAACCTGCTTCATTGATATTGTCAACAAATGTTACATCATCAAAGATAAAAAATTCGTTTTCAGGACCAAAGTAAGCAGCATCAGCTATACCAATATCTTCAGCATGTTTAAGCGCTTTTTTAGCGATTGAACGAGGACATTTTTCATATAACTCACCCTTGTAAATATCAAAAATATCACAAATAAGGATTATTGTTTGATCAGCAGTAAATGGATCAAGAAATGCAGTTTCAACATCTGCTTTAAGTAGCATATCTGACTTGTTAATTGGTTGCCATGCTTCAATTGATGAACCATCAAATGGAAAACCACCCTCAATGTTACCTTCATTTACAGCGCTCATTCTGTAAGTTAGGTGATGCCATGCACCTTTGATATCTGTGAAACGTAAGTCAACAAATTCAACTTCATTCTCTTTACAAAATGTAAAAAACTCTTCTGTATTATTAACAAATTTACCCATTTAAACTCTCCTGTAAGGTTTTGATTTTAAAATAAAAATTTAGGTAGTATAACTAAGTAAATGTAAATACTTAGTTTATGAGTGATTAAAATGTGGGCAATACGATTTTTATGTTTCAAAGATGGACATTTAGGCTCTTAACCTCTGTACTTTTCCTCAATCTCTAAAAACTCTCCAAAATTATCCATAAGTAAATCTACTATTCGAGGATCAAAATGTTTACCTCTTTTTGATTTAAAAAATGAGAAAACATCATTTAGATGCCAACCTTTTTTGTATCCTCTTGGTGAGACTAAGGCATCAAACACATCTGCTAAAGCAACTATCCTTGCTATTATGTGTATTTGGTCACCTTTTAGACCTCTTGGGTATCCTGTTCCATCATACATCTCATGGTGTTGATGAGCAACAATTGCCGCTAACTTCATTAGTGGTAAATTAGACTTTTTTAAGATATCGTAGCCATTTTGTGCATGTTGCCTCATAATTACAAAATCTTCTTTGCTAAGATTTTTTTCACTTTTAAGTATAGCATCTGGTATAGATACCTTTCCAACATCATGCATAGCTGCAGCAAGTTTTATCATTTTTGATCTCTCTGCATCATAGCCCAATAGCTTAGACATTAAACATGAGTATTCTGAAACCCTTTTAACATGATGTTTTGTAACTTCACAATGTTTATCTGAAAGTTCACTCATCATATATATAAGTTCATTTTGAGTTTTTTCTAACTCCATATCTGTTACAAATTTTAACTTTAAATGGTTTTTCACACGCATCAAAAGCTCATGTGCAACAAATGGTTTAGATATATAATCAACTCCACCAACGTTATAACATTTTGCTATGCCCTGAGTATCTGTAACAGCAGTTAAAAAAATTATTGGTATTTTACTAACTTTACTTTTTGAACGTTTTAAAATTTGTGCAACTTTATAACCATCAAGATTTGGCATCATGACATCTAAAAGTATTAAGTCGATATGGGGATTTTTTTGAAGATACTCTAAGGCTTCTTGACCACAAGAAGCAGTAGAAATTTTGTAGCCCTTTTTATCTAGTATATTTTTAACAAGTATAAGGTTTGTTTTTGTATCATCCACACATAATATATGGAATGTTTTATCTTCAATCTCTTTCATTGCATAAGTATATCCTCTTTTTAGTATTAATTGGTACTAAAAATGCTTATTTGGAAGTATGAAAAAACTTTTGTTTATAACTATTACCTTACTCTATTTTATGTTAAATTTTTTTATATATAAAATAGAACCGAATTTTACAAGTTTTGAGCTAAATAAAAATGATTTAGCTAAATTAAATAATGAGTACAATACATTAAAAGATATAGTAGATACTTCTAGCCTCTTAACGGAGAAAAGAGTTGAATTACTTTTTTTGATTCAAGCTACTTATGAAAAAATTGTAACCGACATAAACATACAAAATGGTGCAAATGATTTAGAACAGATAAAAAAATCTAGCTCAAAATTTATCTCAAATCTTCTTGAATCAAATGACGATTACTCTTTGTTAGCAACACATTATGCAAGGTTGAACGAGATATCTGATACTTTACATAACACAAAAGTTGAGCAAAAAGTGAAGTCCAAATTTATTTTGTATTTTGTGAGCTTTTTACTATACCTTAGCTCTCTTGTAAGTTTGTTTTTTGTATTAAAAAAAGAGATTATAATTGTAGAAAAAAATAAGTTAATTAAAAAAATTGAGATTATATCTGATAAAAATGAAGCTACGATAAGTGAAAATGAAGAGACTTTTTCTAAAGTTATTGAAAAAAATAGGCTAGAAAATCAGGAAAAAACTATATTGTTAAAAGAGTCTATAGACTCTAATAAAGAGTTAGAAAAAAACTTTAAAAGTATCTCTTATAAAAAAGAAATTTTAGAAAACGAGCTTGAAACTATAAAAAATATAAAAGATGAGTTACAAAGTGAGATAAATATTCTTAAAGAGCAACTTAACAAAGATTTACAGAATAAAAAGTTAAAAGAGAGCAAGACATTTGAAGTAGATAAAAAAGAGTTAATAGTTGAATTGGTGTCTGAGTTGCAAAATATTGATCACTCAGTTGATATCATAAATGATATCTCTGATCAAACATCACTTTTAGCTTTAAATGCTGCTATAGAAGCTGCTCGTGCTGGGGATCACGGAAGAGGCTTTGCAGTTGTAGCGGATGAAGTTAGAAAGTTATCAGAAAAAACTGTTGTATCATTAAAAGGGATAAAAGCAACCTCTAAAGTTATAAACCAAATCTCAAGTGAATTATCTCTTTAGATAGTTTCAATATCTATAAGTTCAATTCTTGAACAATCTTTTTTAAAAAGTTTTTTAGATGTTGCATCACTCTCTGCTAGTTCAAGAAGATCAGCAAAATCATCTTTTTCAACCTCTAAAGTTTGTTTCTCTTTAGAAGTTTTAATGTAAAGTTTTACATCTGTTTCATTAGAATCTAAGTCTATATTTCTAACACCTTTTGCAAATTCACTTTTTATAGCTTTAGATGTTTTTTCATTTTCTAAAAGCTCTTTTAGAGTAAACTCTATGTTTGTATCGCTATCACAAAGTACTTGGTATGTTACTAAGATTTTGCCCTCCATTATTTTACATCCTTCACATATATACGTTTTTTATAAAATTGAGCATCATTAAAAAATATTTTTATCCCTAAACTTCCAACAACCGAGTTAGCAGGACCTTGGTATTGATTAAAAAACTCTTTAAAGAAAAATCTGAACCTATAGTTAAGATCTAAACTCAATTCAACTTTATTAAAAAGTACATAATTTACACCAACTCCAGTGTTTGCATGTAGATTTACATCATACTTACCATCTGTAAATATAGTTGAGAATCCTCCACCTGCTTGAACATAAGGATTAAAGTTGTTAATTGAGTTTAAATCAAAAGCGTACCTGCTTAAGAAATCAAATTGGCTTTGATGACCATAGTACGAAGAGTAGGTATGCATAGTTGAGTAGTTATATGATGCGATAAATGCATACTTATCGCTATATCCATAGCCTATACTAAGGGATGTTCCATTTGCATCAAAGGTTCTGTATTGTGCAGTTGTATAATCGTGTAGATATATTTTTTCTTTTGTTGCATCTAGTCCCACAAATACATTTGCAAGTAGATTTGTATATAAAAATATTAAAAATAGTAGTTTTTTCATCTGTTTTCCTGTAAAATAATATGGAAGTATAACTAATTAGAAAAAAAAGAGGGATTAATATGTCGCAAAATACAATTTTATATATAGTTGTGGGTTTAATCTTAGCAATTTTACTAGGAATTGGAGTTTACTATCTGCTTAGATATTTAAGAGGTAGTATAAAAATAACTTTAAATAAAAAGGCTTACGGTGGAGATGAAGAGATTCATGGTTCTTTTGATTTACATGCAAAAAAACCTATAGAGGGTAACTTTTTAGTAGCTAGACTTATCTGTACAAAAAAAGTTGAATATACAAATCAAGATAATGATTCAAGTAATTCAAGTACTCAAAATAGTACAAGGACTTATGAGGTTTATAGATATGAAAATATGATTGAACAAGGCTCTTTTTATGATGCAGGTTTTACTAAAACTTATGAGTTTACATTAAAAACACCAGATGCACAAAAATCAAATGCACTTGTAGATATGTTAAGTACAGCAATGAACTTTTTAAGTGATAAAAGAATCACTTTTAAGTGGCATGTTGAGGTTGTTCTTGATGCTGAGGGTATAGACTTAGCTGATACTCAAAAGGTATATGTGAATTTATCAAGTATAACTTAAACCCAAATTTTGTAGTAGAAAACTTGAAATAAGTGCCTATGCTTCTTGTTCTCTACTGCATAATCTGGTTAAAGTTGCCATATACTTTTTTGATATAAAAAGTGTAAAAAAATGTTTTTAGTTTGATTTTATTGTTTTTATGGTTTAATAAATAGTATAAAATATATTAAGGTATAAAATGTTTTCAACAATAAAAGCAAAATTTATTATAAATCTTGTATTAGCACTATTTAGTTTAATTTTATCGGTTATAGCGGCTTATGTTATAGCTAAAAACTCTGTAGAAGATATAATGAAAAAAGATATAACAACAGTTTCTAAATCTTTATATGAACTCATAGAGTTTGCAGCTGATTTGAAAAAAGATGCTTATAAAGATAAAAATTTTAAAGATAAAATTCATTCAATAGTTATAGGTAAATCTGGATATGTTTATCTTATAAAAAGTGACGGTACTCTTTTAATTCATCCAAAAAAAGAGGGCAAAAATCTTAAAAATACAGACTATGGAGCTTATATAACTTCACATAAAGAGGGTGGAGTTTATGAGTACACATCTTCAACTACAGGGCAACATAAAATAGCTGCTTTTTCTTACATACCTCAATGGGATGCTTGGGTTGTTCCAGGTGTTAATAAGGCAGATTATTATGAAGATATGCAAAAAGATTTTTTAATCTATTTTTCTTTAATATCTTTATTTCTTTTAATCTTTTTAACATACGCAAATTATGCTACTGGTAGTAAAATATTAAAAAACATAGTGCATTTAGATGAAGTTTCATCCGATCTTTCAAGTGGAGATGGTGACCTAACTGCTAGACTTCCTATTGCAAGTGAAAAAGATGAGATAAGAGAATTATCTGAAAATTTTAATGCTTTTTTAGAAAAAATCGAAAATACTATTATGGCTATTAAATCTTCAAGTCACTTTCAAACATCTTTAAGCAATAATCTAGCATCTTTGATGGATACTTTAAAGTTAAAAACTGATGAGACAGATAAAATTTCAGAGGCAACAAAAAGTAATCTTGATAATGTTGGACAACTTTTAAAAGGAAATGTAAAAGATTCTAAGCAAATTTTGGAAACTTCAAAAGAGAGTGAAAACCTACTAGAAGAAACAAGCTCTAGTGTAAGTAAAATCCTTGAAAGCATTGATGAAACCTCACAAAGCAGTAATGACTTAAATGATGATATTAAAAGTATTATTGATGATATAAGTAACTTAAAAGATACAACTGTAATCATAAAAGATATCTCTGATCAGACTAACTTACTAGCTTTAAATGCAGCAATAGAAGCTGCGCGCGCTGGTGAGCATGGTAGAGGATTTGCAGTTGTTGCAGAGGAGGTAAGGGCACTTTCTGATAGAACGAACAAGGCTATTAGCGAGATAGATGCGTCTATCTCCGTTCTTATACAAAACATGCACTCTGCCTCAGATAAAATGGATAAAAACTTCGAGGTGGTTAACTCTCTTGTAGAAGAGGGCAATAATATACAAGAAAATGTTGAAAAAGTTGAAGCTAGTATAAGTACAAATGTTTCAATAAGTGCAAGTTCTCAAGAGTCTATGAGCAAAATGGAAAAAACTATAGTTTCCATTATAGAGGAAGTTCAATTTATGAGTGCCTTATCTTTTGAAAACGGTGAGTATATTGATGAGATAGATGATATCTCAGCACAAGTAAAATCTACAGATTTACAGATAGATAAATATCTAAATTTCTTTAAAACTTCTACTATTAGTAATCTAAAAGAGTATGAAAAGAAAAAAATATAGATTTTAAAGAAGATAAAGATATCTTCTTTTAGTACCTAACCTTAACCTCATAAGGTTCTTGAATATATTCCCATTTTAAACACTCTTCGTTAGAGTATTTCATGCCTGATGCCATGTCATCTTCGTCATTTGATTTCATTCCCCATCTTGCACATTTTTTTACAGTTTTGTACTTGGTAATGGTTTTTGTTCTTACTTTAGTTTTATGGTGCATAGATCTTTTAGATGGGAGCATAAAAACTGAGTTCTTTATTTTTGAGGTAGATATATAAGTAAGTTTAAAATTGTCTGCACTTATTAGGTAGTAACCTGGTTCAACTTCAAATAAACTGCTCATTAACATTTCAGTGTTTGGAATGATGGTTAAAGTATCTGCCATCTGTTTCATCGCTCTAGTTACTTTTTTGTCTTTTGTAACTAAAACATCTGCTCTTTGGATGATGTCATCTTCATCTTTCATCTCAATTACCCATTTTTCAGCTTTAATTCCAGCAACTCTAGTAGATCCACCACGCTCAACAACATTTATATAAGGTGCTATAGTGTTTTGTGCACCCATCATAGCGCCAAAAGCACCCATCATCATCTTCATCTGATCAAGGTCAACTATCTCTAAATGCCCGTCATCATAAGATACTATATATGTTTTTTTACCTATAACATAGATATCGCTTTTATCACCATTGTCATACATAGTTAAGCGTATGTGTGAACTGTCTTTGTATTGAAACTTTAAAGCCTCTTGCCCATCAGCATCAAATTTTAAAGTTATATCTGCATTTAGACTAAGTGCAAAAAGCACCAAAAGTAGTAGTTTTTTCATTTTATCCCTTTTTTTGTTTATAATTGTACTTTAATGTTTATAAAATTTAAGTTTTATTTATAAATATTGTCAGGTTTGAGTTGTGCTAAAACATCAAAACTCACTGTCATATTTGATACATTTGTACTAGGATTATCTATACTAAAGTTACCAACTAGATGTATATCATTATCAACTTTTTGAGCAAGTGTTATCTCTATATCAAAACTTGAAAAATAATCTATGCTAGATATATCTTTAAATGAATGCATAAATAGACCATCAGCTGTGTAAGTACCAGTTGCAGGAGTGTTAACAGGAAAACTATTTAATACAAAGTTAAGATAACCCTTAACACTAGAACCATTTCTAAATCTTACACCATCTTCTAAACCAGTATAAGTTAAAATATCTATAGAGTCTGTTCTTATCTCAATCTGTGGATCAAATGAGTGTAGATGATTTGTATCTATTGTTTCACTATAAGAGTTTACAGAAACATTTGTTTCTATCCCAGCTGAAGTTACACTAATATTGAAATCACCAGTTTTGTTATAAATATATTTATCTTTATTTATCTCATATATAAGTGTTTTACCATCTGCACTTATATCATAAGGTGAGTTAGTACCTTTTGTATCATCTTTTTTATTTGTATCTACACTTTTGTTTGTATCATCTGCTTTTTGTTTATCATCACCTGAAGTGCCTGTTTGTGCTGGTGTTGTTGTACTCTCGCAAGCAAACATGAAACCTACGATTGCTAAGCCTAGCATTACTTTAAATAACTTTTTCATTATTTATCTCCTACTAATAAATTTAAATAAGTATGCCAAAAAAACATTGCAAAAACATTGCAAAATTAAATCAGACGTTTTGTCTGATTTAATTTTAGACTATATATCTATAGATAGTATGTACTCACAAGACTCTTCTGTATGCATAACAATTTGTGCATTTAACTGATCAACAGCTAGAGTTTTTATTAGGGAGATACCAAGTGCATCATCTCTTATATTGTTTATATCAAAACCATCACCTGAATCTTTATATGAGAGTACATAAGTACCTTTTACATGGTTTAGATATATTTTGATTAAGTTGTTTTTATCTTTTAAAGCGTACTTTATGGAGTTTGATATCATCTCATTTACTATAATACCGATGTAAACAGCCTCTCTTAGAGGTATAAACGCATATATATCTAGTTCAAATTTACACTCTTTTTCTATAAGTAGTGTTTCTTCAAACTCCTCTACAAGTTCACTTATATACTCATCCATGTCAACAAGCTCTAAATCACCTTTTTGGTATAGTATCTCATGTGTTTTTGAAATCGCACGGATTCTCCCCTCTAAATCATCAAAACTTTTTGACTCCTCTAAACATTTTGATTTTACTTTTTGCATCCTTATAAGAGATATGATGAGTTGTAAGTTGTTTTTAGTTCTATGGTGTAACTCTTTGAAAAGTGTTTGTTTCGAGTCAAGTGCATGTTGTAACTCTTTTGTTTTTAACTCTATCTCTTTTTTGATTTTTGATTCAGAGTTTTGAAGTGTACTCATAAGTAGTTGATCACTTTTTTTCTTTTCACTTTGAAGTATGATATACCTATCTGTAAAAGCTAGAGATAAGATAAGTGCTTCTATCGCAGTTAAGTACAAGATAAGGTTTGGCATTTTGTACATTACACTTATAAGCCCAAGAGCATCCATTATAATGGTTGTGTACCCAACTACAAGCATCAACCATGCAAGAGCGTAAAATCTAGCTTGTTTGTAACCTTTTAGATAAACATAAACCCCAGTAAAGGTGTTGAAAAAAACAAATAGTAAGCCAGTTAATAAACCAGCTTCACTTAGATAAAACCAAGGTGTACCAAAAAGTGGAACTTCAATTATAGCTAGTGCAATAAAAACTTTATACACCACATCTAAGCGTGGAAAGTTTTTTTGTGTATGTAAAAATCTTCTAGCATAAAGAGAAGCAGAGAGGTACATTAAACCTATTTGCATAATCCAAGTTGAGTGGAAAAAATCAACTACACTAGGTGGAAAAAATAGAGCTATTATACTTACATAAGATGCTTGTTGAAGTAGCACTGCTGCAATATAAATCACATAATAAAGGTATGATTTATCTTTTGTGTAAAAGTAAATCAATACATTATAAAACATTAAAGATATGATAAAACCAAAAACAAAAATAATTTTAATAATATTTGATATGCTTTTATCTATAAAATTGATAGAATTTTTTAGATGAAGTGAAAATCTTGAAGTTGTTTTGTGGTTTGTAATTTTAAGATAATAATCTTGAGTTTTTTTAATCTCTAAAACATAGGTTGGATCTAAAGTACTTTGAGAAAGATTTGGGCTTCTAAGTCTTGTAGTAATTATTTTACCATCTTCATTGTATAAAACAACATTTTCAAAAATTAGATTTTCCATCTCAAGATATCTGTGTATGGTGTTGTTTGTATCATTTATTAAAGGTATTTTAACCCAGATGTCACCTTTTTTTACTATGCCTAAGTTTGTATATGTTGTGTTTATCTCTTGAAATTTATCTATATTTTTGATGGTATTAAAATCTGAAGAGTTTAAATCAATATAGATTTGTGTTTTAGGGTTTATATTTTCATTAGCTAAAAGCGAGGTGATCATAATTAAGATTAAAATAAATATTTTCATAAGTTTAGTATACATATAAAACATTGCAAAAACATTGCATAATTTACTATTAAGGATAAAAATCATAAACTTGTTTATATATACACAATACGGGCACCTTTAAAAACTTAGAGGTGCCCATATTATTAAGTTGGAAAATGAAAAATATTTTGATAGTTGAAGATGAATCTTTAGTAGCATTAGAGTTAAAAGGCACCTTAGAAGCTATGGGCTATAAAGTTATAGGTATTGCTAGTGACTCAAGTAAGGCTTTAGATTTAGTTAGTAGCAATAGTGTTGATGTTGTACTTATGGATATTTATATAAAAGGTTCACTAGATGGGATTCAAACCGCAAGACTTATAAAAGAGATGGATAAAGATATCCCTATTATTTACACTTCAGCTTTGAGTGATGAGGAAACTATACAAAGAGCTGTAGAAACTGATCCAGCTTCTTACCAAATCAAACCAATAAATCCAAAAGAGTTGCAAGTTGCTATAACTATAGCTACAAAAAAGTATGTACCAAAACCATTTTTAAATAGTGGTGAGATTAAAATAGATAATAGTTTTATTTTTAATACAAACACAAATGAGCTTTTTAATAATGGTGTTTATGTAAAACTAACAAAAAAAGAGTCAGATCTTTTATCTTTACTGATCAGAAGTAAAAATTCTACAGTTTCATTTTATGAGATGGAGAGTGTCCTTTGGCCACTTAAATCGCCAAATGAAAATACAAGAAGAGCCTTAGTAAGTAGGCTAAGAGCAAAACTAAACCATAAGTTTATAAAAACTCACTCCTCTTTAGGTTATATGATAGAGATTTAATCCAAATTATTTAAAATCAAAACTCATAGTATCTGAAGCGTTTGATATATTTGTAATATCTAAAAAGTTTGTTTTGTTTGGGTTGTAGTATAGATTTGTTCTTTTCCCATAGTTGGAGTAAGAATTTCCTGAATCTATAACATTATCTCTTGCTTCCACCAAGTCAACAAGACGATTGTTTTTATCTGAATTTTCTGTGTTGTCACCTGTCTCTTTTAGGGTGTTTATATGCCAGATAGCCATGCCTCCAGCCCAAGTTTTAGCCTCTAAATTCCATAAACCTTTGTTATAACTGTTTGTATCTATATTTTCTAGTAGGTAGTACTCACTAGAGTTTATATCTACTTTTACTATATTGTAGTTTTTACTTGTATTTCCATATAACTGATAGTTTGTTATGGAGTTACTTAGTAGTTCAGGTTTTATAAATTTTGATTTTACCTTAGAGTAAGCACACATATGTGCAGGTGAACTTCCTATATCTTTATCGTAACCTGTATAGTTCCACGAGCCACCACTCATTAGACCAAAAGAGCCGATACCACTTGTTGTAGAAGTGGTGTCATACAAGTCAGGTAGTAAAAATGCTGAGTGACCAAGCTCATGAGCTATAATACCAATAGTTGCGTCATGATCACCGTGACGCTCACCAAACATTGCGTAGCGACCATCCTCTTGGTATCTTACAAGATTTACTCCATCATAGGTTAAGCCAAATTGTAAAGAGTAAGCGTGAGCCCAGATTGAGTTTACTTGACTAGGATCTACAGAGGCTTCTTGACCAGCTACTAAAAAAACTATCTGTAACTCTTTATAATTTATATAATTATCACCATTTTTATCATATATGCTATAGTCAATATATGGATTTGCTGTACCCATAGCATCGCCAACTAAGTTTAAAAGTGCTGTACCATTTAAATTACCTCTTGTATCTGGATGATTATAGTTTATTTTTACATCTATAATTCCATCATTAACATCACCATAGCTTTCATTTGCCTCTACAAATTTAAAAGTATCGTTAGATATCTCACTATAGTAGTTGTTTAAATATCCAGAATCATAAGAGAAAAACTTTGTATGCCAAGTTGCATCATCACTAACATAGCCTACATTCTTAAACTCAACTCTAATAATTAAAAGTGCTTGTACTCTTTGAGGCATAACTTTTACTTTTATATCTTTTTGCAAAGTGTTTGTATCTATAGTAACACTAAGGTTTAGTGTTACCTCTTTAGTTCCAACATCTAAACTAGGTCTTATGATGGTACCATCATTTGAGATATATTGTGGGTTGGAACTTGTCCAAGTTAGTGTTGAACCCCCATAAACAGTAGATAGATTTAAGTCAGATACTATGTGTGTAGATAGATTGTTCTCATTTTTTATAGTATCAAAATCTATAATATCTAAAATCTCTTGTACTCTACTAAGAGATGTTTTCTTTTTTACTATAAAGGTAAAACTTTTTGTTTCAGAGTAAGAGTTATAGCTTATACTTGCATTTAAAGTTACACTTGTGTCAGTAAGATTGTAATCTTTTTGGATTACACTACCATATGTATCTATTGAGTTTGTATCTGAACTTGTCCAAGTTATATTTAGCTTATCTATGCTTTTACTAAGGTTTAAATCTTTTGTTACATTGTTTTTATCTATATTATCAAGTAGTATAGAGCCAAAAGTTAACTTTTGCAAAGCATTTTTAACTATTTGGGTATCTGTAATATCTGCTTCTAAAACCTTATATGTAAAACTTTTTGTAGTTGTAGCTAAGTTGTAAGATAGAGTCGCCGTAAGTGTTATAGCTACATCTCCATCGCCATATACATTTCTACTTACTTTTCCATCTGAATTTATATGTGTAAAATCGCTACTACTCCAAGTTATATTTACATCTTTTATATTTTTACTTAGGTTTAGGTCTGAGGTTATAGATAAATTATCTGTATTATTTAAAAGTGTATTTTTAATAGTTATAAGATTTAAAACTTCATCAACTCTTTGGTAATCAGTTGGTTCATCTTCAAGAACTGTATATTGAAAAATTTTTGTTTTTGAAAATGTTCCATGTTTTAGTGTCGCTGTAAGTGAAATATTAGCATTACCTAAGCCATATAAAACCATTGTTACCACACCAGAGTTAGATATTATAGTTTTATTATCGCTACTCCAACTTACATTCACATTATCTATAATATTTGTTAGGTATAGATTAGAGTTGATGTTAAACTGATCTATGTTGCTAAGTAAGGTTTGAACAACATTCAGTTTATTAAAAGCTATTGTAACTAACTCCTCATCACTAGGTGTTGTATCTTTTGGGGTGTCTGGTTTATTGTCTTGATTTGAGTCTGTAATACCATCTTCATTTGTGGTATCTTGATTTGAATCTTGAACCACATCTTCATTTTCTGAACTATCCTGAGAATCCTCTAAAGATGATGTTTGGGTGTCGTTTGTATCTGTACTAAGATCAATAACTGTGTTGTCGCATGAGCTAAAAAAAAGTAGTAATATAAGTAAAAGTGATGTTTTCATAGATACATTCTACAATTTTTAAGCTTAAATTACATTACATGTTTTACTTATAAATTTTTTAACAAACATATTTCCAGCAAATCCACCAACTGCTACAAAAACAAGATATATCCAACCAGATAATGAAAACTCAGCTATTGGCGTAAACAAAGCACCAACATTACAACCATTGCTAAACCTAGTTCCAAGACCCATTATAAAACCACCAAAAGCAAAGGTTGCAACACCTTTTGGTGTGATTTTTAAACCTGCTATAAACTTTTTATTGAAAGTTCCTGCTATCATTAAGGCAGTAGCAGAACCAAGTATTATTCCAAAGTTTTGTACAGATGTGTAGTTAGTAAAAACAGAGTTTTCAAAGAGTGTGTAACTTTTAGTTGTAAGTTCCTCTAAGGTTTTAGCCTCAACACCAAAAAGCATTATAAACTTACCAAACCAAACTCCTAAAGCACTACTCGCACTCCAACCTTTTTGAGAAAATAGCAATAAAAAAGCAAATATAGCAGATATACCTACAACACTAGCATACATCTTCCAAGGCTCAATAAAGATTTTTTCAAAAATAGTTGTTGTGCTATCTGTACTTTTATTATCAGTTTCACTCTCAAAACTATCTTCATACCTTTTTGCCAAAAAGATTGCTATAAAAGCAAAAATAGAGGTTAAAACTATAGCACCAAGATAACCATTAAAACCATCAAATTTAAAAAGATCAGGTAAAAAAACTCCACCTTGAAAACTCTCGCCTAACTCACTACTTATGTAAGAGTCTTTAACAAAACTAGATGTTCCTTGAGTATGAAAACCTAAAAATACACCAAGACCAAAAAAGATTATAGTTACAAAAGCTCTTGAAAATCCACTAGCTAAATCTGCAAGCGAACCAGTAGCACAACAAGATGACATAGCCATTCCAAAACCAAACATAAGACCACCAAAGATGATTCCAAAGTTGATTGGATGTAGTGCAAGAGAGTAAGACCTCTCATCACCAGATATAATAAAAGCAGTAAATATGGAGGTTAATATAAAGATATACATAAGCATCTTAACAACATAAGAGCTTTTTGCCCTATATAGTTTGTTGATGCTCCCTGCAAAACCTAGGCTTGCACGAACAAGAACAAAACCAAAGCTAAGACCGATTAAAAAACGGATAAAAAGTGTAGAACTCTCTAAAAATATATAGCTACTAAGTAGAAGAAGTGTTAGAAACACAAAGCCAATATAGTTCTCTTTTTTAATCATTATTAGCCTTTTTTATGTGTATTATAACTTATTTAATTATAAATCTAAAGCACACTCTTTTAGTATCTCTATATCTACAAACTCTAAAATTGCCTTATGGGTTGAGTGTAAAAAGATTTTAGGTCTTAAACCCTCTTTAAGAGCATTTATAAACCATCCAGCACTTAAACACCAAGATTCACCAGCTTTTACACCTGCAAAATTGTACTTTGGCATAGGGGTTATAAGGTCATTCCCTTTCTCTTTTAGATACTCTAAAAACTCATCTGTAGCATAGATACAAACAGTGTGTAAACCTTGGTTATCTAAGCCACTGTTACAGTAGCCATCTCTATAAAAACCAGTAAGAGGTTTATGTGAACAAGGCTCTAGTTTCTCTCCAAATACATTTAACGATTCAAACATAATAATTTCCAAATTTTTTATGCGAATTGTAACTACTCTTGTTTTAGATAATCTTCAATAATCTTTTTATGATCAAAAACTAAAGGTTCACTTATTAATTTGTTTTTTTCAACAATCTTAACTGTTTTAGCATCATCTCCAGCAATAGGCTTAGAGTAGGCTTTACAAACATAAACTACAGATACAGTGTGAAACCTTTTATCTCTTAGAGGGTCTGAGTAAACACCAAGAAGTTTTACTATCTCAACATCAAGATTTATCTCCTCTTTCATCTCCCTCTTTAGTGCATCCTCTACACTCTCACCAACATCCACAAAACCACCAGGAAGTGCAACACCATAAGGGGGATTTTTTCTTGTTATAAGTGTGATTCCTAAAAGTTTATTATCTTCATATATCTCTACTATACCATCACAAGTTAAGTATGGTGTTTCAGGTTTCCAAGGTTTTTGCATAGATTTATCCTTTTTATTTGCTCAATATAAACATATTGTTACTAAGATGACACGCATCTAAAAATAACTCTTTTAGCTCTCTATCGTAAGTCATCATAAATACATTTGAATTTTTAATATTTAACTTTTTAAACTCATCTAGTAAAATTGTATCTGCAACATTTTTTCCATGATCACACTTGGTAAAGTTAAAAGAGTTAAGTGTTTTTCCAAAGTCGTATAACTCAGCATCCCACTCACGTTTTTTAAGATATAGTGAGTCTGGATTAGCTGCTATATAGATATGTTCATCTTCAATCTCGTACTCCAAAATCACTTGATTAAACATCTGTGTTACATTTGAGTAGTTTTCAATATCCCAAAATAGATAAGTACTCTCAACGTTTTTAGAAAGTTGTTTTTTATTTATAAGGGTAAGTCTTTTGGTAATGTTAAGGTTTGTATGTGCCAAGTCAGTTGTTTTTTCTATGGTACTTTTTAATTTAATGGCATCTTGGTGTTTAAAGTTTAACTTTTCACCTAGGTCTATATACATTTGAAGTAGTTCAATCTCGTCTTCTGCTCCACCTTTTTTATAAGTATGTAGATTTTTTTGCTCTTGTCTTGAAAACAGATAACCCAAATGTATTAGCTGATTTTTTCTAAATGCTCTTAACACTCTTTTATATATGTTTTGAGCATGTTTGTAAGGTGGAACTTCTACATTTCCGTAACTTTTATCATCAATAATTATCTCTGCCATCTTCTCACTTTTATAATATATTTATAACTTCACCAAAAGGTGGTTGAAGTTCACTTTTTGTAACCCAAATAGTATCAAAGTTTGCTTCATCAAGTGGAAACTCCCCCTCTAAATCTGTAAAATACAAAAGTAAATCATAATCCTCATTTTTATCTTCTAAGTACTCAAAAATAGGTTTAAAACTAGTACCCGCGCCACCTTGCAACTCATAATCTAAAGCATCACCCTTGTAGTAGGTTTTATGGGAGCGGATTTTATAATCACAAACTATAAACTCTATCTCAAAGTTATCAAAACTCTCTAAGATAAGTTCAACCTCACTTAAAAATATCTCAAGTAGCTCAGTCTCTATGCTTCCTGAACTATCAACAGCTATTGCGATTTTAAGTTTTGATGAGGTGGAAGAGGGTAGGTAAATACCTGCATATAAAAGTTTTTTTGATGGTGGCATCATAGTATAATCATCTTTATAAAAGGTGTTAATATAGTCTCTTAAAAGTGCTCTCCAATCAACTTTACCTAAATACTTCTGATCAATAAAACGATCTATCCCATCAGGTAAGTTCTCTTTAGATTTTTCTATAGCATCATTTAGAAGTTGCTCTACAAAGTCTGCTTCAATCTTCTCATTTGTCTTACTACTTTTAGGTGACTCTTGCTGTTTTTTAGTTGATTTGTTTTCTTCATTATAACCATCTTCATTTGACTCGTCATCGTCATAATCTTCATTTTTTATCTCATCTTTAAGTATCTCATAAATCTCTTCTGCGTAAAGGTTATCAAATCTCTCATCATAACTAACTCCAAGTGGAGCATCTAAGCCATTTTGAACAAGCATAGAGTTTATTGAGTAATCAAGTGAGAGTTGCCAAAGCCATTTATATCTTCCATTAGCTCTTTTTTGATGTTTTAAAACCTGATGCATAGCAGCATTACTTAAAACAAATTCCAACTCATCAGAGTCTAAATCCTCTATATATTCATCGTTATACTCTAAAACATCCCCGTCACTTAAAAAAGCTTGTATATTATCATTCTGATCAAACTTTAGTGTAGTTGCAAGTGAGCCAAAAAATGGGTAGTTTAGTAACAGTTTAGATTTTGCTTGTTTTAGTAGAGTTGAAGCTTTATCCATAGTTCTTAGCCTTGTGTTTATTACTAATCATATTTTACAATCTTTTATATAAAAAACATAATATGTTTTTATAGGTTTCTAAACAGTATAAAAGATATATTCTGTTACAATTTGCAAATTTTTAATGGTAGAGAAAAATAGGTGTTCAAAACACAAATTACAATAATGAGAGATATATGAAAAATATAATAAAAGCTTCAGCTTTAGCAATGGGTTTAATGCTTACAACTCCACTAAGTGCAATTGGGTATCTGTGTCCAACAGATGATAATGGAAATTATGTAGTGAGTGATAGTGATGATACACACTCAGAATCAACTTTAAGAGCGTGTTTAGATGTTGCATCTAAGAACTTTGGTGGAAATATAATTTTTTCTAAAAATATGACTATAAATCTAACAAGAGATATGAGCTTTGGTTTAAGTGTCTCTACTACTAATGATTTTAATCTATCAGTTGATGGAAAAAATCATATAGTTAGTATTGATGCTGCTTCTCATTATAAAGTTTTTGATTTTATACATTCTGACATAGGAAAAGTTAACTTAAGTTTTAAACATTTAGATATAAAAAATGCTAATAATGGCATCGGATACCAAACGAAGTCAACAGTCTTTACACTTGATGAACTTAAAAATCTTAGTTTAATTGTTGATGATGTTAATGTTAGAAATACAAGTACATCAGTTGGTGGTTCTGTTCTTCATATAAACAATGATAATGTTGATAATGCAGTTTACGATATAAATATAACAAATTCTACATTTCAAGATAATAGTGCTCTTGATGGTGGACTGATATATGTAAATATTGATAGTAGTTTAACTAATGTAAAAGTTAATATGAATATGGATAAGTTACGTGCTTTTAGAAATACTACTCCACATAAGGCAGCAGTGTGTTATGTATCTTTAAACAACTCAAATAATCAATCAAACATTAACATCAATAATTCTGTTTTTTCTAGAAATACAGGTGAATATGGGGTTTTATACTTAAAAAATATAAATGCAGATGTAAAAACTAGTAATCTCTCTGACAATCAATCAAACTCGCATAATGGTGGAATTTTTGCAGAAAATGTAAAATTAAACATTGATGCTGTAATTTTTAGTAGCAATAACTCTTCTGGTGCTGGTGCACTTTATGTTGTAGAGGGTGATACTACTATAGTAAATTCAACATTTCAACTTAATGAAACAACTGGTAAAGGTGCTGGAATTTATGTTGATTATGGTGAGATAGACATTAACAGTACAACTTTTAGTGGTAATACTGCTAATAGTTATGGTGGAGCAATATATGCTAGACAATCTGATGTAAATATTTATAATGTAAAATTTATATCAAATATTGCAAAACAAGGTGCAATATACTCTCTTAGTTCAAATATAAAAGTTAACAATAGCACATTTAAGAAAAATAAGGCAACTAGTTATGGTGGTGGATTTCTTGCTAATATCTCTGATGTTACCATATACAATTCAACTTTTAAAGAGAATGAAGGTGCTCGGTATGGTGGAGCTTTTTTACCTATTAAAGGTAAATCAAATATTATCAATACTACTTTCTCTTTAAATGTCGCGACTGAGGGGGGAGCAATATTAAATGCAAACAATAATATGCAGATAGATAGTTCAACTTTTAGTGAAAATAGTTCACTAGCAGGTGGTGCAATAGAGGATTATGGTTATATTAATAATTCATCTTATAATGAGATAACAAAAGTTAAAAATTCTATCTTTTATAATAATACAGCTTCTTATTACTCAAATACAACGCCTATATATTCAAATGGTAACAATATATTTAGTTCAGATACAAATGTAACAAATGGTGTAAAAAGTACAGATATAGTTGGTGTAGATCCACAACTTGAAGATATAAAAAATAACGGTGGATATACTGAAACTTACGCTTTAGCTAAAGACTCTGTAGCGATTGACGCTGGAAGTACAGCTGTAGTTCATGATCAAAGAGGCTTTTCTAGACTTTACAAAGCTGACATCGGTGCGTATGAATTTGTTGAGGGAACTTCTGTATCTACATCTACTCAAGCAACAAATAGTAATGGAAATGTAATTCATTTAACTTCTGAACAAGTTGGTATAATAAATAAAAGTACTTATGAAAACACTCCTAGAGATGTAAAAAGTGGTTACGATATAAAAGTTAAAAGTAATACAAGCGCTTTTACTTACACTATAACTTTCAAACAACCCGCAGGAAGTAAAGAAGTTTTTACAGGTTATTCAAAATTTGGTCCATTAACAAAGGGTGGGAAACCACAATGGTATAAGTTTGATAACTATTATGTAGCAAATAGTGGAGTTGGATATAGATTGTTAAATGGTGGAAAAGTTATGGAAGTTGTGCTAAAAGATGGTGCAAAAGGGGATGATGATTTTACTGTAAATAAAACTATAATAGATCCTGGTTTTCCAAGTGTAAAACCATATGTTGAAGAGGAACCTCAAGTTAGTTTTCAATCTGTTGTTGAGACTAAAACAGTACCACTTCCTCTAGGTGCAAGTGCATTGATGGGCTTATTGTTCGCATCATTAGCATTACTTGGATTTAGAAGAAAAGAGAACTTTAAAGCATAATTGAAAAAGTTTGTTTTATTTTACTTTTTATATGTAGCTACATTTTATCTTGTAGTTACACTTACCCCACTTGAAGAGATTGTTACAAATCTAGCAGTCTCTTTAACCTCACACACAATCAATCTTTTTGGCATAGAAACACAACTTAGTGGTAGATCTTTTTTACTTGGAGATAGTGTTATGATGGTTGAACCACAATGTAGTGGTTTAGATGCGATT
This sequence comes from Helicobacteraceae bacterium, assembly GCA_015488775.1. GTDB lineage: Bacteria > Campylobacterota > Campylobacteria > Campylobacterales > Sulfurimonadaceae > WFNF01. Next base: position 70,974 of record WFNF01000041.1, read on the forward strand.
ATACTTTTTGTAAGTGTGATTTTAGCTTACCCATCAAGCCTAAAAGTCAAACTACTTTGGGCAATCTCATCTATATTTGTTGTTCAGTTTTTAAATACTTTACGCATAACTCTTTTAGCTTTTTTACTACTTGAACACAAAAACTATTTTGATTTAGTTCATCTTTACATTGCACCATTTATAATGGTAAGTATAGCTTTACTTATGTTTTATATCTATACCTATCATGCTAACTCATCTACTCTAAAAGATAAGAGAACTTAGAAACCCACTTTTTATATAATTCAAGTTTTTCAAGCGGTGCATTTACGCTTAGAAGATCTTGTACTAAAAGAACAGAAAACTCCTCTTGCATTTTTAGTGCATACTTTAAGATGTTCTCTAAACTATTATGATCAGAAGTGTAGCTACTAACTAGAATACTTACAAGTGCATAGTTCACTTTTATATCATCACTAAACTCAGGATTATCATCTTCTATAATCTTTTGCACACTTGGTATGGAGTTTATGATTTTACAAAAGCTTAAAAAACTAACTGCAATATTATCTCCTATAGTTCCACTTATAACTTTTAGTTGTAAAGACTCATCCAAAGAGCTTTTTAAAATTTTATCAACTGCTTCCCAAGACCTAGGTGTGGCAAAAGATTTATCTAGTTTTTTAGGATCAAAACTAAAAAGGTAGTCTTTTTTGTAAGATAAAAAGGAGATGATTTTATTATCAAGATTATTTTTATAAGCCCAAGCTTTAAAAGCATCAAAAGATACATCAAGCTCAAGATGAACAAAACGGTTAGCAAGAGGTGAACTCATCTTGTAAACTACACCTCTGTCACTCTCACGATTTCCAGCTGCTATGATAGAGTAGCCATCTGGTAAGCTGTACTCACCAACTTTTCTATCTAAAATGAGTTGGTATGCACTAGCTTGAACAGATGGTGGCGCTGAGTTTAGCTCATCTAAAAAAAGTATCCCCTTCCCGTCTCGTGGTAAAAACTCTGGTGGTGCCCAAAGTGCTGTATGTGTTTCTTTGTCGTAAAAAGGTATCCCCTTTAAGTCTGTTGGATCCATTAAACTTAAACGTAAATCTATAAAGTTGATATTTTTCTCTTTAGCTATCTGTTTAACAATTGAAGATTTTCCAACCCCTGGCGCTCCCCAAATAAAAGTTGCTATCTTAGCATCAACTAAGGAAGTAAGTGCATTTTTTAACTCTATTGCATCCATTTTATAACCAGCCTATATTTTCAGTTTTTATATTTTGCCCAAAGGCTTTGTTTGATTTTACATATTTACTTAAGCTCAAATCGCTTAAAAAGTTATATAAAACATCTATTGGAGTTGAGCTGTTTTGTGCTAATGCTTCATTTAAAGCTTTACTGTTCTGATCAGAGAAAGCTTGTAAAATATCTACAGGAGTTTTAGGATTAGATGCCAAATAAATATGGTTAGCTTCATCTTTATATAGGTTTTCTACAAGAGTACTTGTGATGTAATGGTTTTGTGCTAAAGTTGCATCTACCTCTTTACTTTTATGGTAAAGCTCAATATATTGAATTTGTGTTAAGTTTTCATTTTGAGCTAAATATATATGGTTTTTGCTATCTTTAACTAAGTCATCAAACATCGCTTCAGTTAAGGTTTCATTAACACATAACTCTTTTGTGTACTCCTCTTTAAATCTTACAAATTTTTTCTCATCTAGCTTAACATACATAGCGATGATGTTAGCATGTGTAGGATACAACTCTTTTATAAACTCACACTCCAAGTCACTTCTCATAGAGATAATCTGTTTTATATCATCATTTTTAGACTTAATAGCCCTTTTTATAAACTTTTTAGATACCTTTGGATGTGAAGCAAGAGCATTTAATAGTTTCTGATCATTATGAGAACATCCGTTTTTTAAAAAGTTTTTGATTGGTTCTAACTCTGAAATAACACTAACCAACTCTTCATTATCGCTTTGTTCTAGTAGATGCATAAAGCCCATATTTGAGTACTGGATATTGTGATTTCTTTCTATGTTTTTATAAAATCTAGATATAAGATAAGAGCTTACATCTCTGTTTTCATCACTATCGAAAAAACCCTCATTTTTATATTTATAAGATTTTATCAACTTTAAAAAAAGCGAATCACTAAGGTAAGGATTTTTTAAAAAGTTTATAACCCTAGTCTCATCATAGTTAAGTTTTAAAGACATTAAAAGCGTATCTTCATCTATGTGTGAACTTAAAAGTTTCTCAAACTCACCTATACCCATAAAAGAAACATCGTGTTTCTCATATATTTCATCACGCTCAATATTGTTTAAAGCAGACATCAAAGCACCCTCTATAACTAGCTGTGTCTGATCACTAAACTCATCTTGCAAAACATAATTTTGTGTATCTAGTTGTGCTTTAAACTCAACACTATTGAAAGCTCTACTTTTTCCTAAAAGGTATATATTTTTATTCATAATATGATTATAAACAATTTTTCTTAAGTGCACTTAATTAATCTTTACACTTTATCACTTTTAACGCTGTATATTGTTTGTGATAAAGTGTAAAGTTTAATTTTTATGACTTAAATCAAATGATTTTTATAATATATTGGCTAAACTAAAACAAAAAATTTAACCCAAATTATGCACAAGTATAGGTGCAACCTTTAAGTTTTTTATTGCATAATTTGGGTTTAAGGATTGTATTTTGGAAAAATTACCATTAATAGCACAGATTAAAGAGAAAGATATTGGTGGTTGGTATCTTACTTTAACAAACCACTTTACACAAAAAACTTTTGAGTGTCCAGATGTAGAGGATTTTAACGAAAAAATGGAGCTACTAGCATCTTTATATCCTGAGTTAGAGGTAAGTGTAGAGTGGTTAGACAGCTCGCATGTAAGAGCCGAATATATAAACGAAGTAAGACAACAACTTTTAGCTTTTGATGCAAAAAGTAAGTAAATATATAGAAAAATTACTCTATCACATAAATATGTTAAAATAGTTTTAGATTAGAAGTGTTATAATGATTTATAATTTTTTAAGGGGATTTTTTTGAGCAATAATCATGAAAAAATAGCACAACGATTAGCGATGATTTTAATTAAGTTAAATTCAGGAGATGAGCTTACTTTAGAAGAGTTGGCAGAAGAGTTTAATGTTAGTGTAAGAACAATTCGAAGAGATTTTACTGATAGATTTTCATCTTTACCTATAAAAAAGGAAAAAGGTGTTTACTCTTTGGAGGAGTACTGTTTAGGGAAGTTGAATTTTGAAGATATTAAAAATTTTTCAGCATTGTGTGGGATTAGAAACCTATATCCAAATATGAGTGATGATTTTATAGTAGATTTGTTAAATAGTAGAGTAAATCAAACTTACCTCATTAAGGGGAATGAATATGAGGATGTAAGCTCAAAATCTGAACTATTTGAACTTTTAAATGTAGCTATAATCAAGAAGCAAGTTGTAAACCTAACATATAACAATAAAGACAGAGAGCTCAAACCATATAAACTTATAAATACAGATGGCATCTGGTATCTAAGTGCTGATGAAAATAATAAGTTAAAAACCTACACTCTTACTAAGGTATCTAACGCCTCACAAAGTTCAAAAACATTTACCCCAAACAAAGAGTTCATAGAGATCATCTCAAAAAATCAAGATACTTGGTTCTCAAAAAATGAGATAAAAGTAACACTACACATTGATCAAAAGGTAAAAGACTACTTTTTAAGAAGAGATTTACTCCCACATCAAACCATACTAAAAAATAATGATGATTTAGTTGTTTCTACAAAAGTATCTTATGAAGAGGAGATACTTAAGGTGGTAAGACACTGGATGCCACATATAAAGATACTAGAGCCTTTAAGTTTGCAAACAAGATTAATTAATGGTTTGAAAGATTATATTAACTCTTAAACCCAAATTATGCAGTAGAAAACTTGAAGATTGCGCCTATCATTGTACACAAGGCACATTCATAAAATCATTGACCTACCAATAAGGTAGGCGCAAAGATTTTCTAAACATCCCTTATGCACAAGCATAGACGCTACTTGTTGTTCCCTACTGCATAATTTGGGTTAAAGTGTCATATCCTGTCATTGAGTTTTGTTACACTTTTTAAAACAAAACAAAAAGGGGTTACTATGTTTAAAGCTTTATTTGGTGTTGTTGCACTAGGAGCAGTTGGTTATGGGGTAAAAAAGTTGGTTGAGGATGAAGAGTTGATGGATGAGTTTAAAGATAAACTTGAAGATACTCTTATAAAAACTGCTGATGGTATAGACAAGCTAGAAGAGATGTTTGGCTTAAATAGTTTTACCGTAAATGAAGATGATAATCCACAAGAGTATAAAATCTTAAAAGAGATTATGTTAGAGAAAAAGGAGTAAAAAAGATGTTTCCTCCAAGACCTTTCAAGCTAAAATGTCAAAAATGTGGGCACGCAAAACTTGTTAAGCCAAGAAGTGATTCTATAGATCTAAGAGATTTTATAAACACTTGTCCCAAATGT
>WFNF01000042.1 GCA_015488775.1 Helicobacteraceae bacterium
GTTCTTATAGTACGCCGAGTCTTTACAAACAAAGATGGAAGCATTGGTATTTTAAATTTGGTATGTAGTGATACCACTCTTGATGGTTCATACATCTCAGCAATCTATGAAAAAAGATGGAAAGTTGAAGAGTTTCATAAATCGTTAAAGCATAATTCCGCTTTAGCTAAGTCACCAACAAAAACTATAAGAACACAGAGTAATCATATTTTTATGGCTGTATTCTCATTTTTTAAGCTTGAAAAACTAAAAATTAAACACCATTTAAATCACTTCGCTCTTAGGATGAAGTTGCTCATTAAAGCTAATCAAGTTTCTTTTATGGAGCTGCAGAAATTGAAAAGTGCGTAAGGTCAGTTACTATTTTTATTTTCTTCTTCTCTAAGAGTTCAACGGCTTCCAATTCTTTTAAATGTTTAGAAGCTGTTTCCCGACTTCGTCATTTTTTAAAAAGAAACGCCTAGATTAAGGGCTTTATCTAAAATCGAGGGCACTACATTTTATAAACTATTTCAATTTTTCAATAATATAAGGTGTTCTGTTTAACTCCAATCCCATAAGATTATAAATTCTTTTTGTATCTACTTTTGTATTAGATGGGAATCCATATTTAATTCTTTTTGTTTTTGAAATCATTATTGATGTTTGTACACCAAGAAGTAAATTTCTAATTCTAGCAGGTGATAGTTTTTTATATTGTACTCTTACTCTATGCTCTACATATCTTGTAAGCATATATGCTGCAAAGCTAATAGCAAGATGTGCTCTTACTCGACTAGGTTTAAAGTGATATATTGGTCTTATCTTTAAATCATGTTTAGTGATTCTAAATGACTCTTCTACCTGCCAGAGGTTATTGTATTGAGTAAGTATATCATCATTACTTAATTGTGATGAAGCATTAACTATCAAACCTTTTAGTCCATCCCACTGTGCATCTTCTGCTATCTTTTTTTCATCTAAAGATATAGATATATCACAAGAGTGTCTGTTTATATTTTTATTATCTGTATCTTCATTACTGTTTTGCAATACAAGGTATTTGTTGTACCCTTGATTGGAGAGATGTGTTTTTACTGACTTTGAAGTTTGAAGTTTTTTTCTTAGTTTTTCAATTCCTTTAATTCTATCATTATAATCTTTTTTTGCTCTTTTAAGAGAGTAGGTAACTACAAGTTTTCTGCCATTATCAAGAGTAATGTTTTTTACTTGTATATCAGTATTGAGTTCTTTATAATCATCTCTTTTTAATATCTTATTTTTAATATCTTGTGAGAGGTTTTTTATTCTTGCTCCTACGATATAGTTAAAGTCATACTCTTCAAGTTGCTCTAGCTCTTCAAGGTTGTTTTTATTAAACATTCCACTATCTGCTACATAAACTACTTTATCAATATTATATTTATCTCTGAGTATTTTAAGGCTTGGAATAAGAGTATGACCATCAAAGGTATCTCCGCTAAATGCTTCATATCCTATTGGCAATCCCTCTTTAGTTACCATAAGTGCAAGTACCACTTGTGGTTGATTAAATTTTAAATCTTTTGAGTAGCCATTCTTTCTTATTGCATCTTCACCTTCATCTTCACTAAAACTTTCAAAGTAGAGTGTTGTTGCATCAAAGTAGATAACATCTATCTTATCATTAAATAGTTTTTTTGTGGTGTTATAGGATAGAAGGTTTAGTTTCTCTATAGCTTCATCATCTAACTCATCCATCATTCTATAAACTTTAGACAGATCGAGTTTTACTCCAAAGTCTTCTGCTAACAAGTCTACTGTAGCCATTTTTGAGTCTGGTTTAGCTATACGGGCAAGTACTATATTTTTAAATACTTCTTGTTGTGTTTTTTTATCAATTATAGTCCCTATACCTAGTTCATCAAATACTTTTCCATATATATCATGTATCCCTGTAATCACTCTTGATTCTTCATTTAAAGAGCGTACATCTACACTATAATCTTCATCACTATATGTATCTTCAACTACTTTTGGAACTACTATCTCTTTATTTAAATCTTCTGGTGTAAAAAGAGATATATCATTACTGTTTTCTAGCTCTATTTGGATAGATGTTGCAAGTACTTTTAACTCTTGTAGTTGTTCTTCACTATGTGCTACTCCTATATGCTTTACAATCTTCTGTTTTACTTTTCCATTTTCTCGGAAACTCTCTACTAGTTGTACTGCTCTATTAAATTCCGTCGAACCTTTTTTGCAAGGTTTCTTTTTTATTCTTATAAACATAGTGATATTATACTATAATAAAATAATAAATAGTAAACAGGGCACTACAGAGCAAGTTAAAATTTAATTGTACCTGCTTTAGGCACTTTTATATCTTTTTATTTAATTTTGTAGTGCTTTTTGACGAAGTCGGGAGATAAAAAAGCATTTTGAGGAATCAAATATACCATATCCATATAGCTCCTTGACATTTTTACGCTATTATTTAAGGACATTAAATAAAGCGAAATTAAGTGAAGAAAACAAGAAGCTGTTCGAATTGCTAAGATACTTAGAAAATAAAAATCAAAAAAGTATAAGCGAGTGAGAGA
>WFNF01000043.1 GCA_015488775.1 Helicobacteraceae bacterium
ACACTTTACAAACCTCTCATTAACACATTGTGAACTTCATGTAGGTATTGACTTTAGCAAAAATGATGCAATAAATGCTATTTTGGATAATAAAGAGAATAACTGTTTTGTACTCTACCCCTCTAAAAACAACATCAATCTAAATGAAGAGAAAATAGGGGAAGAGAAAAAACAAACAGTAATCTTTCTCATAGATTCAACATGGCCATGTTCACGTGCGATGCTAAAATCGAGTCCAAATATAAATGCTTTACCAAAAGTAAGTTTTACACATACTAAACAGTCTGCTTTTGTATTTAAAGAGCAACCCCAAGCATATTGTCTAAGTACAATGGAGAGTACATTGTGTGTATTGGAACTTTTAAAGATGCATAAGATAGAAAATATCAATACAAAAAGTCTAAAAAATTTTCTAACTCCATTTCATAAAATGGTTACCTATCAACTTTCGTGTAATTTATAAATGTTTTTCTATAAGTTTAATCACGGAAGCTATCTCTGTGTCAGAGACTTTACCAAACTTTTTATAAATCAATTTACCTTTTTGATCAAAAATCAAAATATCTGAATTATCATCTGCTAAACTCCATTTATCCACCAAAACTTTTTTCTTATCTTTGACATAGATAGTATCTGGGAACTTTTTTTGTTTCTTTTTAAGCAATGACTCCAAAACAAGATTAGGTATCCACGTTGCAGCAAGGTTTATAATAGCTACGGAATTTACTTTTTTTCTGTCAAATTTTCTTGCTTTAAGTGCATCAGCCAAAGGATTGTTCAAATCTCTTTCATCAGGATCTACATAAAAAACAGTGTACACCTTACCCTTTAACATACTCGAATGCCATGCTGTTCCATCAAGCTTACCACCATTTTCACCTTTGATAGTCACAGATGGTGCTATCTGCCCTAACTCAATAGCACTAAGACTTACAATTAAAAAGCTCAAGCCAATCATAATCTTCTTCATATCATCCTCCAAAAAATTTATATTAACCATAGTACCCTAATTTGATGAAAGATTTATATATTTTATGCTAATATTAGCCCAAATTTAACCTAGATGGAGATACCCCTTATGGATATTACTAAAATCGGACATGGCGAAAACCCAGATGCAGTCAAAGCAATTATTGAAGTACCACTAAACTCAATGATTAAATATGAAATAGACAAAGATTCAGGTGCTATAGAAGTAGATAGAGTACTTTACTCTGCAATGCACTACCCAGCAAACTATGGATTTGTAGCTAATACACTTTCAGATGATGGTGATCCAGCTGACATTCTTGTACTTTGTGACTACCCACTTCAAGCTGGTTCTTACATAAAATGTAGACTTGTTGGTGTACTTATGACTGAAGATGAGTCAGGTGGTGATGAAAAACTTATCGCAGTACCTACTGTAAAAATTGACCCAACCTATGCAAAAATAAATGATTTGGGTGATGTACCAGAGCATACTCTCAACCGTATCAAAAACTTTTTTGAAACATACAAAATGCTTGAGCCAAACAAATGGGTAAAAGTATCAGGATTCAAAGACAAAGCTGCAGCGACTGCTATCTTAGACAAAGCTATCAAAAACTACAAATAATACTCTACCCCATAGACAGAGTCTCTACTCTGTCTAATTTCCCCCTTCCATACTTTTCACCTTGATATATATCAATATTTACATGATGATTTTAAGATACACTTTATACATTCATTTACAAAAGGACAAGGAAAATGGAAAGTAATATTAATATCATTAAAGCAAAGTTTGAAATCATCAAAACTATCTTAGGAGACTCTCTTAGCTTAGAAGATTTATCTCAACCTAAGTACTTGAAGGTACTTATCGATGCATCAGAAAACACATACTTACAACTCAATGATGGTATGTGCGAAAGTCTCAATATGTGTAAAGAGTGTGCGCAAAAACGTGATATGCTCAATAGCTATATTCAACTCTTTGATAGTATAGAACTTGGAAATAAACTAAGCAATACCATAGAAGAAGAGATAGCAATATTCCCCAAAATAATAGAAGAGATTATTTACAAGATAGATGTTGTACTCTCAAATTATAAGACTTTTAGAGGTTAATCTCTTTTTTTATTGTCAATATAAGACCTAACACCTTCAACTATCACTTCTTGATAGTCTGAAGTAAAAAGTTTTTTACGCTCTTTTACTGGATATCTATCTCTTTTTTTCTATTACTTAAATAACTGTCAACACCATCGGCAATACCTTTAGCCAAAAGATCTTGATATGCAGAAGTAAAAAGTCTTTTACGTTCACGTGGATGAGAGATATACCCTACTTCTACTAAAATAGAAGGGCGACTGGCACCAACAAGTACCCAAAAAGGTGCATGACGTACACCACTGTCCTTCACACCTGTATATTTAGTACGTAACTGATGCATCATATGTCGTTGCACAT
>WFNF01000044.1 GCA_015488775.1 Helicobacteraceae bacterium
AATAAACTTTATCTAATTGGTGGTTATACATCTAGTGGAGAAACAAACGATATATACTCATCAAGTGATGGAGTTACTTGGACACAAGAGAGTGCAAATGGAGTAGCACCATTTAGTAAAAGAAATTTACATCAAGTAGTAGAGTTTAAAAATAAACTTTATCTTCTCGGTGGTAATACATCTAGTGGAAAAACAAACGATATCTACTCATCAAGTGATGGAGTTACTTGGACACAAGAGAGTGCAGATGGTGTAGCACCATTTAGTAAAAGATATGGACATCAAGTAGTAGAGTTAAACAATAAACTTTATCTAATTGGTGGTTATACATCTAGTGGAAGAACAAACGATATCTACTCATCAAGTGATGGAGTTACTTGGACATTAGAGAGTGCAGATGGAGTAGCACCATTTAGTAAAAGAGGTGAACATCAAGTAGTAGAGTTTAAAAATAAACTTTATCTAATTGGTGGTTATACATCTAGTGGAGAAACAAACGATATATACTCATCAAGTGATGGAGTTACTTGGACACAAGAGAGTGCAAATGGAGTAGCACCATTTAGTAAAAGATATGGACATCAAGTAGTAGAGTTTAACAATAAACTTTATCTAATTGGTGGTTATACATCTAGTGGAGAAACAAACGATATATATTCATCAAGTGATGGAGTTACTTGGACTTTAGAGAGTGCAGATGGAGTAGCACCATTTAGTAAAAGATATGGACATCAAGTAGTAGAGTTTAACAATAAACTTTATCTAATTGGTGGTTATACATCTAGTGGAAGAACAAACGATATATATTCATCAAGTGATGGAGTTGCTTGGATACAAGAGAGTGCAGATGGAGTTGCACCATTTAGTAAAAGATCTGGACATCAAGTACTAGAGTTTAACAATAAACTTTATCTAATTGGTGGAAGTGCAACTAATGGACTAACAAACGATATCTATTCATCAAGTGATGGAGTTACTTGGACACAAGAAAGTGCAAATGGAGTAGCACCATTTAGTAAAAGATATGGACATCAAGTAGTAGAGTTTAACAATAAACTTTATCTAATTGGTGGTTATACATCTAGTGGGAACACAAACGATATCTATTCATCAAGTGATGGAGTTACTTGGACTTTAGAGAGTGCAGATGGAGTAGCAGCATTTAGTAAAAGAAATGGACATCAAGTAGTAGAGTTTAACAATAAACTTTATCTAATTGGTGGTTATATATCTAGTGGAAGAACAAACGATATATATTCATCAAGTGATGGAGTAAATTGGTTTGAAACTAAAAAGTTTCTATTTTTGTTTGAGTAGTTAGATTTTTTCTCTCTCAAATAATCTTTTAAGAGAGAAAACTTTAGATGTTGTAGTAAGTAGCATTAGGGTGGTAAACCACTATAGCTGAGGTTGATTGTTCTGGGTGGATTTGAAAGGTTTCACTTAGTTCTATACCTTGCTCTTCTGGCTTTAGTAAATCAAATAATGGAACATTTTGTTCTAGGTCTGGACATGCTGGGTAGCCAAAAGAGTATCTTGCTCCTTGGTACTTGTTCATCTGCACATCTTTAAGGCTTGAACCCTCGTTTGTAGCTATGTTAAGATCTAGTCTTATCTGTTTATGTGCCATCTCTGCTAAGGCTTCTGCTAACTCAACACCAAGTCCATGAACTTGGTAATACTCTGTATATTTACCCTCTTTGTAAAGCTCAGCCTCATACTCACTAAGTTTACTTCCAGCACTTACACAAGTTAGAGCTAAAAGATCATCTTTATCGTTATGGAAAAAGTCACTTAGGGCTCTGTGTGGTTTTTTACTTTGCCTTGGAAACTCAAAGGTGTGTGTTATGTCATCTTTTATTTGATCAAAGGCTCTTTTATCTCTTTCGTTTTGAGAGTTAAAGTTATGTGTATCATTTAAAACATGAAGTTTTCTGTCATCACTTCTAACTGGAAAGTAGCCATATATTATAGTTGGTTCAAAAAGCCCCTCATCTAAAAATTGAGCTTTTAGTTTTTCATAAGCTGGATATACTAAAGTGTCTAACTGCTTTTTATACTTCTCTTTATCCATCCCTTTTGAGCTATAACCCCAACGAGATTTAAAAAGAATTTTATGATTTATCCACTCAAAGGCTAAAGATATTTGTGCTTCTGTAAGTTTAACAACCCTTTTTCCCCAAAATGGAGGTATTGGCATCTCTACCTCTCTTGATGGCATCTTTAACTCTTCAAAAGGTGGTATGACAACCTTCTTTTTTTCAACTTTTTCAACTACTGGGGCATCTGGATGAAGGTTTGTATCCATATTTCCAGCTTCTATTCTACTCATGGCAGTTACACCATCAAAAGCATCTTTACAGTAAAAAATAGGACCATCATAAAAAGGTCTACAGTAGTCATCTATAAAAGTTCTTGTAAGTGCCGCTCCACCAAGGAGTATAGGTATTTTAATCCCTTTTTCTTTCATGTACTCTAAATTGTCTTTCATAACTTGAGTTGACTTTACAAGTAAACCACTCATCCCAAGTGCGTGAGCCCGACCAGCTTCAACCTCTTTTAAAAAATCATCTAGTTCAACTTTTATACCTAGGTTTGTTACTTTATAACCGTTGTTAGAGAGTATGATATCTACAAGATTTTTACCAACATCATGCACATCACCTTTAACTGTACCTAGTGCTAGGGTTATATCAATCTCTTTTTCTATTTTAGGAAGATATGGGTTTAGATGATCAACTGTTGCTTTCATGGTTTCTGCACTTTGAAGAACAAAAGGTAGTTGCATCTGTCCACTACCAAAAAGCTCACCAACAACTTTCATAGCGTCTATTAAAATCTCATTTACTATGACCTCTGGTGCTATCTCTTTTCTAGCCTCTTCAACTAAAGGTATCATCCTATCTTTGTCACCATCTTTTAGCAGTTTAGAAATTTTATCTCTATCACTTAACTTTTTGTACTCTTCATCTTCTACTTCTGTATCAACTGCTTCTTTAGTTGAAAAGTAGTCTATAAAGTCAAAAAGAGCTTGTCCTTTTGGTTTTGTATTAAATAAAAGATTATTACAAATCTCTAAATCCTCTTCACTCATTTTTGCAAGAGGTATAATATGTTTAACATTTATGATTACAGTTGTCAAACCAGCTTTTATACAATGATCAAGAAAAACAGAGTTTAAGTAAGGTCTAGCATCTTTATCTAGTCCAAAAGAGATGTTTGAAAGACCAAGAGTTGTACCAACCTCAGGGTGAGCCTCTCTTAAAAGTCTAATAGCCTCTATGGTTTGTATAGCCGCGTCTCTATACTCCTCATCTCCACTACCAACTGTAAAGGTTAGAGTATCAAAAACAAGATCACGAGGATTAATCCCATGACGATTTACAGCTAAATCGTACATTCTAAGTGCCATTCTTAGTTTATCATCGGCTGTTTTAGCCATTCCAACTTCATCAATAGTTAGACAAACTAAAGATGCACCATACTTCTTAGCCAAGATACATATCTGATCAAACTTATCTTCTCCATCTTCTAGGTTCACAGAGTTTAGCATAGGTTTTCCACCTATATGTTTAAGTGCAGTTTCAAGCCCACTAACTTGAGTTGAATCTGGCATTATTGGTAGGTTTATTTTTTGATTATATAAAGAGATAACATTTGTCATATCTTTAGTTTCATCTCTTCCTGCAAAGCCAACATTTACATCTATAACATGAGCTCCTGCTCTTACTTGTTGTTGAGCAACACTTAGTGTCCCCTCATAGTTTTCATCTATAAGTAGTTCTCTAAAAGCTTTTGAACCAGTTGCGTTTGAGCGTTCCCCTATGAGAAGTGGAGCAGGTTCACACATAAGTGGTGTTGTTTCAAAAAGTGAAGCTATAGATGTCTCTTGAACTCCACTTGGCCCTTTGGGAGTTATCGTGCTTGTTGCATCAACCAAAGCTCTTATATGTTGAGGTGTAGTTCCACAACATCCACCAAGAAAAGATACCCCATCATACTTTAAAAATTTACTTTGTTGCTCAACAAACTCGTTGGGTCCCATTGGGTAGTATGTGTAACCGCCTCTGTTTTGTGGAAGACCAGCATTTGAGTGTACTGAGATAGGTTTCCCCCAAAGTTCACTAAGAGTTTTAACATGTTTTAAAACTTGTTCAGGTCCAGTTCCACAGTTAAAACCAAGACTTAAAATATCAAAAGGCTCTAAAATAGTTGCAATAGTTGTAGCATCTGTTCCAATCAACATAGTACCACTAAGCTCTATAGTTACAGAAACCATTATAGGAAGCTCTACATTTTTTTCTTTATTTGCTGCTTGACAAGCATGAAGACAAGCTTTTATCTGCAGGGGATCTTGAGCAGTTTCTATTAAAAATATATCACACCCACCATCTATAAGACCAATGGCACACTCTTTATACCCTATAAACATCTCATCATAAGTTATGTGTCCAAGTGATGGAAGTTTAGTTCCAGGTCCTATGCTTCCTAAAACAAAGCGTGGATGCTCAGGTGTTGAAAACTCTTCACAAATCTCTTTAACTCTTAAAGCACCCTCGTAACTTAACTCATAAGCACGCTCACCTATGTCATACTCATCTAAAACCCAAGAGAAAGAACCAAATGTGTTTGTTGTTATAAGATCAGCTCCAGCAGTTGCGTAAGCTTTATAGATATCTCTCATAACATCTTTCGCTGTAACATTTAAAATCTCATTACAACCCTCATTTCCTTCCCAAGCTTCTTTTGGGATGTCATCATCACGTTGTTGAAGTTGAGTTCCCATAGCACCATCTATGATAAGTGGACGTTTTTTTATAGTTTCTAAGATATATTTTTTTGTTGAGTTCATAAGTACTTCTTGGAGTTTTTTTGTAATTTTAGCAAAATATATTGTTAAAGTTAAAATTATTGAGAAGGTTTAAGCATTAAAACACTTTTATGAACAAAGTTCATAAAAGTTGTAGAGGCGTTAGGCTCTAATTATTTGGTAAAGGTGTTGTTGCACTTGAAGCTGGTAACTCCACAACATCTAACTTTGGTATATCTCCATCAAGAGATTTTAAAAATGTTTTTATGTTAGATACTTCATTTTTGTTTAGTGTTATACCTAGTTGGATTCTTCCCATTTCAGCTATAGCTTCATCAAGTGTTTTGATAGCTCCATTATGGAAGTATGGCGCTGTTTTAGTTATATTTCTTAAGGTTGGTACTTTAACTAAGCCATTTTTATCACCTTTAAAGTCACCTTTTGATGCGTACTTGTAAGGTGCTATAAGTGCAAATCCTTGCATCTCACCACCAAGTGCGTAAGAGTTATGACAAGATACACAACCTTTGTCTATAAAAGTTTTTAAACCCAGTTTCTCTTTTGTTTTTAAAGCTTTATCATCACCATTTAAAAACTTATCAAATCTACTTGGTGTTACTAGTGTTCTTTCAAAAACAGCTATAACATCTGCAACTCTTTTAAAACTTATCTTCTGATCAGAATAGATCTTGTTAAAACTGTTTTTATACTCTGGAATTGAGTTAACTACTGCTAAAACATGCTCTTTTGTTGCAGCCATCTCTGGTGGCGCTTGTATTGGACCTTGTGCTTGTGCTTCTAAGTCTTTATCTCTTCCATCCCAAAACTGTGAAGATGCAAATACTGCATTATAAACTGTTGGTGAATTTAGGTTATGTGGATTTTTTGCCCACTTATGACCAATAGCTGCTTCAACACCATCAACTCCACCTAAACCTAAGTTATGGCAAAAATTACATGAGATTACACCACTTTGAGAGAGTCTAGGATCCATAAAAAGTTTATAGCCAAGTGCAACTTTCTCTTTTGTTATAGGGTTGTTTTTATTATCAATAAGCTTTAATAGCTCAGCTTTTGAGTTTGGAATAGCTTTTAAACCTGCATCTTTAGCTGTTTTAATCAATGGCGAGGCACTAAGCAGTGTGTAAGCAGATAATATAAGTAAAAAGGTTTTTTTCATATGATGATTCCTTGAGTTTTTATAATGCAATTATATCAATATATTATTTAAAGTGATTTAACTAATTTTATTTGCTAATATTAAGTAAAAAAATGGTTAAAAGATGGAAATATACCCAAGAGAATGGACCCAAAAAGAGTTTTTAAAAAATAAAAATGAGTTAGAGAAGGAGGGTGTTAAAGTTCTTTTAATAGATACTATTTTAGCACCTATTGATAGGGCAAATACACTTGTTTATAACCCTTATGAACTTCAAAAAGAGCCTGAAGGCAGTGTTTTTGTATTTTACTGCGATAGTGGAAAAGATACTTTATCTAGATTAGATGAATATAAAAAAAAGTTTCCCTCGCATCATTGCATCTCTTTAAGGGGTGGAAGAGGTTATTGGAGAAAACATATGGATATAGAGGCTGATTTAGATAGCAACTAATTCGCCTCTATTTAATCTTGAGATTTTATCTCTTATACCTCTAATTTTGTAAGCTTTATGCTCAAAGCTTATATCTTTTATAAAGTTTATGAGTTTTAACTCACTTGTGTAGTGCTTTTTTAAAAAAACAATTAACTCTTTTTTTAAAGCGTCATCATCTTCAAACACACCTATCTCATCCATAAATTCTAGTTCAACTAGTTTAGGAGATTCAAAGTTCTGATTTAGAAGTTCATTAAATTCAAAAGAGTGAAACTTTAAAAAACTAGGGTGTATATAATCCATAAGTTCATCAACTAAGCCTTTTTGCTGTAAAAGAGTTTTTATAAAACTAAGTTCCCAAACATCTTGATGGGAATTAGTGACTTGAAGTGTTTGTTTTGATTCTTGTTTTATTTTAATTAGATTTGCAGAAACTCCAAGATGGGGCGCAAGGTAGCGTTTATACTCCTCTTGCATAAGTGGTGTTAAAGACTTAAGGTAAAAAGTACTCTCACCCATAGCTTGCTCTTTTTGTTTAGGATCTTGTAGATTATAAGATGAAAGTATCTGATCAAGAACAAACTCAACAAAAGGCTTGGGATTGTTAAACATCTCTTTTAACTCATGAGCTTTTCCATTGTTAACCATATCAGCAGGATCCATACCGCCTTCAAAAATCACTACACCCCCATCAAAAGATCCTGAAGATAGCAATTTTGAAGCTTTTAATGCTGCATTAACTCCAGCACTATCTCCATCATAAGCCATTATGATTTTTGGCTCACCCCTTCTTAAAAGTGGAAGATGCTCAGGTGTAAGTGCAGTTCCCAAGGTTGCAACCGCATTATCAAATCCTGCTTGATGAAGCATAATAACATCAAGATAACCCTCAGTTATGATTATGCTTTTATTTGTATAGATACTTTTTCTTGCTTGTGAGTAAGCATACAAAAGTTTAGATTTGTTAAATAAAACAGTTTGAGGTGAGTTTACATACTTTGCTTGATGCCCAGAGATTGTACGTCCACCAAAACCTACTATAGAGTTACTAGATGAAAATATAGGAAAAGTTATACGCTCTATAAATCTTGCAAAAACTCTTCCATTGTCTGCACCTAAAACACCTAAGTCAACAGCCTCTTTTGATGTAAACATATTTGACTTTAGAAACTGTATGTTTTCGTTTGAGCTAGGTGCGTAGCCTATTTTAAACTTTTCTATTGATGAGGGAAATATACCTCTATCTTTTAAGTAAGCAAGAGCATTAGGTCTTTTTTCTAATGTTGATACAAAAAAATCATTAACTTTTTCTAGTAAATTAGATTTGGGTGTATTATTTTTACCTTGAGTGTATGTAAGTGAAAAGTTAGACAATTGTGCAAGTTTCTCTATAGCCTCAGGGTAAGATAGCTTTTCATACTCCATTACAAACTTTATAGAATCCCCACCAGCACCACATCCAAAACAGTGATATATCTGTTTGGATGGGCTCACCACAAAAGAGGGGGAATTTTCATCATGAAAAGGGCAGGGTGCTTTAAAGTTAGCACCAGCTTTTTTAAGCTCTATAAACCCACTTATAGTGTCAACAATGTCAAGTCGTGTTTTTAAGGCTTCTATAGAATCTTGTGCAATCATTTTTGTATTATAGCTAAAAGGGAGTTATTAATATGCGTACTTTATTTTGTGTAAAATGTTTTTCAAATATAAATTAAAGTATCATCACTATTTGAATAACTGACATTAGGTACTTTTAAATAAAAGTAAGAAAAGGATACTTTTTTCTTTAAAAGCTTTTATTTTAGCTTGAGTGCTTAAAACAGTGAATAAATTTTTTAGGCACTATAATGAATAAAATAAATAATAATTATAAACTTGTATTTTTAATTGTTTTAATGTTATTACTTTTGACTTTAGTTTTATCGTTTGTTAATTATAAAACTACATTTACACTTGTGCATAATCAGATAGAAGAACAATCTTTACCACTATCTTTAGATAATATTTATACGGAGGTACAGGAAAATATTTTAAAGCCTTATCTTATCACATCAATGATAGCTAATGACACTTTAGTTAAAAAATGGATTCTTGAGGATAAAGAGGAGACTAAGGTGATACAAGAATACCTTTATAGTATCAAAAAAGAGTATGATTTATTGAGTGTTATTTTGGTTTCAGATAAAACTAAAAACTACTATACTCAAAATGGTTTTTTAGAAAAGTTAAATATAAACAATAGAGATAATAGCTGGTATTTTCGTTTTAAGAAATCCTCAATAGATAAAGAGATAAATATAGATAAAAATGAGAAAATAGACTCTAGTTATATTATGTTTATGAATAACAAAATATTTGACAAACAAAATAATTTGATAGGTATAACAAGTTGTGGTATCAAAATAGATGCTATATATAAGATGTTACACCGTTTTAGAGAAAAATACCATCTTGAAGTGTATATTTATGATAAAGATTCAAATGTTATTTTAGGGCAGGGTAATATAAAAAATTTAAAAGAGATAAGCGAATTTAAAGATTATACAAAGAGGCTACAATCTAAAAAGACGCTTATGTTTGAGT
>WFNF01000045.1 GCA_015488775.1 Helicobacteraceae bacterium
TATTAATGGTGATATCTATGAAATTGCTTCAAAACTTGGAGCTATTAAAAATGAACTTAGCCATGATAATGATTTAACAATATTATTGAATGATATAGAAAATATTTTAAAAACTTCATTAACACAAAGCAAATTTGATATTTCTGATAAACTTGAACTTTTTTCAATGTTAGGTGCATTAGAAAGTCATTTAAAAAATTCAAACTCTTCTGACAATACTTTTGAGCACACTTTAAACACATCTAGTGTTGCTATGACAGCATCAGCAGGAGCCAAAGTACTTATGAAAGCTGGGCCAATGGGTATGCTGGCAGCAGGTGTTTTAGGTGTAGCTGGTTATTACATTATGCAAAATAATGAAGAACCGCATATTTCGAATAAAGACTTATTAACTCTTGCTTATTATTTAAGTAGATTTGATCATGAGTTTCTATTTGGGTTACATATCAGTTCAGCAAAAGCTTTAGATGCTTTAGGCGATGTTTTACATATTAAACCAAATACAATTCGAGGTAAAAGAGATTATTTTGACAGTTTACTACCTCAGCAAGATAGAAGCTCTGAACGCAAAGGGTATTCTGAAATCAAATCTACAAAAATATATGATGAAATCATTGATAACTATAAATATATTAGTAATAATGATGAAAAAAAAATGAGAAAAATTGTTATTGATATTCTTGCAAAATACCAAGATAGCTTAAATCTGTAGCTTATCTTAAGTTACTATTGGAGTAGCAAATTAAGATAATACAATACTATTCCCCATTCACAAAAACCATCTCTATATCTTTTTTATGCAAAATTAGATGGGTGAAAAAGTCTTCGTTTACCTCAAAATCTAGATTTACTAAAAGTAGGTCTGCGTCTTTTCCTATATCTATGCTTCCTGTGTTTAGACCTAGTGCTTTTGCTGAGTCTATGTTTGTTTTAATTATTAAATCTTTTGCAAAACTTTCTAAGTCTTTATCTTTATGCATAAAAAGTGCAGTTTTGTACTCCTCGAACATATCTAAAGAGTAGTTTGAGCTTTTGCCATCTGTTCCTAAAGAGAAAGGTATCTCTTTTTTCTCTATCTGATCAATATCTAAAAGTGAGTTTCCTAGCAATCTGTTTGAGATTGGACAGTGAACTATGTGGTGAGATGATTTTTTTATAAGATTAAGATGTTCTTCATCTACAAAACCACAATGAGTTAAAAGTGTTGGTTTATCTTTAAGAATGTCTAAAAACTCAATTGAGTCACTAACTGCGGTATCTGATTTTAGTAAGTCTTTGAAAAACTTTTTAAATTCACCACTTGAACTTTGTAACCACTCTTTTTCAGCTGAAGATTCTAAAAAGTGAGCACTTAAAGCTAAGTTTTGCTCTTTTGCTAAACTAACGGCTCTTTTAGTAAGTATGGGATGAACAGAGTACGGGGAGTGGATTGCAATAGCTGGGAAAAAACTATCACTTTTACATCTTTTTGATTCATCTAATCTTTTTATAAAGTCACCATATAAGGTATCTGCCATAACTGCCTGACTTCCTATGAGCTCATTAAAAAATACAACTTTAGATTTTGCCTTTGAACAGGCTTCTAAATCTAAAGCGTAAGAGCTTATAGCACCAAGTGTTGTAGTTCCACTTTTTAAAGACTCGTCTAAAGTTTTTTCTATACAATTTGTATCACAATTACCTATAACTTCGTCTCTTTTTTCTATTACAGAGTAAAGCCAAGGTAAAAAAGATCCATATTTTAGACTAGATTTATTTGCTGAAAATTCAAGATGAATATGTGGATTTATCAAACCATGCATAAGTAAAGAGTTATCTTTTGTTTCTATAACTTCAAGATTTGTGTATTTTTGCAATGCATCATTAGTGGGTAAGATATCTACAATTTTCTGATCAAACACTATAGAGTGCGACTCTAAAATTGCATTTGGTGTTAAGATATAGGTCGGTGAGATGATTTTCAAGCATAATCCTTATAAAATATATTTAGAATTATGCTTAAGTATTGTAAAATCATTGCTTAAAATAAAAATTTAAGGTAAAAAATGAAAATATCAGTTATTCAAGGTCCAAACCTAAACATGTTAGGTGTTAGAGAACAAAATATTTATGGTCCAATGAAATTAGAACAAATTCATGCTCAGATGAAAGACTTTGCGTCTCAAAACAATATTGAAATAGAGTTTTTTCAAAGCAACCTTGAGGGTGAAATTGTAGATAAAATTCAAGAGTGTTATGGTGAAGCTAATGGTATTATCATTAATCCAGCAGCTTACACACATACTTCTATTGCAATTAGAGATGCTATTGCAGCAGTTGCAATACCTACTATTGAAGTTCATATCTCAAACATACACAGACGTGAAGAGTTTAGACAAAAGTCTATGATCGCTCCTGTTTGTGCTTCATCTATAATTGGGTTTGGTCCTTTTGGTTACCATCTTTCAATGTTAGGTATGGCTCAAATCTTCAATGAGATGCAAGCAGTTAAAGCTCAACAAGAACAAAAGGCAAAGTAGTGTTAAAGAGTACTATAAATCAAACTTTATGTAAGATAAAAAGTACTCACTACCCTTATGTTAGAGTTAAATCAAGTTCTAAACGCTACAATGCGGTTATTGGAATTGGTGGTAATCTGGGGGATGTTCTAAGAAGGTTTGAAAAACTTTTTTTCTATTTGGAAAAAGACAAGTTTATCGATACTATTCGATGTTCAAGCATCTTAGAAAATCCACCCTTTGGTTACCTTGATCAGAAAAACTTTTTAAATGCAGTTATTGAGATTAGAACAAACTTAAACCCACATGCACTTTTAAAATATCTTTTGAAAATAGAACTTAAGTTTCTAAGAAAAAGATCTTTTAAAGATGCACCTAGAACATTGGACTTAGATATGATTTTTTATGAAGATAAAAAGATAAACTCTTTAAACCTAACTTTACCCCACCCTCATTGGGCTAATAGAGTAAGTGTAACATACCCTTTAAAGGAGCTTGAGATTATATGAAGATATTGACTTTTTCAGGAGAAACTCCCGCTATTGCTTTAAAAAATGTACAACAGGAGATAGGTGAAGAAGCAGTTGTTATTGAGACTAAAGAGATTAGAAAAAAAGGTATTGGAAGAGTTGGTCTTTATGAGATTATTGTAGGTATAGAAGAGGATGACCTACAAAGAGCTCAACTTAAACAAGAGTCAAAAAAGTCCGAACAAAGAGCTCAAGAAAAGCAGAGTATACCAACATTAAAATCTGAAAGTGAAGATGTCCTTTTTAACATCTCTAAAGCAGCAGAGCAAATAAGTAAAATTGCCGATGTAACTTCATCTCCAAATAAAACTGCAAGAAAAAAAGAAGATGTTAAAGAGATGGGTGAGATAAAAAATCAGATTGAGAAACTTTCAGATAAAATTCAACTTATTCAACATATGTTTTGGGATGAAAAAAATGATTCAAATCTAAGTATTCCACCTGAATTTTCTGAGATATATAAACTAGCTTTTCAAAGTGGTATGAAAAAAGATCATCTCAATGAGATTATATCTTTAACTTATGAGCATATGCCTAGTAAAATGAGAGAAAATTCGCAAACTGTAAAAAGGTACTTTTCAACACTTTTGAGAAAGATGATACCAATAAGAGTTGAGAAAAAACATAAAATTGGTGGAAAATCTGTGGTTATGCTTGTTGGTCCAACTGGAGTTGGAAAAACAACAAGTATTGCGAAGTTGGCTGCTAGATATTCATTTTTAATGCAAAAAAAGTATAAAGTTGGTTTAGTAGTTCTTGATACTTACAGAATTGGCGCAGTTGAGCAAGTTATGCAGTATGCAAGAATGATGAAATTGGCAATAGAAACGGTAGTTGATCCTAGTGACTTCAACTCAGCCCTAGAAGCACTTTCTTACTGTGACTATATACTAATAGATACTATGGGTTCATCACCATATGATCAAGAGAAGATAAGTAAGATTAATGAATGTTTACTAGAATCAAAAGCAGGCTATGATGTTGATGTAGTTTTAGTTATGCCAAGTTCTATAAAATACGAAGATATGCAAGCAACTTATGATAATTTTGAATCTTTAGGTGTTGATACACTTATGTTTTCAAAACTAGATGAATCAAGATCTTTTGGAAATATATTTTCACTTGTATATGAAACCAAAAAACCAATTAGTTACTTTTCTATAGGGCAAGAGGTTCCAGAAGATTTAGCATTAGCAACAAGTGACATTCTTATAGATTGTCTATTAAATGGCTTTGACAGGAGTAAAATTAAATGACACACCAAGCAAGTAAATTAGAGGAACTAGTATCAGTTTCTAATGATAAAAAGTTCAAAAAGACCCGTTTTATAGCAGTAACAAGTGGTAAAGGTGGAGTTGGTAAATCAACTATAAGTTCAAACCTAGCTTCTCTTATGTCAAAAACAGGCTTAAAAGTTGGTATATTTGATGCAGACCTAGGACTAGCTAACCTTGATGTAATGTTTAATGTAAAGATAAAGAAAAACATTTTACATGTGTTAAAAGGTGAAGCAAGTGTTTCTGATATCTTAATACCGATATCTAAAAATTTAATTTTGATTCCAGGTGAAAGTGGAGAAGAGATATTAAAGTATTCAGATAATGCTATGTTTGAAAAGTTTATACAAGAAGCTCATGTTTTAGATGACCTTGATGTTCTTATTATAGATACAGGTGCAGGTATTGGTGAGCATATACAACTATTTTTAAATGTGGCAGATGATGTTATAGTTGTAACAGTACCAGACCCAGCAGCAATTACAGATGCTTATGCAACTATAAAAATAACATCAAAACTTAGAGATAATATTTACTTAATTATGAATCAAGTAAAAAATGAAAAAGAAGCAGAACTAGTATATAGTAAAATCAAAAAAGTAGCTCGTGCAAATATAGGAAATAACTTAAATTTAGAACTACTAGGCAAAGTAAATAGTGATTCTAAAATGGCACTATCTATAAAACAACGTGTTATATGTTCTGATCAGTTTGAAAATGCAACTGCAAGTAGAGATTTGGTAAATATTGCTAACACCTTAGCTAACAAACTGGAACGAAATGTGCTTACTCTTGATAATGGAAGTGGTTTAAGTGGACTATTTAAGAGATTAGTAGAACATTTTTAGTTTAACACTAAGGGGTTGATGTGCGTGGTGTAAATTTTGTGTATTTCTTTACAGTTTTTGGTTTTTTTCTAGGCATAGCTTACGCTACTATTAAATCGACAGATCCTGAAAGCTTTTTAATTTTCACATTAGCAATTACATCTTTTTTCTATCTATTTGGACATATAAGTGTTGGTTTTTACTTTAGAACACTTAATGCGAAGCTTTATTCTTTTCCAAAAGACAATCATGAAAAACAGCTTGACACAATAGTTAAAGAGATTAGCAGACGTGAAAAGATCATAGATATAGCTCATGACCTTACAATATCTGCTGCTTCACTAAACGCAACAAAGGCTTAATTATGGCTCCAATAGATACTTACTCTCAAGAGTTGAGACATCAAGAAGATCAACTTGCCATAGACTATCTACCTGCTGTTAGAGCTATGGCTTTTAGGTTAAAAGAAAGATTGCCTAGTTCAGTAGAGTTTGCAGATTTAACTGCCATTGCTACTGAAGAGATGGTAAAACTTGCACGTCGTTATGATGTTACTGTCAATGACTCTTTTTGGGGTTATGCTAAAACTAGAGTTTATGGTGCAATGCTTGACTATCTAAGAAGTTTAGATGTTTTATCTCGTTCAAACAGAAAACTTGTAAAAATGATAGATAAAGCAGTTGAGACATATAGATTATCTCATGAGTATGATCCAAGTGATGAAGAGTTAGCTGAGATTTTAGATGAAAGCGAAGCAAAAGTAAGAGAAGCAAGAATAGCCTCAGAGATATATACTGTTATGCCATTAGAAGATCAAATAAATACTGGTGATAATGGAAGTTCTTTAGAAAAAATTGAAAAAGAAGAACTTATAGATGTAATTAAAAATGTTATATATTCTTACAATGAAAGAGAACAGATGATAATACAGATGTATTATTTTGATGAACTAACTCTTAGAGAGATATCTTCAATATTAAAAATAACAGAGTCAAGAATTTCACAAATACATAAAAGTGTTATAAGAAAAATTAGAAGCAATTTCGGAGATGATGATGGCTGATATACTATCTCAAGATGAGATTGATGCTCTTTTAGATGTTGTTGATGATGAGGGTGATACGCTCCTTGAAGAGGATGAAACATCTCTTCTTCCACAAAGACAAGTAACACTCTATGACTTTAAAAGACCTAACCGTGTATCAAAAGAGCAACTTCGTGCTTTTAGAGGTATTCACGACAAAATGGCTAGATCTCTAGCTTCTCAAATATCTTCTATTATGAGATCAATTGTAGAGATACAACTACACTCAGTTGATCAGATGACTTATGGTGAGTTTTTAATGTCACTACCAAATCCAACCTCTTTTAATGTTTTTTCAATGAAACCTCTTGAGGGAAGTGGTGTTTTGGAGATAAATCCTTCTATAGCCTTTCCTATGTTAGATAGACTCCTTGGTGGAAAAGGTGAACCTTTTGAAGCTTCAAGAGAGTTTTCAGATATAGAGTTAAATCTTTTTGAGAGTATATTAAGAACTATGATGGCAACTCTAAAAGAGGCATGGGGTCCTGTTAGTGAAGTTTATCCAAGTATAGAATCAAAAGAGTCCTCTCCAAATGTTGTACAAATTGTTGCACAAAATGAGATTGTAGTTATGGTAGTTATGGAGATAATCATAGGTCATACCTCTGGCATGATGAATATATGTTATCCTGTTATATCACTAGAACCAGTGTTGCCTAAACTAGCTTCTAGGGACTTAATGCTTAATGAAAAAAGTTCCAAAAAATCAAGAAACACTGAACTACAAGTTTTACTTGGTGGAGCACAAGTTGAACTTGAAGCACACATAGGTTCAGCAGAAATTGCATTAGCAGATATTTTAGAACTTAGTGTTGGTGATATACTTAGACTAGATACCGCTGCTAATGACATCATAACCATGAGTATTGATGGTAAAGAGAGATTTAAGGGTATCATAGGACTTAGACGTTTTAGAAAATCTATTAAAGTTATAGAGATTATAGATACAGAAAAAGATGCTGTTAAGCGTGCATTAGAAGAGTTTGAATATAGACGTGCTGAAAAAATTTCTGGCGTTAAAGAGATCATAGATAGAGATAAAGACCTTATGGAACTTGATGAAGAGGAGGACGAAAATGAGTAGTTTTAAAGAGATATTTGAAGCTGAAACAATTGCCACAATTGAGGGTTTAACAGGTCAAAGTCCAAGCTTAACTCTTAAAGAGGAGGAGATGATATCTATAGTATCAAACATCATTCCTCCAACATCACTAACAAAAATAAGTGTAACAGGAGATGCAACAGGTGAAGCTATAATCTCAATGCCTCCATCTTTAGCAACTGCCTTAGGTGACTTAATGCTTGGTGGAGAGGGTGAAGGCAAGGAGGATATGGATGAGGAAGATCTTGATGCTACAAAAGAGATGGTCTCAAACATTATGGGTGCTATATCTACATCTTTAAACTCACAAAATGAACTTCCAAAATTATCTTTTAAAGCTGATACTATTGAGTTTATTGACGAAGATAGTGAAGTAAACATAGAAAACTTTTCTAAAATGTATGTTTACAATTTTAAATTAGGAGATATAAACTCTCTTATAATATTTATAATTGATGAAAATATTGAAAAAGTATTATCTACTGAAACAAAAGATGAATCTTCTATGTCAAGTGGAGCAAGTACAAGTTCAACATCTAGTGATGATGAATCTTCCCATTCACTAAACGACATTGAAAGCAAAAACATAAAATTAATACTTGATGTTAAACTACCAATAAAAGTTCGTATTGGTAAGAAAAAAATGCTTTTAAAAGATGTTCTAAATATGGATATAGGTTCAGTTATAGAGCTAAATCAACTAGCTAATGATCCTTTAGACATACTAGTAGATGAAAGAGTTATTGCACAAGGTGAAGTAGTTATAGTTGATGGAAACTTTGGAGTTCAAATTACAACTATAGGAAGTAAAAAAGATAGATTAGAAAAACTTAGAGGTTAGTATATATGAAATATATTTTTATATCTGCCTTTATTGTTGTATTTTTACTTTTACATATACTTTTTTACCTAAGAGTTATTAAAAAAACATCTTTTTCAAATAAAGTTAAAACAGCACTTTTATACTTTAGTGTAGTAAACTTTGCTTTTGCTATGATATACCTCTACCTTAGGTATGTTAGTGGGGCTTCAAGCTTTTTATATTATATATCTTCTTTAAGTATTGGTTTTACATTTTTAATCTTTTTAAACACTGTTTTTTATGAAATAGTAAACGCAATAAGCCATTTTGCACCATTTAATGAATCAAAAAGAGATTTGTTTAGAAGAGGTTCTGACCTTAGTTTCTTAGCCCTATCATCTGCTTACTCTATAAAAGCGATTGATAATGGTTTGAAACTACCTGCCATTGCTAGGATAGAAGTCAATCAAAATATATTTAAAGATACAAAAAGAGTTGTACAAATAAGCGATATGCATATAAGTGGCTTAATTGATAGAGAGTTTGTAAAAAAAAGTGTAGCTATGATAAACACTTTAAATGCAGATATAGTTGTAATAACAGGAGATTTAATAGATGATAGAATCGCTAATCTATATAAAGCAGTCGATGAGTTAAAAAGTATTAAGTCTAAGTTTGGAACTTATTTTATTTTAGGAAACCATGAATATATCCATAACCCTAAAGAGATTTTAGACTATTTGACAAGTATAAACATAAAAACTCTTATAAATGAAAATGTACAAGTTGATGGAATAAATATAATTGGGGTAAATGACTTAATGGGAAATAGACTTGATGTATATAAACCTAACTTAGCTAAAGCCATAAAAGGTATAGATAAAAACCTACCTACCCTACTTTTAGCTCACCAACCTAAATTTATAGAAGAACTTGAAAACTTTGAGCCAAACTTGATTTTAAGTGGGCATACTCACGGTGGTCAAATTTGGCCTTTTGCTTACTTAGTAAAGCTTATACAACCATACCTAAAGGGTTTACATAAAATTTCTAAAAAAACATACATATATGTAAACTCAGGGATAGGTTTTTGGGGTCCACCAATGAGACTAGGTTCAAGAGCAGAAATCACAATTATTAAATGGAAATAAAATGAATATATTAGCCTTAGCATCACCACAAGATTTAGACTACATAGAAAAGTACATAGACAAATCTTTACTCTCTTGTTACCTTAGTAAAAATAAAGATTTCATACCACCATTTGAATCATGTATAATCGAAGAGTGTGATGAGACTAACTATGAGTTAGCAACTAAAGAGATTAGTAGAGCACTTTACTTTAAAAATAGAAACACAGATAATGAACTTATAAAACGAGCAACTTTAAGCTCTTTTTTTGGGGAGTTACCAAGTAACTATATGGAACTTTTGGAAGAGAATGCACCCTTTGTAAAAAGTTTTGAAAAATTATATGAAAATGTTAAAAGATACTTTGATGATAGTATGATACTTTTTAATAGTTTAGATGATGCACTTTATTTAGATAAAAAGCTTTTAAACAATTTTATAGAACATAATAATGAAAGTAATATCTTAAACTCTTTTATAAAAAATTCTCAAAACCCTTTGGCTAAATATTTTAGAAAAAACTCTAAAGATGTTCAATCACAATCAGACTATGCCAATGAGATTGATCAAGAGGTTTTAAAGTTACTAAATATATATCTAATGAGCATATATTTACAAAAACATAGTAAAACTTACCATTTTATAGATAAAGAGATGTTAAACATGTACCAAGGGTTTGAGTTAGAACTTGATTTTGAAGAGTCACTTAGTGCCTTAGTTCATCTACAAGAGAGTTCTAGAGAGTTTCAAAAAAACTCTTCTTGGATAAAAAAGTTAATTATTAAATGGATTTATTGATTAGTTTGAGATTATTATTGCAAAATGCAATAATAATCTCTTTTTCATCAAAAAAACTCTAAAATTACATCACTAGTTAATACAAAAGGATAACCTTGCCTAAAAAAACCAAAAGCAAAAAAAAGTCTAAACACAACTATTCTAAATACATTACATACACAATTGTATTATTTTTATTACTTAGTGTGGTTGGAGCGATTGGCTATTATGCTGGTTATGAAGATGCTAAAGAAGATACCAAAATATTGATATATAAAGAGAGAGCACAAACAAAGAAATTACTAGAAAAGCTTGAAAGAGCTTCATCAAAACAGAGTAAAAAAACTAAAAGTTTAAACAAACAATTAAAAAAAGTACTCAAACAAAAAAAAGATGAATATAAAAAAACAGCACAACATGAGATAGATAAACCAAGTAAAAAACTTATGCAAGCATCTACTAAAACAGATCGCGCGGCTAAATCTAGCTATAAAAAAGCAAAACTTGCTATTATAATTGACGATGTTAGTTTTCAAAGAGATATAAAAAACATTAAAGCATTACATATCCCTCTTACTATGTCTTTTTTACCTCCAAGTAAAATACACCCACAATCTCATATCTTAGCATCAAAAGAGAGTTTTTATATGGTTCACCTTCCCATGGAAGCTCAAAGTTTTACAGCTGAAGAACCGTTTACACTAAGAGTAACAGACTCACAAGCAAAAATTTTAGACAGAATAGAAAAAGTTAAAAAGTACTTTCCAAAAGTAAAATATATAAATAACCATACTGGTTCTAAGTTTACCTCAGATGAAGTTGCTATGAATAGACTAATATTTGCACTTAGACGAAACAATATAACTTTTATTGATTCAAGAACCACTGCACAAACAAAAGCACCCGTAGTGCTTAAAAACTATAACCTACCTTACATAGCTAGAGATGTTTTTCTTGATCACGATCCAGATATAAATGTGATAAAAAAAGAGATAAGAAGAGCAGTTAAAGTAGCCAAAAAAAAGGGTTCAGCTATTGCTATAGGTCACCCACACAAAAATACTCTAAAAGCTTTGATGGAATCAAAAGAGATTTTAAAACAAGTTGAACTTGTACGCATAGATAAGCTACTTTTATGATTAAAAATATAGAGTTCCATATAGATGAGTTAGATAGTATGAAAAAGTACCCTACTGATTTAAACTATATTGGAAATCTTGATTTATTAAAAAAGAAAAAAGTCTCTATAGTTGGGACTAGAAGACCATCTAGCTATACAAAAGCTACAACAGCAGAACTAGCTTCTAAACTCTCTAAAATTGGAATATGTGTTGTTAGTGGTGGAGCTATGGGAGTTGATGCCATAGCACACAAAAATTCAGGTTCACATAATACTATAATGGTTGCAGGAACATCACTAGATATCAGGTATCCAAGTGTAAACAAAAGCTTGATCAAAGATATAGAAAGAGATGGTTTAGTTTTATCTATGTTTAAACCAAACACACCTAGTGCGCCGTGGACATTTCCTATGAGAAATGAGTTAGTAGTTGCATTAGGAGACATCTTAATAGTAAGTGAAGCAGATTTAAACTCAGGCACAATTAGAAGTGTAGAGTTTGCACTAAAGATGAAAAAAGAGATATATGTACTTTCTCATAGAATTAACGAAAGTTTAGGAACAAATAAACTGTTAAAAGGGTCTAAGGCAAAAGTTATTTACGATATTGATGACTTTATAAGTGGTTTTGAAAAAGAGGTAAAAATAGTAAAAGAGACATCAAATAAAAAAGATGATGATTTTATAATCTTTTGCAAAAAAAATCCATCATACGATGAACTTATTCAACAATACAGTCAAAAAGCTTTTGAAGCAGAACTTTTAGGTGAAATTGAGATTATAGACTCTATTGTTTACCTTAAATAGTGATATATTTACTAAAAAAAGTTAAAATAATAGGCTAAAAATTAAAAAGGAAATATATGCAGATTGATGCAGTTTTAAACCAATTAGGGTACAAATCAAACGATGCTTTAAGAGAGCAAATGAATAAAATTATTGAAAATACAAACGAATTTGAGAAAATTGAGAAACATATTTTTGAATTACATAAAAGTTTAGAGATAGACAACTCGTATGTTGCAATGAGCAATACTGAAGATTACTTAAAAATTAAACTTGAAGCTAAAAGCCAAAGTAACAAAGACGAAGCACTAAATAAAGTAAACCACTTTAGTGATAAATACAAAATTGATGTACAAAAAGTTGATGGTAAAGATACTTTTTATATTAAAGGTTTTAACAAATAATTATGATTGAACCTATAACTCTTAGAGGATATGACCTTATTATAGAGGAGTTTAACTTTTTGAAAGATGAGTTAAAACCAAAGGTAAATACTGAAAAAAGAGTAGCTGCAGAACTTGGTGATAGAAGTGAAAACGCTGAGTACCATGCAGCAAAAGAGAAACTAAGACATATAGATAAAAGGTTGTTCTTTTTAAACGACTTGATCAAAAAACTAAAAATAGTTGACCCATCATCTCTAAATCATACTAGTGTAAACTTTGGAAGCACTATAACTCTTGAAGACTTAGATACACAAAAAGAGCTTACATATACGATTTGTGGTTCGGTAGAGAGTGAGGTTGAAAACAATCTTATCTCATTTCAAGCACCACTTACAAAAGCGATGCTTGGAAAAAAAGTTGGAGATGATTTTAAAATAACTCTACCAAGTTCAAAAAAAGAGTATGAGATAATAGAGATAAAATACATCCCAATCTATGACCTAAAACAGCATATTAAAACTAAAGAAGACTTTGTAATTCACTAGCTTTTGTTTTGTATACATTGAGTTATTTTAAAAGTGGAGATTCATTCACAGGCGCATACAGTCAGCTTTTATATGAGTGATTAACAACTAAAGATATCAACAGACCTAATTGATGTAGTTACTAGAAATAACCCTCTGTTGTTATAAGGAGTATAGATGAAAGATATAAATACACAGTATAGTTTTTTGACAAACAATCACACAGACGGAAGGTATGTAGAAAAAAAAACATTAAGAATAAGCGCTGAATTTTGGATGTTACAAGAAAATCAAGAAGAGTTTTATCAAAGCTCATTAACTAAACCCGCTGAATTTTATATTTTAGATTTTGATAAGGTTGAGGATAAATTAGGTCCTATTAAAACTTTAGATCATGATTTCATTGCAGATATTACCTTTGGATTTTTAATTCACAATAGACACAAAGAGTTTTTTTTGAATCTTGATCAAAGTGATATTATTTTGCATAAAGCTATTGTTATTGGGGAGAGATCTAATGCTGAAGACAGTATATATGAAGGTTATTGGTTGATAGCC
Organism: Helicobacteraceae bacterium; assembly: GCA_015488775.1. Lineage (GTDB taxonomy): Bacteria > Campylobacterota > Campylobacteria > Campylobacterales > Sulfurimonadaceae > WFNF01. The sequence goes on from WFNF01000045.1 coordinate 13,403, forward strand.
ACTCCTCACAGACCTCTTGATTGGGTTGATATAGAAAAATGTAAAGTAGTTAATGGTATTAAAGATACTGCTGATATTGAAGAAATTTATTCAGTTGAATTAAAACAATCTATTTCCAATATACCAATAGAGCAGAGAATGATTTTTGATATTTGTGATGTAACCCCAACATCTGTGAAAAGTTACATGGAGTATCCACTGGTTCATAACAGTATAGTTGAGTATATCAAAGCCAATGATAAAACAGAACAACTGCTTTTTCTAACCACTGAGCAAGTCCATAAAAAGCCAGGTAGTTTATTTAATTAAAAAACATATGTCCTGTCTGTCCTATCCCACAGATAAGCCAATTTTAAAATTAAGGGGTCAAGCACAATGGCGTTAAGTTAAACTCATATAGCTATCTTAAATTAAACTACAACAAAGCCTAACCAATTGTTTTGGAAATCAGTTTGAAGTTAAAAAGTTAAAGGTCAGGACACAACCCAACACCTCTAAATACCTTAGAAATCATAGCAGGTGATATTTTTAAATATCTTGCGATTTCTGATTGTTTGTATCCATCTTCTATTGCGGTTATTATATCTTTATTTCTTTGTGGTAAATTTTGAGTATTTATAAAATGCTCTTGTAGTGTTTTACTTTTTTCTTGAATGATTCTGTTATCTTTCTTCAAAATTATCTTTTTTTGTTCAGTTTTTAGTATCTCTAGCTCTTTTTTGCTAAATTTAACTGATAAATACTCTTTTATATCATCCAATTCATTTTTAAGTTTTGAATTAATAGCACAAGGAATAATATTTAAATTTGTATTTATTATTGTACCTAAAAGCGTAAAGGGGTATTCTCCGATAATATTTGTAATTTTTGCATCAATTGGATTGTATTCTATATATTTAAATAAAGAGTATAAATAATCATCATTTATTATATACCATGACTTGTATCTGCCTTGCCAAAGATGTCCAACTCTTTTATATTTTTTGTTAAAATATATTGCATAATTACTATTGACTTGACGCATGAACTGACTAAGGTTTTCAAATGATAATTCTATTAATAGATGGTAGTGATTGTCCATTAAACAATAAGTATGTATATCAACTTTGTGTAACTTACACGC
>WFNF01000046.1 GCA_015488775.1 Helicobacteraceae bacterium
ATGCCATCTCTACTAAGTGATGATGGAAGTTGGGGTGTTGAATATAACTCTGGTTCAAAATTTTGGCGCTCTATTACTTACGCAGAAGATACAAATATTGGTTCAAAAATAGCAGCTCGTGGTGATGCTTATGAGTTGTATTTTACTGAGTACTTAGTTGAAGAGTCTTTGAGTATACAACTTAGAGCAACATATATAGATTATGCATATAGTGGTAGTAATAGTTTTTTTGGTCAAGATGGTACACCAAATAAAATAGATGAACTTAATGATAAAAATGTAGTTGATACTGCAAGTGACATAAGAGTTTATTTAAGATATAAATATTAAAGGGATATATAGTATGGATTTAAAATATATACAACATTACTCAAGCTCAACTCTAATTGAAGTTAAAAAGCTTATAGAAACTAACTCTTTGGGTGTACATTTATTAAAAAAATATCCAAACACGCATAAAATTAAAACAGATAAATCTTTGCATGAGTATGTTATAAATATTAAAAATCAATATATAAAAAATTCATCTCCACTTAGTAAAACACTGTATGACTCTAAAATTTCTGTTATTAATAATGCTTTAGGTACTCATAGGTATGTTTCAAGAGTTCAAGGATCAAAATTAAAGGCTAAAAATGAGATAAGAGTAGGAACTATATTTAAAAATGTTCCAGAATCTTTTTTAGATATGATAATTGTACATGAACTTTCACATTTTAAAGAAAAAACACATAATAAAGCTTTTTATAAATTATGTGTTTATATGAAAGAAGATTATCATCAAGTTGAATTTGATGTACGATTGTATTTGACCTATATAGATTTATATGGAAAACTAAAAGAGTGGCAATAACATTACTTATGCTTTATAAGTGAACCTATAAAAGGTAGTTTTGATGCAATTTTAACTTTAGAATCAAGTGTGCTCTCTAGCATAGAGTTGAAAAGTTCTTCATATATAGTATCTATATCTTTGTCTATATCCATAAAACCATCTATGATTAATGATGATAAACCATGAAGTGCAGACCATATAAGTATGGTTCTAGTCATAGCAGACTCTTTTTTTAGCAGACCAGCATCTTGACCTTCAATTACAGCAACTTTTAATGCTCCAAAGCCACTACAATTTTCATCATTTATGCTTATCAAATCTTCTCTAAGTTTGTAATACTTGTGCCCAAAAAGTAATCTATAAAGGTTTGGATGTGTTTTTGCAAATTTTATATATTCAAAACCTGCTTTATAAAATCTATCAACCAATGGCTCATTTTTATCTTTTAGTATAGGTGCTAGCATATGATCAAATTTATTAAAGCCAGATATTATTATGGCTTCCATCAGTTTATCTTTTGATCTAAAGTGTTTATATATAGCAGAACGGGACGTTCCTGTTGCATCTGATAAAACTTTTAGAGTAAGTTTATCTACATCATTTTGTTCAATAAATTTAAAAGAGTGTTTAATAAACTCCTCTTTTAAGTTTCCATGGTGAAAGTTACTTTTATTCATAAACATATTTTACCATAAGTAATCATTGTTAACTTTAAGCTTAAAGAAGTTAACATTGTTTACTTTATTTTTAGGATGAGATTATGAACAAATATATTGAGTATATTAATAGGTATAAGTATTATATAGTAGTGTTTACAAGTGTAATTGTCGCACTTTTAAGTATATCCTTAAAAGATTTGGATTACGAGGGTAGTTATAAAATTTGGTTTGATAAAGATTCAAAAATTATTAAAGAGTATGAACTTTTTAGAACCACATTTAGTGGTGATGATACTTTTATAGTTGCTTTTGAGGATAAAAATGGAATTTTTAATAAAAAAGCTATTAATACTATACTTGAATTAACTTCTAAATTTGAAAATATTGATGGTGTTGGAAAAGTTACCTCACTGAGTAATTTTCAGTACATAAGTGTTGAAGATGATGAGATTATAGTTGAAAATTTTATGTATGACACAGATAATCTTAAAAAGAAAAAGATAGATGCACTAAATGAAAGATTAGTTGTTAATCAGTTGATTTCAAAAGATGCTAAAACTACAAGTATAGCTATTAGATTGGTAGATAAACAAGGCTCAAACGAAGAGGTCAATATATTTGTAATGGGTGAAATAGAGAAGATTTTGAAAGAGTCTTCTAGCGGTTATAAGTTTTATATAAGTGGTGTCCCTGCAATAACAGCCTCACTAATTACTATTTCACAAGCCGATACTCTAATTCTTCTACCAACAGCAGTTATCTTAGTAAATATAATACTTTTTTTATTTTTTAGAAGTATTATAGGTGTTATA
>WFNF01000047.1 GCA_015488775.1 Helicobacteraceae bacterium
CAAGTGAAGTTATATAAAACATCACACCCTCATCTAAGGCTAACTCTATCCAATTTTTCATTTTTTCTTGGTATTTTTTTGAGCTTTTTTCTATAAGTGCATTCATACCAATTGGGTTTGATGTTAAGGATTTTATGTATCTTAAACCCTCTACAAAATCATACCCCTCAATATATGTAAGCGTAAGTGGTTGAACTATCCCTATTCCTCCTTCTTTGCTAACACAAGCAACTAATTCAGGGTTAGATAGGGGATACATAGGAGCACCAATAATATTTTTTTCAATTTTGGAATGTTTTAAAAATAGCTCTTTCATATAATCAGTATATAGTAACTTTATGTTTAATTTTGTATAAAATAGATAAAATTACCAGTAAAAAAACGAATAAGGGTTATTTTGAAGCATTTTTTAATAATTTTAATAATTATAACTGCCTTAAATGCTGATAATGACAAGATAAAGTTACATCTTAAATGGTACCCACAATTTCAGTTTGCAGGTTACTTTGTTGCAAAAGAGTTAGGTTACTATGATGAAGTTGGTTTAGATGTTGAGTTTTTAGGACCAAAATTATATGACAATGTGGATAAACATATTGAAAAAGTGGAGGGTTCTTACGCCATAGATACATCTGAAATAGTTATAAAACACTCGATGGGTTCAAAAATTGTAGCTTTATACTCTTTATTTCAGTACTCACCCTCTGTTCTTATATTTTCAAAAAAAAGTGGTGAAAAGATTGATTTTAAACATTCAAAAGTTTTATTAAGAAAGTCAGAGCTTAATGCTGAAGTTACATCCCTGATGTACTCTTTGGGAATCAATAGAAAAAATATAAAATATGTAGATAAAATTAATGTTTTGGATGATTTTTTAAATAACAATACCCAAGCTATACGCGGTTATGTAACAAATGATTCTTATGTTCTAAATCACAAATACCATAAAAATGTTGAGTCTATCTCTGTTAATCAGGATCATATCTCTTTTTATGGTGATGTAGTATATACCTCACAACTTGAAGTTAAAAACCATCCAAAAAGGGTTGAAGCCTTTATAAAAGCTTCACTAAAAGGGTGGAAGTATGCGTTTGAGCATGTTGATGAAGCTATAAATATTACTCAAAAAGAGGGTTCATTAAAAACTAAAGAGGCTTTAAAGTATGAGGCTTTGATAATGAGATCTTTAACCTTGGTTGATATTGTAAATATTGGTCATACCTCCACTCAAAAATGGGACAATATAATAAATCATTATAAAAAGATGGATATAATTGATGATAGCTATGAGCCAAAAGGTTTTTTATTTAATAAAGATAAAAAGTATATTGATCAAAATGAACAACTTAAAAAGCTTGTTTTTTTTGTGGTAATAGGTTTTATCTCCTTACTTCTTTTATTTATGTATATTAACAATAAATTAAAAAAACGTATAGAAGATGAGATAGAACAACGACTGCAAAATGAAAAGATAATGTTACACCAATCTAAACTAGCAACCTTAGGTGAGATGATAAGTATGATTGCTCACCAATGGAGACAGCCATTAAGTGCAATCTCATCTTGTGGTGCTTCACTAGAACTTGAAGCAACTTTAGGGGAAATAGATGCAAAAACAGTTATAGACACCTCTCAACGTATTCAAAACTATACCACTCATCTTTCAAAAACTATAGATGATTTTAGATATTTTTTTAAACCTCGTGAATTGAAATCTAAAATAAGCTTGAAATATGTTTTAACTCAATCTTTAGATATTATAGAGTTAACTCTAACTCAAAATAAGATAGATCTTATTTTAGAGTGTGAAGATGACTTAGATGTAGATATATATGCAGATAATTTTGTTCAAGTTCTTGTAAATTTATTTAAAAATGCAGTTGATGCCTTAGTGGAAAATAAAGTAGAAAACCCTAGTATAATTTTTAGAGTAAAAGAGGAAGAAAAGTATGTTTCCATAGAGCTTGAAGATAACGCAGGTGGGGTAAAAGCTGAAGATTATGATAGTATATTTGAGCCTTACTTTTCAACTAAGCAAAAAAATGGGACAGGTTTAGGTTTATATATGTCAAAAATCATAGTTGAAAAACATCTAAAAGGCACTTTAAATGTGGTAAATACAGATAAAGGTGCTTGTTTTATAATTAGATTAAACAAATAA
>WFNF01000048.1 GCA_015488775.1 Helicobacteraceae bacterium
GGTTTGATATCTATCCAATTTGAGTTAAGTTTAGACTCAAAATCTTTATTAACACTTATATAATAAACTCTTTCATCTACAAAATCTAAATTAAAATCATTAAGATAATACTTACTAAGAGTTTCATCTTTAAAAATGTTGATAGTTGAGTTTCCAATGTCAGCTAAAATCATGATAAACTTTCCAAGAGTTCTCTTTTAATAAAGCTTTTGCTTTTGAGCATAATGGTGCTTTTATAATTATAGTTCTATATTTAAAATTGTGATCAAGAAACTTGATCGTTTTTTGTTCTATCTCAATATATTTTAAAACATCTTTTTGAAGAACCCTACTCTTTTGATCAACAACAACAACAAAGGTATAAAACTTTTTAAGATCAGTACATCTAAAAAGTTTTAATTTATTTCTAATTTTTAATTCACTTGTTTTTATCTCTAAAATATCTTTAAAAATAAAACCCTTAAGCCTCATAAATTCAACTAATTCACTCATTTTAAACCTTTTGCTAATGGATGACATTCATTAATAGTTTTTGCCAAATTCTCTTGTTGTATGTGGGTATATATCTGAGTTGTTAAAAGTGAACTATGACCCAACAGCTCTTGAACAACTCTTAAATCTGCCCCACCAATAATCAAAGCAGTTGCAAAAGAGTGTCTTAAAACATGTGGTGATACACCAAGATACTTTTTAACTATCTTAAAAACACTAATCCTAGAAAGTGGATTACCCTTATAGTTTAACCATATACTTGTGCTATCACTATCTCTTTGAGTTAAGTAAGCATTTATAGCTTTTAATGCCATAGGCGCTATAGGAACCAATCTCTCTTTTTCACCCTTAGTAAATCTAACCTTTATCCACTCACCCTCAAAATCATCTCTTTGCAGGCTTAAAAGTTCACTTACCCTCATACCTGTTGCATATAAAGTGAGTATTATAGCTTTATCTCTAAGATCAAAAATTGTTTTTATCTCTATAAGTTCAACACCTGAAAGTATTTTTTTACTATCTAAATATTTTGGAAGATTTTTTGGAGTTTTTGATAATTTAAGTTTTAAAGTTTCTTCAGTAAAATCACTTTTATGACAAAAGTCAAAAAATGAATTTAAAGAAGATATTTTACGATTTAGTGTATGTTTGTTTGAAAAAGATTTTAAAACTTCTAGTGCTTCAAAGGTATCAACTTTTATAAGTGGCTTTTTAGATTTCTCTTCTATGTATGAAAGATCAGACATATAAGCCTCAATAGTATTTGAACTTAGTGCCTTAGTGACACTAATATATTCAAAAAAAGCTTCTAACTCATTTGATAGTTTTATTTGCATCTGATGTATAAAAAACTCTATCTTTAACAAATATCTTGTTATTAGATGTAAAAACTTTTCCAATATCAAATGGTGCTTTATATACTTTATATTTAGTCAAATCACGATTTAGAACTATAAAGTAACCCTCTTTTTCTAAAAGATAAACACTATTTTCATCTACAACTAAACCAACAAAGTGTGCAAAAGGAAACTTATTTCTTGAAATAAGTTGTAGTGATGGAGTTAAAGAGATAACTTCACCCTCTTTTGTACTAAGATAAATAATATCATCTTTAAAAACTACATCTCTTATATTATAATCTACTCTACGCTCTTTATTTGAAAGAGATAAAAGTTTAGTATTTGTTGCCGCAACTAAGTTGTTATCTAAAACACTAAAATAAATTACATTATTAAAAGTATCGTTAGAACTAACTATAATAGACTTTACTGTTTTTTTACTTGTAGAGTTAACAATAACCAATTTACCATCAAGAGTTAAAAATACAACCAAGTCATTTAAAAAGTACGGCTCAGCAATTCTATTATCAACAATTACAGAAGTTCCACCCTGCTCTTTAAAAAGTAAACTTTGATCAGTTATATCATATAAAGCAATGTCATTATTTGCAAATAAAACTGCTAAAAGATTATCTTTTACAGAAGCAGTAGCAATAGTTTTTTTAAGAGCAATATCTTTTTTATCACTTAAGTCATTTACATTGACTAAAGATATAGTTCCATTATAGTCGCTATAGATATAGTAACCATTTGATGTAGATAAAAATCTTTTATTTGAAATATTTAAGTCAACTATAGTATCTTTGGTTATAACAAATCCATCAGAATATTGAGCCCCATCTTTTGATGTTTCTACAATTTGCTCTTTTAAATCAATATAATTATCGTACTTTCCAGTAATTTGCTCTGGAGAAAATTTTTCCTTAGTACTACAAGAGGTAAAAAGAAAAAGAAAAAGAAGTAAAAAACCTAAAGATTTCATTTAACCCCGTAATGCTTCAAAGATTCAGCAACACTAAAAAGTGGTGAATTAGCATCAATAGCTGATAATTTCGCTTGAGCTAAAGCAGCTTTTTTATCTTTGATCAAAAGAACAGCAGACTGAACCAAAGCATAATCTTTATATATAGCATCTTGTGATAAAGCGTAAGATTCTAAAGCTTTTAAATCTTTATCAAAAGTAGCAACTTCATAAGTAGCTAAATCAGAAACTACGCTTGTCTTAGAAGATTTAAGTTCTCTCAATGCCACTATGTCTTTGTTTTTAACAGCATTAGAAAAAAGAAACATATCATATAATTCAGGGTTTAAATTTTTTAATTCTACTTTCAAAGTGTCATTATTTGGATCAGATATAAGGGTATTAAAAACTTTATTACTCTCCTCAACTAAATTAGCTTGATTTTGTGTATAAACTATATTTACAACAACGCTCACAGTTAAAATAACAAGAAGTCCATATATTGCTTTTTTATATTTTTTATAAAAGCTTTCAGCTTTAACAGCAGACTCAAAAAACTTCTCTTCACTAGAAAGTTCCTCTTTTACCATATCTATATTACTTTTTAAACTCAAAAATTTCTCCACACAATTTAATTTTTTATAATTTTAACAAAAAATGTCTAATATTTAGCTATTGTCTTTCTCATACGAATAAGTCCAACCAGTTTTAGACTCAGTTTTACACTCTTTAAAGCCTTTAGCATTACCCTCAAAGTCATAAACATACATTTTTTTGGTTGTAAGTTCACTCTCTATATCGCTATTATCAAGTATAAGCATAGGCATATAAGTCTCTTGATTGTTTACAGAAAAAGCTACTTTATGAAGACCTTTTATCATATCATTAACTTTAAATATTTCATAATCCTTACAAAATTTATTAAAAACCATATTTGAAATTTCATCAGTAAAATCATCTGTAGTATTTAAGTATATAGTAAAATGTATAGGAAGACGAGGATTACTTTGTGGTGTAGGTGCTGCCATAAAGATATACTCTACTCCTTCAAGATTTTTATTTATCTCATCAAGGTTTAACCATTTAGATGTTGTTAAAATGTCTTTATTATTTGTCATAGGAGGTCTTTCATTAAATATTAAAAAAAAGTAAAATATTACACTTTTTTAATATTTAAAAAGCCTATAGTATAGGCTCTTTAAGGTTTTACATTTTTTCTCTAGCGTACTTTTCACCAAGTGCATAAGCTTTTAAGTTAGCCTCATGAACTTTTTTAGGTACTTTAGAAAGCATAGTGTCTATAAGAACTTGCTTATCTATAGCATTTTCCATAGTATTAGCAATTGCAAGAGCAACAACAGATTGAGTAATAACATTACCAACCTCTTCTTTTGCAATAGTAATAATAGGAATCTCAATTATATTCCAAGTCTTTCTATCTTCATCAGATGGGTGAACAAGGTTAGGGTCAACAACAATTGTCCCACCTTTAGAAACACCATCTTTAAAAGAGTTAAAAGAAACATGTGCAACACTTAACATAAAGTCAATCTCACCATCATTTGCATAAGGGTAAAATATCTCTTCATCATCAAGAGTGATATCAACAACAGTTGGACCACCACGAACCTGTGAAGTGTAAGTTGCAGTTTTTAATCCATATCCACCAAGTTTTATTTTTGCAGCAGCAAAAATTTCACCTGCAAGAAGAACACCTTGTCCACCAACACCTGTAAATCTCATTAAAGTTCTAGCCATTGTGTCTTCTCCTTATATTTTTTTCTCAAAATCATCTTGAGTGATTTTTGAGCGTTTACCCTGATGAACATCTTTAATTTCTTGATACATATCACAATATTCACGAACAACTTTGTCATCTTTTAAGATACCAGTTGGAAGCAAGTTAAGTCTTTCCTCTTCTGGAAGTGCATCATACTTTTTCTTAGATATAGTGATACTATCTATCCACTCTAAGTTAGCCATAGCTGATTGCATTTTATTTTTACGTCCAAGGTTAATATGACAATTAGATAAAATATCTAAAAATGCAAAACCTTTATGCTCCAATGCTTTAACAAAAACTTTTTCAAGTTTTTTTGGATCAAGCATAGACTCACGTGCAACAAATGAAGCACCAGCAGCTATACCTAAATTTGTAGCATTAAAAGTTGGATCAATATTACCAGCTTTTTGTGAAACAGTCCACATACCCTGTGGAGTAGTTGGAGATGTTTGAGAGTTAGTAAGACCATAGATAAAGTTATTAATAATAATAAATGTAATATCTATATTTCTTCTAGCACCATGAATAGTATGATTACCACCAATTGCAAGTGTATCACCATCACCACCAACACAAATAACGTGTTTATCTGGATTAGCCAACTTAATACCTGTTGCAAAAGCTACAGTACGACCATGAGTTGTGTGAACTGTATTGAAGTCAACGTAAGATGAAAAACGTCCAGAACAACCAATACCAGAAACAACACAAATATCATCTTTATTAAGACCAAGTTTATCTACCGCGCGAACAAAGGCTTTAAGGATAACCCCATCACCACAACCCCAACACCAAAGTGTTGGCATCTTTTCTAATCTTAAATATTTATCATAATTAAATGCCATACTAGAATACCTCTTTAACTTTATTTACAATTTCGTAAGGAGAAATTGGACGACCATTAACTTTGTAAAGACCTTCTAAATCAAGTCTACCTGACACACGCTCAATCTCTTCAGTATATTGTCTAATATTTAGCTCAACACAAAGAACATTTTTGATCATATCAGTATAATGTCTAATAGATTTTTCTGGACTTGGCCAAATAGTTATTGGTCTGAATAATCCAGCTTTAATACCAGCTTTTCTTAAATGACGAATAGACTCTTTAGCAGAAAGTGCAACTGAACCATATGCGATGATTAATACTTCACCCTCTTCACCAGTCATATCATCTAACATATACTCTTCATTAGATTCTAATTCATCAGTGTGTAACATAACTTTATCTTCTAAACGTTGAATAAGTTTTCTACAAGTTTCAATCTCTTCAGTTGGGAAACCCATTGCGTCATGATGAAGACCAGTAAAGTGGTAACGGTAACCCTCAAACATAGGATTAAGAACTGCTGGTTGATCTAGTTCAACTTCATAAGGACGGTAATCTTCAGGAGCACCTTCAAACTTTTTACGAGGAACGATACTAGCTTTCACATCTTCAATAGTTGGGATCATAGCCTTACCATGCATGTGACCAATAGTTTCATCTAAAAGTACAAATACAGGTTGCATAAATCTATCAGCTAAATTAAAAGCACGAACAGTTTCAGTGTAACATTCAGCTAAACTACCAGCACATAAAGTGATTGATCTGTAATCACCATGAGATGGATTTTTAGCTTGGCGAATATCACCTTGAGATACACGAGTTGGAAGACCAGTTGATGGACCACCACGCATAACATTAACAACAACTAAAGGAACTTCACACATTTGTGCAAGACCTAAGTTCTCTGCTTTTAGTGATATACCAGGACCTGAAGTAGCAGTAAGTGTACGAACACCAGACATACCAGCACCGATAGCAGCTGCAACACCAGCAATTTCATCTTCCATCTGAATAGATGCACCACCAACTGATGGTAATAAATCAGATATTACATGCATAACCTCTGATGATGGTGTAATTGGGTATCCAGCAAAAAATCTACAACCAGCATCAACGGATGCAATCGCAGCTAATTCATTTCCAGTTGAGATTATTTCTCTTAATTCTGCCATTATTTTACTCCTTGAATATCAAGTGACATATAATTATTTGCTATAATTTTTTCTTGACGAGCTTTAGAGTCATCAGTTAATTTTGCAAATTTAAATTCTTTTTTATTTGCTACATATATAGCAAAATCTGGACATGAAAGCTCACATTCATTACAACCTATACAAGATTCAGGGTTATTAACACTAATCATTGCACCTAAAGTTGAAGTAGTTTCATAAACCATACCTAATACACCTGAAGGACATACTGATACACAAAGATCACATGCCTTACAATTATCTGTATTTACCCATACTGGAACATCACCAGGATATTCGATCATAGCACTTGCCATGTTAACTCCTCAAATAATATTAATCTTTTTTGTCTAAATCTTCCAAATCACATATAAACAAAGCTTTTAACTTTTAAGGCAAATAGCCTAATTTATCGTCTGCAAGAGGATAACCAAGATTTAGTAATATCTCTATAAATTGTGTTTCACACGCGTTTTTTAGATAAACATTGTTACCATTTTACGCTTATACAAGAGCCTGAGATTTTATCTTAAAAATCATTATCATTTAATGATTAAATAAAACCCAAACTACTTAATTATTTAGATATTTTTGCCATAGCCTTAGTAACAGCAGCACCTATTTCAGCAGGACTAACTACAACAGTAACACCAGCAGCTTCTAGCGCAGCCATCTTTTCAGCAGCTGTACCAGCACTTCCTGAAACAATAGCTCCAGCGTGACCCATAGTTTTACCTTTAGGAGCAGTTTGACCTGCAATAAAAGCAACTACAGGCTTAGTGATTTGTTCTTTAATTAAAGCAGCAGCTTGAATCTCAAGATCTCCACCAATTTCACCAATCATAACTATACACTCAGTTTCAGGATCAGCTTCAAACATTGGAAGAATTTGTTTATAAGAAAGACCAATAATCGGATCTCCACCAATACCTACAGCAGTAGTAATACCAAAGCCCTCTTTAACAACTTGGTTTGCACCCTCATAAGTTAAAGTACCAGACTTAGATATAAGACCAACATTACCTTTTTTGAAAATCATACCAGGCATAATTCCAATCTTACACTCTTCCGCAGTAATAACACCTGGACAGTTTGGCCCAATAGTCATCATACCATGCTTAGTAGCGTGAGCTTTAGCCATTTGCATATCTTTAACAGGAGCACCTTCTGTAATAATTACAGCAAGTTCAATACCAGCTTCAGCAGCTTCCATTACAGCGTCACCAACAAATGCAGGTGGAACAAAAATCATAGAAACAGTTGCACCTGTAGTTTGTACAGCTTCATCAACAGTATTAAATACTGGCTTATCTAAATGTACTTGACCACCCTTGTTTGGTGTAACACCACCAACAATCTTAGTTCCATAAGCTAAACATTGTTCAGCATGAAAAGTTCCCTCTTTACCAGTGAAACCTTGAACGATTACTTTTGAATCTTTATTTACTAAAATTGACATATATTAGTTTCCTTTCGCTGCTGCTACAGCTTTTGCTGCACCATCGCCTAAGTCATCACCAACAATTAAGTTAGCTATATTTGCATTTTTAAGAATCTCTGCTGCTTCTGGTGCATTTGTTCCATCAAGTCTTACAATAACAGGAACATTAACATCAGTAATTTTTGTAGCTTCTATAATACCATTTGCAATACGATCACAACGAACTATACCACCAAAAATATTTACAAAAATTGCTTTAACCTTAGGGTTTTTAAGAATAATCTCAAAACCTTTTGCAACAGTTTCAGCATTTGCACTACCACCAACATCCAAGAAGTTAGCAGGAGTTCCACCCATATGGTTAATTGTATCCATAGTACCCATAGCAAGACCAGCACCATTAACCATACAACCAATCTCACCATCAAGAGCTACATAAGAAAGACCATATTTAGCTGCTTCAACTTCGTCAGCATCTTCTTCACTTAAATCTCTCATCTCAGCTATATCTGGGTGACGACCCAAAGCAGAGTTATCAAATCCCATTTTACCATCAAGAGCGATAAATTCACCCTTTCCAGTTTTAACAAGTGGATTGATTTCAATCATCTCTGCATCATTATCCATATAAACTGCTACTAGCTTACTTGCAAAACGAATCATATTTTTTTGCTCATCTTTGTCTGTTAGACCAAGACCAAAAGCTAATTTACGACCGTGAAAGCTTTGGAAACCAATAGCAGGATCAACTGGAACAATTACGATTTTTTCAGGAGTATTTTCAGCAACATCTTCAATGTTCATACCACCCTCAGTAGAAGCCATAATAATTGGCATCTCTAATTTACGATCAAGAACAACAGAAAGATAATACTCTGATTGTATATCTGCACCATCTTCAATATAAAGTTTTTGTACTAATTTACCCTCAGCAGTAGTCTGGTGAGTAACAAGTGTCATACCAAGAATTTCATTAGCTAAAGTTTCAACTTCTTCTAAACTCTTAGCAAGTTTAACACCACCACCAAGACCACGACCACCAGCATGGATTTGAGCTTTAACAACCCAAATAGGACCACCTAATTGTTCAGCAGCTTTAACAGCATCTTTAACACTTTCAACCATTATACCCTTAGGCGTTGGCAGACCATACTTTTTGAAAATCTGTTTTGCTTGATATTCATGAATATTCATATACTCTCCTTAAATTATGTTGGTACGACTTATACGAATCAACAAAAGCCGATGCGTAACAACTGTTTTTACTACGCTTTTGGCGCTATCATATCTTCTGGAACTACATACTTATCAAACTCTTCAGCTGTAAGTAAACCAAGTTCAATTGCAGTTTCCTTAAGTGTTGACTTATTTGCATGTGCAGTTTTAGCAATTTTTGCTGCATTATCATAACCAACATAAGGGTTAAGAGCAGTAACTAACATAAGTGAATTATGTAAAAAATGATCTATTTTATCTGCAACTGGTTCTAAGCCAACAGCACAATGATCATTAAATGAAGTTATAGAATCTGCAAGTAAACGACATGATTGTAAATAATTATAAGCAATAACTGGCTTATAAACATTTAATTCAAAGTTACCTTGAGAAGCACCCATAGATATAGCAACATCATTACCAAAAACTTGACATGTAACCATAGTTACGGCTTCAGCTTGAGTAGGGTTTACCTTACCTGGCATTATAGATGAACCTGGCTCATTTGCTGGAATCTCTATCTCACCTATACCACATCTAGGACCACTTGCTAACCATCTAACATCATTAGCAATTTTCATCATATCTGCTGCAAGTGCTTTAAGAGCACCATGAGAGTAAACTAATGCATCATGAGAAGTTAAAGCATGGAATTTGTTTGGTGCGGTAACAAAATCGTGGCCAGTAAGTTCACTTAATTTATCTGCAACTCTTTTACCAAGTTCAGGATGAGCGTTTAAGCCAGTACCAACAGCAGTTCCACCAAGAGCTAGTTCACGAACTGCTTCTAAAGAATCTTTTGCCATTTTTTCACATTTATTTAACATCTCAACCCAACCACTAATCTCTTGTCCAAGAGTTATAGGAGTTGCATCTTGTAAGTGAGTACGACCAATTTTAACTATAGACTCAAATTTAGCAGATTTATCAGCTAAAGTTGCTTTTAGTTTTGCAATAGCTGGTAAAACTCTAGTTTCCATAGATATAACAGCAGCTACATGTAAAGCCGTAGGATAAGTATCATTAGAGCTTTGAGATTTATTTACATCATCATTAGGATGAATAAGTTTCTCTTTTCTAAAGTCACCACCAAGAATCTCAGTAGCACGATTTGCAAGAACTTCATTATTGTTCATATTTGATTGAGTTCCTGAACCTGTTTGCCATACAACTAAAGGGTAGTTGCCATCAAGTTTACCAGCTAACATATCATCAGCAGCACTTGCTATAGCATCAGCTTTTTTACCATCTAGTTTCCCAAGATCTTTGTTGACTAAAGCAACAGATTTTTTAAGATAAGAAAATGCTCTTGTGATTTCATAAGGCATAGTCTCCTCACCAATAGCAAAGTTTTGAACACTTCTTTGAGTTTGAGCAGCCCAGTAAGCATCGATAGGAACATTAATTTCCCCCATTGTATCTTTTTCTATACGTGTAGACATTATTTGTCTCCTTCAAAAAATTTATTTTTATGTAAAGTATCTATAAGAGTTTGAACAGATGAACATGAACCAGCGAACATCTCTTTTTCACCCTCATCAAGTGTAACTTCAATGATTTTTTCAGCTCCATTAGCACCTAGCATAACAGGGACACCACAAACAACATCATCATAGCCATATTCACCCTCAAGTAAAACTGCACAAGGATGAATTTGTTTAGTATCTTTTAAGATAGCATCAACCATAATTGCAGTTGATTTTGCAGGTGCATAATAAGCAGAACCAGTCTTTAAATGTGCAACTATTTCTGCTCCACCATGACGGGTACGATCTACTATCTCATCAATCTGGTCATCACTTAACACATCTGTTAAAGGAACACCAGCAACAGTTGAGTAACGAGCAAGAGGAACCATATCGTCACCATGACCACCCATAACAGATGCGCGGATTTGACCTCCACCATATCCAAGTTTTTCTTGGATAAATGAAGCCATACGTGAGCTATCTAAGATACCAGCCATACCAATAACACGACTTCTATCAAAACCACTCTCTTTTAAAGCTACGTAAGTCATAGCATCAAGAGGGTTAGAAACCATAATTATAATTGCATCTGGTGAGTATTTTGCTACACCAACAATAACCTCTTTAGTAATTTTAGCATTTATCATTAAAAGATCATCACGGCTCATACCTGGAAGTCTTGGTGAACCTGCTGTTATTACAACAACATCACAGTTTTTAAGATCACTAATATCTTCAGCAACTGTTACAACAGTATGAGATCTTACAGCAGATGCTGCTTGAGACATATCTAAAGCTTTACCACGTGCAACGTCAATTTTATTATCTCTTAAAACTATTTCATGACATGCACCCTGCATAGCAAGTGAATAAGCTACAGTAGCTCCAACATTACCAGCACCAACAATACCAACTCTTTTTCCATGTTTCATATAAACTCCTAAGGTAGTAGTATTCTTCCTTTAAGCAGTCACACTTAATGATTATGTGCATGCACACAACTATAAGCATAAAGGCTAAGAAAGAACCAATGTAAAGACTCAATTGTCTTAATACAGTACACCAATATGTAAAGTATTAAGAGAACAAAAGGGCAAGAGCCCTAAAGTTAGCTCAAATTATATAGAATCTATAATTGAGTTTAGTGTAGCAGAAGGACGCATAGCAGCAGTTGCTTTTGCCACATCAGGTTTGAAGTATCCACCGATATCTTTAGCAGAACCTTCAGATGCGATTAATTCAGAAATAATTTTATCTTCATTTTCACTAAGATCAGTTGCCACAGAGGCAAATTTATCTGCTAAATCAGCGTCATTGCCTTCAGCTAATGCCTTAGCCCAATACTGAGCTACAAAGAAGTGTGAAGCTTTATTGTCAGGCTCACCACATTTACGTGAAGGTGCTTTATCATTTGAAAGATAAGCATCATTTGCAACATCTAAAGCAGCAGTTAAAGCTGTTAGTTTTGCATCTGAGTGTTTTTGACCTAAGAAACGTAAAGATTCAGCTAATGCTAAAAATTCCCCTAATGAATCCCAACGCAAATGACCCTCTTTTAAGAATTGATCAACATGTTTTGGAGCAGATCCACCAGCACCAGTTTCATACAGACCACCACCAGCAAGTAATGGAACTATTGAAAGCATTTTAGCAGATGTTCCAAGCTCTAATATTGGGTACATGTCTGTTAAATAATCTCTTAAAACATTACCTGTTACCGCAATAACATTTTCACCTTTACGAACGCAAGTATTTGTAAAACGTGTAGCAGATGCAACATCCATAATCTGAATATCTAAGCCATCAGTATCTAAATTTGCAAGATACTCATTTACTTTTTTAATCATTTGAGCATCATGAGCACGTTTTTCATCTAACCAAAATATAGTTGGAACTTTTTCAATACTAGCTCTTTCAACTGCTAAGCGAACCCAATCTTTAATTGGAATATCTTTAGCACGAGACATTCTCCAGATATCACCTTTTTCACATTCAAAACTCATAAGAACCGTACCATCTTCAGCACTTACAGTTACTTTTCCAGCTTCTGCAAGTTCAAAAGTAGTTGGATGAGAACCATATTCTTCAGCTTTTTGAGCCATAAGACCAACATTAGCTACTGAGCCCATAGTTGTTACATCATACTGACCATTCTTCACACAATCATTTACCATCTCTTCGTAAAAGATACCATAAGATGCATCAGGAACAACTGCAACACACTCAACAGCATCACCCTTACGGTTCCATTGTTTACCACCCTCACGAACAACAACAGGCATTGAAGCATCAATAATTACATCATTAGAAGCATTAAAGTTAGTTGTACCCTTATCAGAATCAACCATAGCAATCTCTGGATTATCAGATTCAACTACTACTTGAAATGCTGCTTTAATTTCAGCCTCTTTAGCATGTCCAGAGATTTTTTTCTCTAAATCTGACATACCTTGGTTAGGATTAACATTTAATTCAGCAAACACATCAGCGTATTTTGCAAATACATCTTGGAAGAAAACAGTAAAAGCATGACCAAACATAATAGGATCAGAAATTTTCATCATTGTTGCTTTTAGGTGAATAGACCATAAAACACCATTTTTCTTAGCATCTTCAATAGTCTTAGCAATAAATGTTTTTAATTTTGAAACTGACATATAAGTTCCATCTAAAATCTCTTTATCTAAAGCATCAATGGTTTTAAGTTCTCTGCCATTAAGTGCAATAGTAACTTTTTGTGCTTTATCAATAACAACTGATTTTTCATTACCATAGAAGTCACCATTACCAGCCATATGAGATACATAAGATTTAGCATTTTCAGGAAATGCTTTAAGACGATGTGGATGATTTTGTGCATATTTTTTAACAGCTTTTGCCGCACGACGATCAGAATTTCCTTCACGTAGCACAGGGTTAACTGCTGAACCTAAACATACTGAATATTTAGATTGAATCTCTTTTTCAGCATCATTTACTGGATTTTCAGGGTAATTAGGGATATCAAAACCTTGACCTTGAAGTTCAGCGATACAATCTTTTAATTGACCAACAGATGCAGATATATTTGGAAGTTTAATGATGTTACCATCTTTTTGTTGAACAACCTTTCCTAATTCAGAAAGTTCATCTTTTGCTAGATTCCATGTTGCAAGAACACGACCTGAAAGTGAGATGTCACTAGTAACAACTTCAACGCCTGCTGCTTGAGTAAACGCGTTAACGATTGGTAAAAGCGAATAAGTCGCTAAAGCTGGTGCCTCGTCAATAACTGACCAAATGATTTTTGACATGTTGTTCCTTAATATTATGCTAGTTTTCTACTTAAAGTAAAACTAGTCAATTTTTATTTACGAATTGGATTTTATCACTTAATGAGTAAATAACAAGTAAGTAGATAATAAATACCAAATAATCAGATTATTATGTTTCATTTTGTAGCATTTCTTATGTTTTTTATGTGTGTAGAATAGTAACGTGTGAAATTATGAGTCCCACTTTTTGCTTTCATAAAATACAAATAATCTGTTTTTTGAGGAAATATAGCAGCCTTAATTGCTTCAAAACCGACATTACACACAGGCTGGTATGGTAAGCCTCTGTATTTATAAGTGTTATATCTGCTTTTATCTGTTTTGATGCGATGTGAAGTTACTTTAGTGTGTGAATACTTCCCATAATTTAATGTTCCATCCATTTGTAACTTCATACCTTTACGAAGTCTATTATATATAACAGAGCTAACCAAGGGCATCTCTTTATTGTCAGCAGCTTCTTTTTGTATTATAGAAGCGATTGTTACATAACGTATCATTTTAGTTTCAGAATAGTTTCCAAAAATTTTGTTAAAAAACTTTTTTTGTTTTTTGTTTGATAAGTTTAAAAGCAAAGTTATTAAATCACCTTCATTTATACCAATAGGTACTTTATATGTGTCTGGAACTAGCATCCCCTCGCTATATTTTGCTTTTTTCAAATATATTTTATATAAAACATTAAAATCAAAATCTAGTTTTTCAGATAATTCTTTTAAAAAAAAGTATGATGTCTCACCAGGAATAAGAGTAATGTTTTGTAAAGCTGCTTTTGAAGAACTTAATTTATGCAAAAAGTCTAATCTAGTCATTTGAGTTGAACCTATATCAATCCACCCAGACTGTGGATCACCAACAAATCTCATGATATAATTATCCAATTGTGATACATTAATTTGTTTATGTTCTAAATATGTTATAATCTTACTAATAGAACCTTTTGGTATATATATAACTTTTGGCGTTTTAATTTGTTGATTTAGGTAGTATATGAGCGATAATGTTATAGTAAACACTATTAGAAGAATATATCTAAGTATTATCATCTTTTTTTTGATCTCCGTTTTTCTTTTTTCAGTTTTAGCAACTACTTTCAAAAACGGATTTTACATAGATAAACTTACATTTGAATTTCTTAAGGTCGATACTCTCTATATTAAGCTAGATGATAAGTTTATTATCTATGCTAAAGAGATTAAAGTTACCACAGGTAACACTAACAGTACCACTCCAAATATAGATATAGAAAAAATCAAAACCTATTTAAAACTTTTAAAATTTTCAAGTAAAACATTTGAATCAATAGTATTTGATGATATAAAAATTGATGATTTAAAAATATCTTTCAAATATAAGCCATCTAGTGAAAGTTTTTTAAAAATTGAAAATAAAGATATATTTTATGATGCTAAAATAAATATTGGAAATAAATATATAAAAGTAGATGTACTTGATGCACACATAAAAGGTAAAGAGCTTAAAGTTCATACAAATACTATTATAGATATTGAAAATATGAATCTATATATTAAGTCTAATATAAACTTTTATGATGAGATAGTTGGTACACTTTACTCAAATATAAGTACAGACAAGATACAAGCCATAGCTGATATAAACAAGACAGATTCAATAACAAAATTTATAGACTCATTAGAGTTACCAAAAGCAGTAACCCCGTGGATAACCAAGTACGCTAAATTTTCCCATATCACTCCATCAATTGCTTATATTAATTATGACTACAAAAAACCTATATTAGAATCAATCTATGCTAAAGCAACGGGCTATAATGTAGCATATAAATTTGAGCAAAATACAGGACCAGCTAAATCTAAAAAGGTTGATTTAGAGTTTAAAAATGGTTTTTTAAATATAAATTTAAATAATGTCTCTTTTTATAAACATAAAAGTTCAAAAACAAAGTTAGACATAGACTTTAGAACATCCTTTCCAATGTTACACCTTAATCTTGATTTAGTTTCTAGAGTTGATCAAGATGTATTAAACCTACTTAAACAATACAAGATAGAGCTCCCTTTAATACAAAAAGCTGGGAAGAGTGATGTTAAATTAAAACTAAATATAGATTTATATGATGGTAATATTAGTGCAAAAGGCGATTTTAAAGTATCAAAATCTTTAGTTAATTTTGCAGGTGTTGATATAAATGTAAAATCTAGTCAAATTAGTTTAAATGATGCTGATGTAAAAATTAAAAGTTTACATGCCAATTACGATAAAAAAGTTGGTTTTGATTTAACAGGTAATCTAGATATATCAAATTTTATTGGTAATTTTGATGGTAAGATAAATTTTGTTGATTTTAATATAGATGATAAAAGAATATCTTTAGCTCAAAAAGGTCTAAATGTTAGTTATGACTTTAACAATAGCAGTGAGACATTAAGTGTAGCAAAATCTCATTGGCTTTTTGATAATCATGATATAAACATAGAAGATTTTATTGTTCCAACCAATATGAAAAAACTTACTGCAAATTTCAATCCACTTCTTATATCTGTGGATGATTCTCTTTATACATACTTTTCAGGACCATTATCTTTAAATGATAAAACAAGTTCTATAGACTTAGATATTGTAGAATTAAACTACAAAGGGATATCTCTTGATCAAACTTCTTTACCTGTAAATATATCTACTTTAGGCTCAAGAATAAAGATTAAAACTGATCAAAAAAGCCACTGGGAGTTGAATGATATTAAGCTAGAGATTGAACCATCTAAAATATTTGTAAATAAAAACTATTTAAACATTGTACCTACAAATATAAATGTATCAGATGTCGTTACAGCAAAAGTTACTACTACATATAATATAGCTAAAGGTAAAGGTAAAATTAAATTAAATGATCTAAATATTAAAGATAAAAGATTAGGAAGTATACTAACTGATCCACAAGATGTTGTTTTAGATCTTACAAGTAGAAAAAATAGTTTTAGAGTTTACGATAAAAAACATAAAATTGCTTTTACCCAAAAAGATAATGGTTGGAAATTTACACTAAATTCATTAAAAAGAATATCAACAAACTCTAAACTATTAAGAGATTTTAATCTAACAAAAGGTAATTTTGAGATAACTTCAAAAGATGGGTCAATGCCTTTTTTACTTAAAGCTTCAATATACTACCCATATCCGATTTTAGTAGGTAAAAATAATGTTAAAAGAAAAAAATACAAAGTATTAGGGAAAATCAATAAAAAAGATGTTCTTTTAGATATTCAAAAAAAGATTAAAGTAAAATTGGCTGATAATATATCTATAAAAGTAAAAGATAGTTCTATAGATATTTTATCTCTTATCCAATTTATAAAAGATAGACCTAAAAATAGTGATACAAAAAAGAAAGATAGTTTAAATATAAAAATTTCAGCTAAAAATTCAAATTTATATTTAAGTGATAATAAGTCTATTTTATTTGACAAGGCGAACGGTGAGTACAAAGATGAAACACTTAACTTTCTCTTACTACACAATCATGGAAAAGCAAGGTTAAAAATAAAAGATAATAATTTAAGTGTATCTGGTAAAAATTTTGATGACAAGTTTATGAATGCACTAAGTAAAACATCAATACAAAGAGGTGGACAATTATCTTTTAGTTTCAAAGGACCCTTAGACAATATAAATGGTTTGGTAAAAGTTAAAGATACTACTATACTTGATTTTACACTTATAAATAATATATTAGCCTTTTTAAATACTATACCATCCTTAGTGACTTTTTCTTTACCACATTACTCAACTGAGGGATTATATATAAAATCTGCCTACTCACAAGTAAACTACAAAGGCTCAAAAGTTACTTTAAAAGATATATACGTTGATTCTGATGAGATTGATGTTGTTGGCTCAGGAAATCTAAATATGGATACTGAAAAAATAAATATTAAACTAAATTTAAAAACAGATATAGGTTCTAAGCTTTCTAAAGTACCAATAGTAGGCTATGTAATCTTTGGAGAGGAAGGCTCAATAACAACTGCACTAAAGATTACAGGGAACATGGAAAATCCAAAAGTTAGTACTGCAATAGCAAAAGAGATAATTGTAGCACCATTTAATATGATTTTACGCACCTTATCTTTACCTATAAAGGTTTTTGAATAAAATGGATTTGGCATAAAAATACTAGTTTATTATGAATACACTTCTTTTCCTACAACTTTCGGCAATTGTAGGAAATAAAGGATTCATTTTTAGAATATCTCCTGTGTTTTAAGAAATTAAGTGAAGTTTAGTGTCTGTTTTTGGTGACGGTTAACTAAGTAGCTTTATTGTTAATAATGAACTCATATAAAAAGGCTCTGATTTATTTATACTGTAATCATAGCTCTTATTAGTTATTCGCTAATTAAATAAATATCAATATAATAACATCAGTTAAAAAAAAAGTATTACAAATATAACTAAATCGTCAACTTATATCCCACCCCATATTCAGTTTTGATATATCTAGGATGCGAAGCACTGTCATCCATCTTTTTTCTAAGATTTTTAATATGATAATCAAGTGAACGATGTGAGCTAATCGAAGAGAGTGAAGAAGAGAGAAATTCTCGGGAGAGGACTTTGTTTTTATTTTCAAGTAGGAGCTGGAGTATATCAAACTCGGTTTGTGTTAATTCAAGTGCTTTGTCTTTAAAATAGATATTATCTTCTTCCATATTGCAAAGACTTTTCTCAGGGTCAAGCAGTGACTTTATCTGACTAAATCTTCCAAGAAGTGCCCACATTCTCGCTTCTAACTCCTCTAGTGAGATAGGCTTAACCATATAATCATTGACCCCATATCTAAATGCTGTTACTTTTGTTTTTATATCACTATGTGCACTGATAACGATTATAGGAAGTGTTTGTGTCGCACGTAACTTTTTAACGAGTTCAAATCCATGAAAGTCAGGTAGTGTCAAATCAAGGAGTAAAATATCATAACTATTCACTTGTAAGGTCATAAGTGCTGAAGAAACTGTATCACAAAATTCTACTTCAAAATCACAATCTTCTAAAAAATTTACTACATTTTTTGCAGTTACTAACTCATCTTCAATATATAAAACTCTTGTTTTTTTGAACACTTTTCTACCTTTATCCAGATTCCTCACATTTTACACACAATTTACTTAGATTTGTATGATAGTATTCAATAGTAGAAATAATTCTTTTTTAAGAGGTCCATATGAATGATGCTAACTATAATGTAACAGACTCCACAAAAAAAATGAAACTTCTCTTTATAGAGGATGATGAGTTATCAAGAGAGTTAATGCAGATGATGCTTAGTGAATTTTTTGATGATATTATTACTGCTTCAGATGGTTTGGACGGATTAGAAAAGTACCTTGAAAATGACATTGATTTAATACTTACTGATATCAATATGCCAAGGATGAGTGGCTTAGCGATGATTGAGAAAATTCGTGATGAGAATAAACAAGTTCCCATCTTAATACTCTCAGCATACAATGATACAGACTATTTAATGAACGCTATTAAGTATAATATAAATGGCTACATTAATAAGCCTATTCAGTTTGAGCAGATAGAGCAAGAGCTTCGTAAGATTACTGATCGTTACCGTTTAGAAGAGAAAATTAAAGAGAGTAATTATCTTCTTGAACAGTACCAAGAGGTGGTGGACTCGAGTGCTATTGTTTCAAAAACAGATCTCAAAGGTATTATTACTTATGTTAATAATAACTTTTGTTTTATTTCAGGATATTCAAAAAAGGAGCTTATAGGAAAATCTCATAATATAGTCAGACACCCTGATATGACTAAAGAGACTTATGCTCAAATGTGGGATACTATAAAAAATAAGAAAAAAATTTGGAGAGGAATAGTAAAAAATAGAACAAAATCAGGAAAAAGCTATTATGTGAAAAGTGTTATAAAACCTATTCTTAATCGTGAGGGAAACATAGTTGAATATATAGCCTTGCGAGGAGATATTACTGATATTATGAATCCTAAAAAACAGTTACAAGATTTACTAAAAAGTGTAGATAAACCACTTCTTGTTTATTTTAAACTTGATGAGTTTAATATTATTCAAGAGCTTTTTGATAGTAAAACGATTGAAGAGTTAGAGGATAAATTACTTCTGATTATGATAAAGAATCTTGAGCCTCAATGTTATATAGAGAAGATATTTCAACTAGGCAATGGTGAGTTTGCTATAGTGAGCCTGTTAAGTGAATGTTTGGATGATATAGAGTTTTTTAAAGAGAAAGTTAGAACTTTTCAAAAAGTAATTCAAAATGAAACTATTGATCTTGGAAATTTTACTTATGATGTCGCTTTGGATGTAAGTATCTCTTATGTTAAAGAGTATATATATGAAAATGCACTGCTGGGCATAGAAAAAATGCATCATAATAAAGAGAAGTTTATTATAGCTAATAATCTTCATAAAGATGGAGAAGAACAGGTACAGAAAAATATGGAGACACTTTCTATGATAAGAACAGCCATTCATAATGGCAATATTATCTCCTATTTTCAGCCTATCATAGACAATAAGACGCAAACTGTATCTAAGTATGAGTCTTTAGTGCGACTGGTCAGTGAAGATGGCAAAGTCCTGGCACCTTTTTTCTTTCTTGATACTGCAAAAAAAGGAAAATACTACACACAGATAACACAAATTGTTTTACAGAACTCTTTTAAAGCTCTCCTTTTAACAGATAAAGATATTTCCATTAATCTCTCTGCTATCGATATTGAACTTGAAGTAGTGCGAGATGAGATATTTACACTTCTTGAAAAAAACAAGCAAGATGCCAATAGAGTTATCTTTGAATTACTTGAAGATGAGAGTATCCAAGAGCTTGAGACAATCAAAATATTTATAAAAGATGTAAAAGTATACGGTGTTAAAATAGCCATAGATGATTTTGGTGCAGGATACTCAAACTTTGAGAGACTTTTAGAGTATCAACCAGATATCTTAAAGATAGATGGCTCACTTATAAAAAATATAGAAACAGATAGTTATGCCCTCTCAATAGTAAAAACAATAGTTAGGTTTGCTAAAGAGCAAAAGCTTCAGATTGTGGCTGAATTTGTCGAGAATAAAGCTATATATACTATTTTAAATGGTCTTGACATTGATTTTTCTCAAGGCTACTATTTTGCAAGACCAGAACCTTTGCTCAAGGATTGTAATGTCTAATACTTGTAATATAAAACTTCTTTATGTGGAAGATGATATTGCAACACAATACCAAATGCTAACAATTTTACAAGAGTATTTTCGAGAGGTTATAGTGGCTAATGATGGAAAAGAGGGTTTAGAAATTTTTGAAAAAACTCCAGTTGATATGATTATGACAGATATAAATATGCCGAGAATGAATGGTATAGAGATGATACAGAAGA
>WFNF01000049.1 GCA_015488775.1 Helicobacteraceae bacterium
TACTAGAATTGCAGAATTAACTGAACACTTAAAAGTTTTCAAAAAAGATCACGCTTCTCGTCTTGGACTTCTAAAATTAGTTGGACAACGTCGTCGTTTAATGAAATACTTCAAAAAAACGAACAAAGAAGCTTATGCTAAACTTGTTGAAAATCTAGGCATTCGCGACAACATCTAAGTAAACTTTTCTAAGTTTATGTTTTTATAAGGGAGGCGGCTTTTAAAGTCGTCTCCCTTTTTTTATGCCAAAAATTTGGGAGATTTAAGAATGATAAATATATTAAAATGTCTCTTGATAGTTTATTTTACTGTTTAAAATTCTTAAAATGTGAATGTCGTTATGAGTGATTTTATAGAAGATTAAATAATCCTCATAAATTAAAACTCTACAATTGAGATAAACTTTTTTTGCTTTACATTCCAATCCAAGATGAGGGTTGTTTTGTAATAGTTCAATATGTTTTTCGAGTTTATCAATGTACGCAACTGCAACGCTTGGTTTGTCTTCTGCGATGCGTTCAAATAATGAAAATAGATCTTGCTCTGCTAACTCAGTATAAATAATTTTATGCATATTTTGTTTTGAGTTCTTGGAAGATTTCTTTATGCGACTTTGAACTCAAAGGAGAGTTGAATCCTGCTTCAACTTGAGAGCTTAAATGAGATAAATCATCAAGCTTAGATGATTGTTGTTGCGCGTTCATAAAACTTTTTTCTATAAACTCAAAAAACTTCTCTTTGTTGCTATGAAATTCATTTAAAAAAATCTCTTCAACTTTCTTGTTTTCGATTTTTAAAGTAATCATAAGACCCTCCTTTTTGATTATTAAGTATTATAACACATCTTTAGATTATAAAAATATTTTGCTCGCTCCCATGCTTGAGCGTGGGAGTGTATATTTGTTTTTACTTTTTCACTGTTGTATGCATTCCCATCGGGGACGATGGGAGTTTCCACCTTTAAAATCACTTAAAAATATCAACTATTTCACATTGTCCACCTTTTTAATTTGAGTAAATTTCAAGTACCTACGTTCATCATATATCTCATCATTTTTATAAAGTGAGTGAGCTAATAATATTATTTTTCTCATTACTGCTATCTGAGCTAATGGTTTTGGTTTACCTCTATCTACTAATCTATCATAGATTAGTTTCATCTCTTCATTATGCTGTATTGCAACCATTGTTGGCATAAATAATATAGCTCTAACTAATGATAGTCCCTGTTTAGATATTCTCTCTTTATGTTGTACTGATGTACCGGAAGTTCTTTGTATTGGATCAAGTCCACATAGAGCTGTCACATGTTGTCTTGATGCCTTAGGATACCTTAAAAACAGATATAAAAGAATGATGCCACTTTTCTCTCCAATACCTTTGATGGAAGTTATATTTTCATAGGCTTTTTTATATTTTTCATTGGAGTTTATTATCTCCATAGTTTTACTTATAATATCCACTTGTTCTTTTTGTATATTCTTGATTTTTTTCTCAACTTGTTTGAGTACAAATTCATCTTCTAAGTTAAAAGTAGCTGCTTCAAGATAGTTTTTACTTCTTATTTCCTCTTTTACTAGTGATTGATAATATTTGATGTAAGACCTTATCTGATGGGCTTTAACATCTCTTGATGGTATCTTAATGTCTTCATCGGTTGCTATTACATGCATATTAGACAACATTCTTACATCTATTATATCTGTCTTATTTCTATTTTTAACAACTTTAGAAAATGATGCACTTTGGTATGCACCTACTTTAAAGCATTTAATACTCTTAGACTCTGAAAACTGTTCTAAATATGTTGAATAACTTCCTGTTGATTCGTATACAAAGACTATATCATCTATCTGTTTTTTATACTGTTTTTTTAGTTTAGAATAGAGTGTTTTTAATCCACTCTCATTATTTGCTATTTCTATATCTAAATCATTTTTAGGTATGTAAATTTGCATGGTTGCTTTTGCAACATCAATTCCGATATAATTATCCATAAGAACCTCCATTAAGTGAAGAGTTCGGTAGCATAGACTTTATGTCTATGTGATACTCACTAAACCTGACTTTTGCTCGCTCCCATGCTCCCGCGTGGGAGTGTATATTTGTAGTTACTTGTTTTACTGCATGCGTTCCCATCGGGGACGATAGAAACGAGAAAAAATGAACTCATCACGCAACCTTTTAAAAATTACTAAGCATTATATCTTGTTTTTTATTCTTGTATTACAAAACTTATGTTTCAATGCTGAAGTTCTATTAATGGGAACTATGATATAATACCGCTATGAGAATAATTTCCAAAAAAGCACTCAAAGACTTTTATGAACAATCAAAATATAAAGACAGTAAAAGTCCTTTGGAATCTTGGCATAAAGAGGTTTTGAAACTTGATTGGAATACTCCAAATGACATTAAAGAGATGTATGGAAGTGCTAGTATTATTGGAGATACCAAAGTTGTTTTTAATATTGCAGGAAACAAATACAGATTGATAGTTACCATAAACTACTATGC